>JACDBB010000054.1 GCA_013695145.1 Euzebyales bacterium
GGCCCAGGCAAGTGTGCCACTTGAGCGTCGCCCCGCGGTCGTCCCGCCCTGGCTGGTCCTGGCCGCTATTCCGGGTCGCGGCTGGCGTGGTTCATGCCTTCATCTGGTTGCCCAGGAACGTCCTGACATCACGAAGTGACTCACGCGACGGGCGTTCCGCGGAAAGGGTGACCATTGGAACCCCTGCGGCCTCCAGGCCGTTGATGGTGCCCTCCAGGAGTGATGCCATGCGGTCCATCAGATCGATCCGCATGAACCCATCCCGCCGCAGGGTGGCGCGCTCCGCGGCGGCCTTGAGGGGAAGGTCAAGCAGGATCGCTCCATCGAGCTGTGGTACCCTCTCGAGGGCCATCGCGAGGAACTCGTCGGCTGGCTGGTCGGGCACGAGCGCCAGGAGGAAGATCAGCCGTTGCCAGATCCCCTCGTCGAAGAGGACGCCCTCGCCGGCGTAGCCGATGCGTTCGGCATAACCGTAGTAGGACCAGGTCTCGAACAGCAAGGCGACGGCCAGTTCCCTGTCCGAGGGGTCCGGGATGTTCTCGCTGGCGGTCAGCACCACCTGGCGTAGCTGCGGATGCTTCACGATGAACGACGCAGCGTCCTTCGCGTCAGGAGGGAGGCGCTCGAGGATGCGAAGCTGCAGACGCTTGGGAATGCGCCACCAGATCTGGCGATGACGGCGCAACTCTGATCCGCGACTCCTCGTGGTGATCAGCCGCCTGATGGGCACCACGCCGAGGCCGGTGTCGATGGACTTGATGAGCGTCGTCTTACCCGCTCCGGGGAGTCCGACCATTTCGAAATACCGCACGCGACTCCCTTGGCGACGCAAGACAGCGGACAGCGGCTGTTGAGGCCGTGGTTCGGGCAGCGTAGTGCTGCGCGGTCCCGCCCCGCCAAGAGCGTTCGGGTCAGGGGGCGAGCACGGGAGCGCCGATCACGACCTGACCTGCGGTTTCGCCCCCCGACGGCTCCACCGTCGCCCACAACTTCTTCAGGAGCCCCGGAATACATCGAAGGCGATCACCTCGCCGATCTGCCACCGCCGCAGCAAGAGGCGGTCGTCCGTGACCTGATCGTGGCACAGGGCCATCTCGCCGCAGGTGAGGGTGAGGGCTCGACAGCCGCGCTCCTCGAGGGGGCGCTCCTCGTCGCTGATCGCGTGGAGATTCCGGCTTCCTTGCGAGCGGAGCTGGCACGGGAGCGGACCGCCATCGAGGCCTTGGCGGAGCGCTGTCCACTGGTACCTGTCCACGGTGACATGTCCAGCGACAACCTGGTGGTCCGCAACGGCCGGCCCGTGCTCATCGACCTCGAAGGGCGGGGATGCTGCCATTCGGCTACGACCCGCTCTGGCTGCTCCTCGGGGAGTCGATGCGAAGGGACCGCCGGGGGCTCTTGCAGGCCTACCTCCAGGGGGTGTTCGATCCGGAGCTGCGCGCAGCCTGCACCGCTGCGGACCTGCCCCCCGGGGAGGGGACCGGCCGACGGCTGCTGCTGCTCGTGCTGCTGGTTCGCTGCCACGTGACGACCCGCCATCAGGCGTCCGGTGATGCGCGCTTCGCGCTCGACCTGGCGGCTGGCTGGGAGACGCTGTCGAGCGCGACAGCAGCGGCTCAGCGGGGCGACTGAGCCGAAGGCTCCTGACCGGGCTCCCCGTCCAGGAGGAACGCGCGCAGCTGCTTCCCGACGACGTCCAGGGAGTAGGTCGACTCCGCACGGCGTCGTGCCGCCGCCGCCGCTCTCGCGCGTCGCTCCTCGTCGTCGATGAGGGCACCCAGCGCCGCCGCCAGCGCCACGGGGTCCTCCATGGGGACGATGATGCCGCCCGACGCCTCGCCGTCGGCCAGGATGTCGCTGATCCCGGGGGCATCGGCGGCCACCAGGGGGAGACCGCCGGCCATCGCCTCGATCGGGGCGACCGGGAACCCTTCGTGGCGGGAGGGCAGGACGTAGACGTCGGCGGCGGAGGGGTAGGGGAGCAGCTCATCCCGGTCTGCGACGTACTCGTCGCGCCACCGGACGGTCCCGGCGGGCAGCGCGTCGAGCAGTGAACGGAACTGATCGGCGT
>JACDBB010000117.1 GCA_013695145.1 Euzebyales bacterium
CCGCGCAGCAGGGGGCCGTTGGCCGGCAGGTTGTCACACGACAGCACGGTCAGCGGTCCGGCGCCGGCGGCGAGACGGTCGCGCAGCCCGCCGACGAGCTGGCCGACGACGGTGCGGCCCGGTCGCGGGTCGGCCAGGTCGGCGGCGACAGCGGGGTCGTCGACGCGCAGCCGACCGGACGCGGGGTCGTGGCGGTAGGCCTTCTCGGTCACGGTCAGCGAGACGATCCGGGTGCCCGCGGCGGCGATCCGCCGCCGCAGCTCGTCGGGGGACTCCGTCGCCAGGAGGACCTCGCGGACGCAGCCCACGACACGGGCCCGGGTGGCGCCCGAGTCCCGCTCCAGGACCGTGTACAGCCCGTCCTGGGGCTGCAGGCGGTCGGGCACGTCGCGGCTGCGCTGGCTGACCCCGCAGATGCCCCAGTCCCGCGCGCCGCCGGGCCCGGTGGCCAGCGCGTCGTCGGTGTAGGTGGCCTGGTGCGCCCGGTGGAAGGCGCCGATGCCCAGGTGCACGATGCCGATGCCCAGGCCTGACGGGTCGTAGGCCGGCCGCATGGCGGCCGGGACCGACCCGAGCGTGGACAGGTCCAGCCGCACCGCACGTCCCACGCTCAGGCCACGCCCGCCCCGCCCGGCCCGCCCGTCCACGCGGGACCGTCGGGGAAGCGGTACTGCGCCAGCGACTCGGGTCGCATCTCGATGCTGTACCCGGGCTGCTCGGGCATGCGGTAGCGGGCGTCGCGCACCACGACCGGATCGCGGAAGTGCTCGTGGAGGTGGTCGACGTACTCCAGGACCCGGTGGCGCAGGCTGGCGCCCACGCACAGGTAGTCGAACGCCGCCAGGTGCTGGGCGTGCTCGCACAGCCCCACCCCGCCGGCGTGGGGGCACACGGGAACGCCGAACTTGGCGGCGAGCAGCAGGACGGCCATGACCTCGTTGACGCCGGCGAGCCGGCAGCTGTCGATCTGGCAGAAGGCGATGGCGTCGGCCTGCAGCAGCTGCTTGAACATCACGCGGTTGGCGGCGTTCTCGCCGGTCGCGATCCCGATGGGCGCCACCGCCCTGGCGATCGCCGCGTGGCCCAGCACGTCGTCGGGGCTGGTGGGCTCCTCGATCCACCACGGGTCGAACTCGGCCAGGGCGCGGATGCGCTCGATCGCCTCGTCGACGCCCCAGCGCTGGTTGGCGTCCATCATGAGCCTGCGGTCGGGGCCGATCTGCTCCCGCACGATCGCGGCCCGGCGCCGGTCGGCGGCCGGATCGCCGCCGACCTTCATCTTGAACTGCGTCCAGCCGGCCGTGACGGCCTCGCGGCACAGCCGCCGCACCTTGTCGTCGTCGTAGCCCAGCCAGCCGACCGAGGTGGTGTAGGCGGGAAAACCGTCGCGCAGCAGCTCCCGCTCCCGGTCGGGACGTCCCGGGCGGCTGCGCTGCAGGATGTCCAGCGCCTCGTCGGGGCGCAGCGCGTCGTGCAGGTAGCGGAAGTCGACGCAGGCGACGAGCTGCTCGGGGTCCAGATCGGCTAGGACGCGCCACAGCGCGTTCCCCGCCAGCTTGGCGTACAGGTCCCACACCGCGTTGATCAGCGCCGCCGCGGCCAGATGCATCACGCCCTTCTCCGGACCCAGCCAGCGCAGCTGGCTGTCGGCCACCAGCGAGCGGGTGAACGCCACCATGTCGTTGAAGATGCCGTCGACGCTGCGGCGCAGCACGGCGGGGGCCAGCGCGTGGACCGCCGCGACGCACACCTCGTTGCCGCGTCCGTTGGTGAACGCCAGGCCGTGGCCCTGCGGCCCGTCGGGGTCGTCGGTGACCAGGGTCACGTAGGTCGCCGAGTAGTCAGGGTCGGTGTTCATGGCGTCGGAGCCGTCCAGGGTGGCCGACGTGGGGAAGCGGATGTCGCGCACGTCGACGGCACGGATGACCGTCATAGGCGGTAGACCCTCTTGGGGATGCGGTACGCCAGGTCGACGGCGGTCTCGGCGGCCTCGTGCAGCGGCAGCCGGTGCTCGACCACCAGGCGGGCCAGGAAGGCGCAGTCGACCCGACGGGCGACGTCGTGGCGTGCGGGGATCTGGGGGAAGGAGCGGGTGTCGTCGTTGAACCCGACGGTGTTGTAGAAGCCGGCTGTCTCGGTGGTCAGCTCGCGGAAGCGGCGCAGGCCTTCGGGGCTGTCGTGGAACCACCACGCCGGCCCCAAGAGCATCGCCGGGTAGTGCCCGGCCAGCGGCGCGAGCTCGCGGGAGTAGGTCGACTCGTCGAGCGTGAACACCACGAAGGTCAGGCGCGGGTCGTTGCCGAAGCGGTTGAGCAGCGGACGCAGGCCGTGCACGTAGTCGGTGGGAGCCGGGATGTCCGCTCCCATGTCGGGGCCGAAGCCCGCGTGGACCCGCTCGTTGTGGTCGCGCCACGACCCGGGGTGCAACTGCAGCACCAGCCCGTCCTCGCAGCTCATGCGGGCGAACTCGGTGAGCATGTGCCCGCGGAAGCACTCGGCGTCGGCAGCGTCGGTTTCGCCGCTCAGGGCCCGCTGGTACAGGCGGGCGGCGTCGGCGACGTCCAGGTCGACGGTGCGTGCCGTGGGGTGCCCGTGGTCGGTGGCGGTGGCCCCGTGGCGCTGGAAGAAGGCGCGCCGCTCGGCCAGCGCCTGCAGGTAGCCGGGATAGGTGTGCGTCTCGGTGCCGGTGACCTCGCCCAGCCGCGCCACCGCGTCGGCCCAGCCGGGCCGGGCGATGTCGACGACGTCGTCGGGGCGGAACGTCGTGACGACGCGCCCGCCCCACTCGCTGGACGCGATCGCCCGGTGGTGCGCCAGCGGGTCCAGCGCCGGCTCGGTGGTGGCCAGCGCCTCGACGTTGAAGCGCTCGAACAGCGCCCGCGGGCGGAACTCCTCGCGCGCCAGGCAGTCGGCGACCTGGTCATAGACGTCATCGGCGGTGTGCGGCGCCAGCGGGACCCGCACGCCGAAGGTCTGGCGCAGCACGTGCTCCAGCCACAGCCGCGTCGGCGTGCCCCGGAAGGCCGGCCAGTGCTGGGCGAGGCGCCGCCAGACCCGCCGCGGGTCGGCCTCGACGCGGACGCCGTCGCGGCTGGGCACGCCGAGGTCCTCCAACCCGACGCCGTGGGAGTACAGCATCCGGATGATGTAATGGTCGGGGATGACCAGCAGCTCGGCCGGGTTGGCGAATGGGCGGTTCTCGGCGAGCAGCGCCGGATCGACGTGGCCGTGGGGGCAGATCAGCGGCAGGTCGCGGACGTGGTCGTAGAGCTCGCGCGCCACGCCGCGCTGCGCCGGGTCGCCGGCGAACAGGCGGTCGTCGTGGAGCTCGAGCTGGGACATCGGCTCGGGATCGACGACCGTCACGCCGCCGCCTCGCGCTTCAGGCGCACGACCATCTGCGTCGGGTTGACGAAACGCAGGGCGATCAGCAGCGGCACGAAGGTGGTGAGCATGTAGACGACCGCCATCGCGTCGATCGCCTGCGCCGGGCGGATGCCGGCGGCGAACACCGAGTAGTACAGGGCAACCACGAGGGTCTGGTCGCCTGGGCCGGCGGTCAGAAACGTCAGCTCGAACATCGCGAGGACCCGGACGAGGACCATCAGCCCCGCCGCGAGCAGCCCAGGGATGCACAGGGGCGCCAGGACCCGCGAGAACACCCGCCAGGTGGAGGCTCCGCACATGCGGGCCGCGCGCTCGACGTTCTCGTCGATCTGCTCGATGAACGGGGTGAGCACCAGGATCACGAACGGCAGCGCGGGGACGAGGTTGGCGAGGATCACGCCGCGCAGGCTGCCCGCCAGGTTGAACTTGTACAGCGCGGTCGCCAGCGGGATGCCGTAGGTGATCGGCGGCACCAGCATGGGCAGCAGGAACAGCAGCAGCAGCGCCCGCTTGAAGGGGAACGTCCGCCGCGCCAGGACGTAGGCGGCGGGCGCGCCGACGACCAGGCTGATGGCCACGACCGCGGCGCCGACCTGGGCGGTGACCACGAGGACGTCGGACAGCTGGAAGGTGGTGGCGGCGAAGCGGTACCAGCGGGTCGTCCAGCCGCTGGGGATCGGCGTGGCGAACCAGGAGCTGGCGAAGGAGTTGAACAGCACACTGACGACCAGCGCGACCACGTTGACGACGAAGAACGCCATGACGGCGGCCAGCAGCCAGCCGGAGGGCGAGAACGTCAGCCGCGGGCGCGGCACGCCGGCGGGGCGTCCAGCGAGGGCGTCGGCCACCGCCTAGCCCTTCCCGCCGCTGGTCGCGCCGCGGTACAGCCGCGAGCGCGCGCCCAGCACGACGCCGATCACCGCCAGCTCGACGGCGGCCATGATCATGGCGATGGTCGACGCCATCGAGTAGTCGAAGCGCTCGAACGCCGCCTGGTAGGCCGCGATCGAGATCACGCGCGTGCTCCCGGAGGGGTTGCCGACCATCACCGCGGAGGGGAACACCGCGAAGGCGGCGACGAACGCGAGGACCAGGGCGATGGTGATTCCGGGCAGCATGAGCGGGAACGACACCGTCCAGAAACGCCGCGTGGGCCCCGCGCCCAGGGTCGCGGCGGCGCGCTCGACGTCCGGGTCGATACCCGACGCGTGGCCGAGGATGAGCAGCATGGACAGCGGGAAGCCGGTGATGATCAGCGACGCGAACACCCCGATGTAGTTGTTGGTCAGCGACAGCGGCGCGTCCACCAGCCCGAGGGCCACCAGCGCCTGGTTGAACCAGCCGGCGGGGCCGAAATAGCGGATGAGACCTTGGGCCACCAGCACGGTGCCGAGCGTGACCGGCAGGATCAGCACCGTGGTCAGCAGCCGTTTGCCCCGCACCGGCTGGCGCAGCTTGTGCGCGATCGGCACGCTGACGGCGACGTTGAGCAGCGCGGCTGGCAGCGCCAGCCGCAGGGTCTTGCTGATGGTGGAGCGCTCGTAGCCGTCGTTGAAGAACCCGAGGTAGTTGGCCAGGATCCCGCCGCCCTGCCGCGGCTGGAACGACAGTCCCAGCCCGTACAGGAACGGGTAGATGAACAGCAGGCCGATGACCGCCGCCGCGGGCAGGGCGAGCAGCACCACGCGGTCGACGCCGAGGGCGGCCAGCCGCTCGGTCAGGCGCCACCGGCCGGCTGGGGTGCGGGACAGCACCGCTGCCCGCCTCACGAGTCCTCGGCGAAGATCAGCACCCGCGCCGGCGGCACGTGCACCCTGACCTGGTCACCCGGCCGCACCCGCAGCGTGGTGCGGGCGTGCAGCCACAGCCCGCCGGCCGCCTCGGCGCTCACCGCGACCTCGTTGCCCTGGTACTCCACGACCGCGACCGTCGCGGGGATGACGTTGTCGCCTCCGGCGTCAGGCGCGGCGGCGGCCTCGTGCAGCGTCAGATCCTCGGGGCGCACGGCCGCCACCAGCGCCTCGGCGGCCCCGTCGGTGCGGTCCCGGCCGCGGAGGCTCTGCTGGCCGTCGGCCAGCAGCACGGTGGCGTCGCCGCCGCGGGTCTCTTTCATCTGCGCGGGCAGGAGGTTGCGGTAGCCCATGAACGCCGCCACGAACGCCCCGGCCGGCTCGGTGTAGACCGTCTGGGGCGTGCCGACCTGCACGCTGCGTCCCTGGCGCAGGATCACGATCCGGTCGGCCAGGGACAGCGCCTCGGACTGGTCGTGGGTGACGTAGATCGTGGTCAGGCCAAGCTCCTGGTGCAGGCGCCGCAGCTCGGTGCGCAGCTCGGTGCGCAGCTGCGCGTCGAGGTTGGACAGCGGTTCGTCCATCAGGATCAGGGCCGGTTCCAGGACGATCGCGCGGGCCATGGCGACGCGCTGCTGCTGGCCTCCGGACAGCTGCGACGGGTACTGGCCGGCGTAGTCGGCGAGGCGGACCTGGGCCAGCGCGCTGTCGACGCGGTCGGAGATCTCGCGCTTGGCGACCTTGGCCGCGTGCAGGCCGAAGGCGACGTTGCGGCGCACGCTGAGGTGGGGGAACAGCGCGTAGTTCTGGAACACCATCCCGAAGCCGCGCTGCTCGGGCGGCAGGCCGTCGATGCGCTCGCCGTCCAGGGTGATCGTGCCCGCCGACAGCGGCAGCAGGCCCGCTAGGCAGTTCAGCATCGTCGACTTGCCGCAGCCGGACGGGCCAAGGAGCGCGACGAACTCCCCCCCGGCCACCTCCAGGTCGAACCCCTCAAGGGCGAGCCGGCTGCCGAACGCCTTGGTGACACCCTCGATGCGCAGCCGCTCGACCTTCGGGGTGGGCATCAGCCATCCTCTTCCTGCACCTTGCCCTGGCCGATGCGCCGATCCCAGATCTCGAAGGCCTGCACCAGCTGCTCGGCGTCCAGGGGAACCTCGATCGGGTTGTCGGCGATGGCCTGTTCATACTCCGGCCGACCGAACTCCTCAAGGATCGCCTGGGACTCGGGCGGCGCCATCGACAGCTCGGCGCCGTTGACGGCCGGTCCCGGGTAGAAGTAGCCGGCGTCGTAGGCCTTGGCGTTCTCCTCCGGCTGGTGGATCCATGCCAGCAGGTCCAGAAGGACCGCCATCTTGGCGTCGTCCACGCCCTTGGGCACCACGAAGTAGTGGGCGTCGGCAACCCAGGTGAAGTCGTCGAAGAAGGCGACCTCGACCTCCTTCGGCACGGTGCCGAGCGCGCGCGGGTTGATGTCCCAACCGGTGGTGCTGGCCAGCATCGCGCGTGTGCCCTGACCCAGCTCGGTCATCGTCTGCGTGGTGCCGGTCGGGTAGTACTCGATGTGCTCGCCCAGGTCCTCCAGGAACGCCCAGGTGTTCTCCCAGCCGTTCTCGGGATCCATCGGGTCGGCGTCGTCCAGCAGGTAGGGCAGGCCCATGATGAACGTCCGCCCCGGGCCGGAGTTCGCCGGGCGCGCGTACTGGAACTTGCCGGGGTTGGCCTCGGCGAACGCCAGCAGCTCGTCGGGGGTCGTGGGGGGGTCGTCGACCTGCTCGGGGTCGTACTCCAGCAGGGGCCCGGACGGGTAGTACGTGACGACGACGCCGTAGTCCTGGGCCAGGCCCTGCATGTCGAGCGCAGGGGGCAGCAGGATCTGCTCGAGGTCCGCGCCGGTGTCGGTGTAGCGGGACACGATCTCCTCCCACAGGTCGAACTCGATGCCGGCGGCCAGTCCGTCGGTGCCGGTGAGCACCAGGTCGGTCTGCAGGTTGCCACCCTCCTGCTGCGCCTGGATGCGGCCGGCGAGGTCGGGGGAGGGGGCCTGCTCGTAGTTGATCTGGGCAACCTTGTCGGGGTTCGCCTCGGCGTACGCGTCGATCATCGGCTGCGTGAGCTGCAGGTTGCCGGCCACGTCGATGACGTTCAGCGTCACCGGCTCGTCGGGCAAAGCCGCCTCGGTGCCGTCGGCCGCCTCGGTGCCACCGGCCGTCTCGGCCTCGCCGGGCGGTTCGGTCCCATCGGCTTCCGTGGCGGGCGGTTCGGGCTCGGTGCCGCCCGCCGACTCGGGGGGCCCGGCGGGTGCCCCGCAGGCGGCGGCGAGCAAGGTCAGCGCCAGGAGCAGCCGCAGCGGCCCCGACACCCCACGCAGCATGGTCTTCATCTGGCTTGCCTCCGGTCCGTCAATGGCGACGCGTTGCTCAGTAAGCGCTTTCTACGCCCGGGAGGGACGGCCGTCAACCCCCTGGCGCGGACGCGCGCGGTCAGAGGTTGCCGCGGTCGCGCGCGGCGGCGGTGGAGTCGCGGACGATGAGCTGCGGCGGCAGGACCTCGGGTTCAAGGCCGCGCTCACCGGCAAGAGCGCGCGCCAGCAGCAGCCAGCTGCGCCGCCCCAGCAGCTCCTTGGGGTTGCGGACCGTGGTGATGGCGGGGGCGGCGTAGGCCGCGAAGGGGATGTCGTCAAAGCCCGCGATGGAGACCTGGGCGGGCACGTCGACCCCCCGTTCCCGCAGCCGCGCCAGCGCGCCGAAGGCCACGATGTCGTTGAACGCGACGATGGCGGTGGGGTCGTGGTCCAGCGCCGCGTCGATGGCCGCGTGGCCGTCGGCCATGGTGGCGCCGCAGGCGACGGCCACGGCGTCGAGGCCGAACGCGGCGGCGCGGTCCAGGGCGTGCCGCCGCTCCTGGTTCGACCAGGACCGCTCCGGGCCGCTCAGGTAGACGACGCGACGGTGTCCGAGCCGTGCCAGGTGGTGGCAGAGGCTGGTCATGCCGGCGTGGGCGTCGATGGTCACCGCCGGCAGGTCGATGTCGGCGGCCAGCCGGTTCGCGCAGACGACGGCGTGGCTGTCGTCGGCCAGGGTCAGCAGGTCGTGGCGGGGCATGCGCGGGGAGCACAGGATGAGCCCGTCGGTCTGACGCAGCAGTTCGTGGGACAGACCGAGCTCGTCGTCGGGGTCCTCCTCGGAGTCGGCCACCAGCATCCGGTAGCCCGAGCGGCCGGCCGCCGCGGTCACGCCCTTGAGCACGTCGTGGAAGTACGGGTTGGCCAGGTCGGGGACGAGGACGCTGAGCGTTCCCGTACGACCCCGCGCCAGGCCCTGGGCCGCGGCGTTGGGGCGGTACCCCAGCTCGGCGGCCGCCGCGCGCACTCGCTGGACCATGTCCGGCGCCACGGTGGTGGAGCCGTTCATCACCCGCGAGACCGTGGCGGTCGACACTCCGGCCGCGGCTGCGACGGTGGAGACCGTCACGCGACCACCCCGCGCCGCGGTCCCGACCGTCGACCTCCTCATAGCCGTCATCGCGACGAAGGCCCTTTCACGCGGAGCCGACACTATACGGTTGTGCTGGCTGACCGTTGGCCGACTGGTCGCGCGCGCCGCGATGTGGAACTCTGACGCCTTCGACATCTGCCCGGCGAACCCGTGGCGTTCGCGCGCCCGCTCAAGGACCTGACGATGCGCATCTTCGTGACCGGCGGAGCCGGCTTCATCGGCTCGAACTTCATCCGCCATGTGCTGCAGACCGAGCCGGACGTGCGCGTGACGAACTTCGACAAGCTCACCTACGCGGGCAACCCCGCGAGCCTGGCCGATCTCGCTGACGACGAGCGCTACACGTTCGTGCACGGCGACGTGTGCGACGCGGAGCTGCTCGGCGAGTCGCTGCGCGACCATGACGCGGTGGTGAACTTCGCCGCCGAGAGCCACGTCGACCGGTCCATCACCGGCTCGCGCGACTTCATGATGACCAACGTGGTCGGCGCGAACACCGTCTTCGAGCTGGCGATGCGGGCCGAGGTCCCCCGCTGCCTGCACATCTCGACCGACGAGACCTACGGCTCGATCGCCGAGCCGGACAGCTTCGTCGAGGGCGACACGCTCGAGCCCAACAGCCCGTACTCGGCGTCGAAGGCGTCCGCCGACCTGCTGGCGCGCGCCTACCGGGTCACCCACGGCTACCCGATCACCGTGACCCGGACGGCCAACAACTTCGGGCCTTACCACTTCCCCGAGAAGGTCATCCCGCTGTTCGTGACCAACCTGATCGACGGCGGCAAGGTCCCGCTGTACGGCGACGGGCGCAACGTGCGCGACTGGACCTACGTGCTGGACAACGTCGAGGCTCAGTGGCTGGTGCTGCGCGAGGGGGAGCCCGGTGGCCTGTACAACGTCGGCGCGGGCAACGAGATGAGCAACGAGGAGCTGACCTACCGCATCCTGGAGCGCTTCGGGCTGGCTGACGCGGACGCCGACGCCCGCATCGACTTCGTCACCGACCGGCCCGGCCATGACCTGCGCTACTCGGTCGACACGACCAAGATCCGCCGGCTGGGGTGGGCGCCCGGCCACGAATTCGACGCGGCGCTGGACGCGACGATCGCCTGGTACCGCGCCAACGAGTGGTGGTGGCGGCCGCTCAAGAAGGGCGGCGCCAGCGCGCGCCGCGGGCTGGTCGAGGCCGGCTCCGCCACGCGGGGCTAGCGCCGTGCGCGTCCTGATCACTGGGGCGGGCGGTCAGCTCGGCCATGACCTGCTCGCGGCGTTCGGCGACGACGACTGCGCCGGCCTGGGCCACGCCGAGCTCGACGTCAGTGACGAGGCCTCCGTGGTCGCCGCGGTGCGCGACCACGCGCCGGATCTCGTCGTGCACGCCGCGGCGTTCACCAAAGTGGACGCCTGCGAGGCCGAGCCGGACGTCGCGTGGCGGGTCAACGCGCTCGGGTCGTGGTGGGTGGCGCGCGCGTGCGCGCTGGCCGACGCCGCAATGGTGTACGTGTCGACCGATTACGTCTTCGACGGTCTGCTCGGGCGGCCATACACGTCGTTCGACCCCACCAACCCGGTGTCGATGTACGGACGCAGCAAGGAGGCCGGCGAGCAGCTGGTGCGCCAGACGCTGGCCCGTCACTACATCGTGCGCACGTCCTGGGTGCAGGGCGCCCACGGCGGCAACTTCGTGAAGACCATGCTGCGGCTCGGCCGCGAGCGGGACGCGCTGTCGGTCGTCGACGACCAGACCGGGTCACCGACGTTCACGTTCGATCTGGCGCCGGCCATCCGCCGCCTGGCCGTCACCGGGCGGCACGGCACCTACCACCTGACCAACCGGGGCCACTGCACGTGGTTCGAGTTCGCGCGCGCCGTCTTCAGCGAGGCCGGGATCGCCGTCGACGTGAGCCCGACCGACACCGCCACCTTCGGCGCCCCGGCGCCGCGGCCCTCCTACAGCGTGCTGGACAACCGGCTGGCCGGCATGGTCGGCCTGCAGCCCCTGCCGCCGTGGAGGACATCGCTGAAGCGGCTGGTCGCCGAGCTTGGGTGACCAGACAGCGCCTGAGGTCGCACCAGCCCGACCGGCGCCTGAGGTTGCAGTCGTCGTCGTCAACCACAACACCTCAGACGACCTGCTGGCGTGCCTGGCGACGCTTGAGGGCGCCGGGACCGACGAGGTTGTCGTGGTCGACTCGGGCTCGACCGACGGCAGCCTCGCCGCGGTGGAGCGGCGGTTCCCCGACGTGGCCACGCTCGGGCTGGACAACGTCGGGTTCGGGCGCGCCGCCAACGCGGGCGTGGCGCTGACCACCGCCCGCGCGGTGGTCCTGTGCAACGCCGACACGCGCTTCCCGTACGCGTCGGTGCGGGCCCTGGGGGAGTATCTGACGGCGCACCCCGACGTCGGGGCGCTCGGCCCGCTGATCCGCTTTCCCGACGGGCGCCTGCAGCTGTCCGCGCGGGCGTTCCCGTCGATCCGGCAGGCGATCGGTCACGCCCTGTTCGGGCTGTGGTGGCCGCGCAACCCGTGGACGCGCGCGTACCGCCTCACCGACTGGGACCACGCCAGCGAGCGGGACGTCGACTGGCTGTCCGGCTGCTGCCTGGCGGCGCGGCGCGACGCGTTCGAGGCCGTCGGCGGGTTCGACCCCGCCTACTTCATGTTCGTCGAGGACGTCGACTTGTGCGACCGGCTTGCGCAGGCGGGCTGGCGGGTGGTGTTCGCGCCCGTCGCTGAGGTCGTCCACGTGGTCGGCGGGGCCGTGTCGCGCCGCCGCCTCCGCATGGCCTTCGAGCACGCCCGCTCGCTGGATCGCTACTTCGCCAAGCGCTACGCCGGCGGCTGGCGGCGCGGCCTGCGCCCGCTGATCCGCCTCGGCCTCGCCGGCTGGCTGGTGGCCGTCACGATGTGGACCGCGGCGCGTGGCAGGACCCACGGCCACGCCTGACCCACCGCCCTCGGCGCGGCCTGGCGCTGGCCGCCGCCGCCGCTCCCCCGACACCGTGTCGGGATTCCTGCGCCATGCGCGGCCTGGCCGACACCGTGTCGGGATTCCTGCGCCATACGCGCCTTGGTCGACACCGTGTCGGGATGGCTGCGACGGGTCAGGAGGCGGCGTCCACCAGCGGGTCCACCGACTCGGCGGTGAAGGGAAGGGTCGTCGCCGTGCCGTCGGTGCGGACCCGCACGACGGTCCCGCCGCCCTCGATGCTCCATGACGGGTCGACCAGCAGCACGGCCGCCGCGTCGGCGTACATGGCCGGGTGCGGCCCTTCAGGGTCGTGCGCGAGGATCTCCGCCAGCTCGGCCGCGTCGAGCATCAGCTGCGCGGCACCCTCCTCGGGCACGCGCCACAGCGCGGTCAGCCCGCTCTCGGGCTCGGTGAGGACCCACCGGTCGCGGGTGGCCACGTCGACGGCCTCGTCCACGATCTGCTGGCCGTCGAGGTCGTTCGCGGTCTCGGTCACGTCGACGACGGTCGCGCCGTCGTCGCCGATGTCGACCTGGACGCGGTAGGCCAGGAACCGGTCACCGATCACGCCCCTCAGCGTGAGCGCGGCCTGGCCGCCGGTGTCGGTCCGCTCGAGCCACTCCCAACGCTGGACGTGCAGGCCACCCGGCGGCTCGGTGGCGACCGGCAGCTCCAGCGGCAGCCCCGAGGGCGGGCTGTAGAGCGTCTCGCCGTCGACGCGCGGGGCGAGCACGTGCAGCGCGGCCCCGCCGCCGTCGCCGTCCTCGCCGTCGGCCAGGTAGGCGAGGAAGTCGCCGTCGGGTGACCACCGGGGGCGTGGCGATCCGACCGGAGAGGTTCCCGCGACGTAGTCCACCTGGCCGGGCAGGCCGGACTCCGTGACCTGACCGTCGCTGCGGCTGACCACGACCACGCGACCTTCGCTCTCCGAGGAGTCCACGTACGCCACCACCAGCTCCTCGCCGGTCGAGCCAGGCTGAACCGCCACGTCGGTCAGCGACAGCCCCGCGACCGACTCCCCTGGACCGGCTTCGGGCGGCGCCACCAGCGTCTCGGCCAGCTCGCCCTCGGGGGTGCGGAGCTCGATGGCGCGACCGGTGGACACGACCAGCGCGGTCACCGCGGCGTCGGGAACCGGCGGCGGAGGGCCTTTCGGTACCGCCGTGGGGCTCCGGGTGGGCGAGGCGGGCGCAGAGGGGACAGCGGAGGGGGACGGCGTCGGGGTCGACACCGATGGCGTCGGGGTCGACACGTCGGGCGACGGCGACGGCTCGACGGCAGGGCTGGGCTGGGGCGCCAGGCGAATGGTCCGGTCCGTCGGAGGCGAGGCGATCAGCGTCAGGGCCGTCCCCAGCGCCACGACACAGAGAACGACGCCGGCGACCGCGCCAGCAGCGACACGCCGCCGCATCCGGCGACGGTCGACCCGCTCCTGGATGCGGCTGGACAGGCTCGTGGGCGCCTCGTCCGCGAAGTCGTGCCGCAGGTGATCCCGCAGTCGGCGCTCGAACGGCTCGCTCATGGCGCGTCCCCTTCGTCTCGGATCGTGGGGCCGACCAGGTCGCGCAGCCGTGACAGCGCCCGCGACGCCTGCGACTTGACCGTGCCCCGGGAGCAGCCGAGGACCTGGGCGATCTCGGCCTCCGACAGGCCCTCGTAGTAGCGGAGCACGACGACGGCTCGCTGCCCGAACGTCAGCCGCTCGAGCGCTGACCTGAACAGGTCGGCGTGGTCGCTGCGGTGCGTGAAGGGCAGGTCCCCGCGATGGTCACCGGAGCGGCGGTCGCGCCAGCGCCGCTCCACCGCCTGGCGCCGCTGCACGCTGCGCAGCCGGTTGACGACCGCGCGCCGCAGGTAGGCCCCGGTGTCCTCGATGGAGCCTCGACGCCACGACACCAGCACCTTGGCCGCCGCGTCGGCGACGACGTCCTCAGCCAGCGCCGGATCACCGCACAGCCGCAGCGCCAGGCGATACGCGCCCGGCGCGTGCTCGGCGTAGACGGCGGCGAACCCGTCCCTGCCGGCGCGTTCCGGCACCTGTGTCCCCCTCATCGCCACCATGACCCGTCCGACGCCGTGCGCGTCGAGGCGGTTGTCACGACTCGCCGGCTGCGCCGGATCCTGGCACGCCGCCGCGCCGCATGCACCGCGTCACGGTCAAGGCCGACTACGGTGTTGCCAAGCCCAGCCGACCGTCGGTCGACCGTGACACCGCAGCCTCCGCCAGCGTCTGTGGTGGGAGAGCCAAACCGGGGAGTCGTAGTCTTGCGCCGTGTCCTTGTCGTGCTCGTCCTCGCCGCCGGTCTCGCTGCCGGCGTGCTGCCCGCCGTGCCCGCGCTGGCCGCGTGCCCGGCGCCGGGCGGCGCCTCGATCCCCAACGCCGAGCCGGCGCCCGGCGACCTGACGATCCTGGGCAGGGGCTGGGGTCACGGGGTGGGCATGAGCCAGCACGGCGCGCAGGGCGCGGCGCGTCTGGGCTGCACGCACGAGCAGATCCTGGCCGCCTACTACCCGGGGACGCAGCTGGCCTCGCGCGACGACCAGTCGATCATCGTGGGCCTGTTCCCCAACTCGCCCACAGGTCGCGGCGCCGAGGTCCTGAACGTGCAGGCGGTCACCGACGGGGTCGCCTGGCGCTTCGTGCCGGCTCAGGGTGAGCCCATCGGGTTCCCCCAGCGCCAGCCCGGGGACGCGCTGTGGCAGGTGGCCCCGACCGATGGCGGGGGGTTCGCCGTCGTCGACGTCACCGGCGGCGGCGAGGATGAGGTCTGGAGCGGCGACGAGGCCGGTGGTCGCATCGAGGTCATCCTCGACAATGTCAGCACGGTGTACCTGCCGTCGAAGGAGCGGGAGTACCGCAGGGGCCGTCTCAACCTGCTGGCGGCCGCCGAACCAGCCGCCATGAGGGTGCAGCTGCGGATCCCCTCGATCGAGCAGTACCTGTACGGCCTGGCCGAGGTTTCCGCGTCGTGGCCGGCCGAGACGCTGCAGGCCCAGGCGGTCACGGGGCGCTCCTACGCCGTGGATCGCCGAGAACTCGGCCTGGGCAGCAACTGCGCCTGCCACGTCTGGGACAGCCCCAGCGACCAGGCCTACGCCGGCCTGCAGCAGGAGACCGGCGGCTGGCCCGCAGCGGTCAATGCGACCTCGGAGCGGGTGCTGACCCACGACGGCGGGATCGCCGAGACCTACTACTCGTCCACGCACGGGGGCCAGAGCGAGGCGCTCGAGTTCGGCGCGTTCTTCCCCGCGAACCGCTCGCTGCCCTACCTGCGGCCGTTCGACGACTCCGCGTGGGAGCTGGCAAGCGACAGCGACGACAACGGCGTCCTGCGCTGGTCGCAGGCGTACTCGTGGGAGCAGGTCGGCGAGGCGTTCGGCGTGGGCACCGCCACCCGCGTGTCGACCCCCGATCCCAAAGGCGCCGGCGGCCGCGTCGGCGTGCCGTCGCGCGGCTACGGCGGCGTGGTCATCGAGGGCACCGAGGGCTCGGCGACGGTCTCGGGACTGGACTTCGTGCAGCGGCTCGGCGTGAACCGGCGCTCCGAGCGGTTCGCGGTCGTCACCGGCGTCGGCGGCGGAGGCGGCGGCGGAGGCGGGGGCAGCGACCCCGAGTGCGCGCCGACGACCGACCAGTCCGGCAACACCGTGGTGACGCGCTCGTCCGGGCCGGGCCGCGTGGAGACCGCCGTGGACGTGTCCCGGGACCACTGGGAGACCGCGGACGACTTCGTGCTGGCCACCGCGGGGCGCTTCCCCGACGCGCTGGCCGCGGGGGCGCTGGCGGCACGTTTGGACGCGCCGGTGCTGCTGACCACCGAGAGCGAGCTGTCGCCCCAGGTCGCCGAGGAGGTCGCGCGGCTGGGCGCCACCACCGCTCACGTGCTGGGCGGGGACGGGGCCATCGGCCCCCGCGCGACGGAGGCGCTGGCCCAGCGGGGTGTCGCCGTGCGGCGCCTCGCGGGGCCGTC
>JACDBB010000185.1 GCA_013695145.1 Euzebyales bacterium
AGCGACCACAGCAGGTTGACCTGCAGGTCCGGATCGGCGTCGGGGTAGTCGGAGCGGTTGTGCGCGCCTCGGGTCTCGCGCCGCTCGATGGCGCTGACGAGCGTGGCGCGGGCGGACAGCAGGGCCGACCGCAGGTCGAACGCGTGGACCAGGTCGTCGTAGCCGGCGATGTCCGGGCGCACCTCCATGGCGGAGGCTCTGCGCTCCAGCTCGTCGAGCTCGTCGAGGCCCTGGCGCAGCCCGCGCTCGGTGCGCACCACGCCGCAGTGGGACGACATCAGGTCGCGCACCGCGCGCTGCACCGGTCGCGGGAAGTCGTCCCCGCCGCGCCTGGCCAGGATCTCGGCGATCTCGTCATGGGCGTCGTCGATGGCGGCGCGGTCGCGGACGTGGATGTCGACCTGCTCGGACCACCGCGCGGCCTCCGCGCCGACCACCTTGCCGAACACGATGCACTCGGCCAGGGAGTTGCCTCCGAGCCGGTTGGCGCCGTGCACGCCGCTGGCGCACTCGCCGACGGCGTAGAGCCCCTCGACATCGGTGGCGTGGGTGTCGGCGTCGACGCGGACGCCACCCATCGAGTAGTGCGCGGTCGGCGCGACCTCCATCGGCTCTCGGGTGATGTCCAGCATCGCGACGTCGATGAACTGCCGGTACATGCGCGGCAGTCGGGACAGGAGGTGCTCCCGGTCCAGGTGAGTGACGTCGAGGAGCACCCCGCCGTGCTCGGTGCCGCGCCCTTCGGCGATCTCGGTGTGGTTGGCCAGCGCGACGCGATCGCGGGTGGACAGCTCCATGCGCTCCGGATCGTAGCGCTGCATGAAGCGCTCGCCGTCCGCGTTGCGCAGCAGCCCGCCCTCGCCGCGGACCGCTTCGGTCACCAGCGTGCCTGCGGCGGCCTCGGGATGCACCATGCCGGTGGGATGGAACTGCACCAGCTCCATGTCCTGCAGCCGTGCGCCGGCCTCGGCGGCCAGGCGCATCGCGTCGCCGGTGTTCTCGTCACGCCGCGAGGAGGACTGCCGCCAGATCCGGGTGTGCCCGCCAGCGGCGAGGATGACGGCGTCGGCCAGGACGAGCTGTCGCTCGCCGTCGCCGACGTCGAAGCCGTAGGCGCCGAAGACGCGGTTGTCCGACGTCAGCAGGCGGGTGATGTACAGCTCGTCGCGGACCGGGACCGACAGCTGCTGGGCGCGACGCAGCAGCGCGAGCTGGATCTCGCGACCGGTGTAGTCGCCCGCGAAGCATGTCCGGCGGTAGCTGTGCGCGCCGAAGAAGCGCTGCGTCAGCCGACCGTCGGGTTCCCTGGCGAAGTTCGCCCCGTACTCCACGAGGTCCGAGATGGCCTCCGGGCTGCGCTGGCACAGCAGCTCGACCATGCGCGGGTCCGACAGCCAGTAGCCCTCTCGCAGGGTGTCGGCCGCGTGCTGCTGCCAGCTGTCGGCCGGGTCCGTCGTCCCGAGCGCGGCGTTGATGCCGCCGGAGGCGAGGACGGTGTGCGCGTCGTCGCGACGACGCTTGCCGACGCACAGGACGTCGACGCCGCGCTCGGCGAGCTCGATCGCCGCTCGCAGCCCTCCCGCGCCGGTGCCGATCACCAGCACGTTGGTCGCGGCGCGCCGTTCGGCTCGTTGTGCCATCGTCGCCCACCGTATGCGGGCGGCGGGTCCATGACCACCTCCGCGTGTCCCTCACGGCGCTCAGGGCGGGGCCTGCCAGCCGTCGGCGTGGATCACCTCCTCAAGGGGGCGGCGGTCGCGGGCGAGCGACGACGAGCGGCGGTCGGGCGCGGGGTGGCCGAGGGTGACCAGGCCGAGGGGCTCCACACTGGAGGGGATGCCAAGCAGGCGCCGCACGCCGTCGCGGTCGTCGACGTCGAGGAAACCTGCGGCGAGGCCCTCGTCGACCGCCGCGAGGAGCAGCAGCATGAGGGCGGCGCCGCCGTCCACCCACCAGTACGGCACCCCCCATCCGTCCGGACCCGCCGACCGCGCCTTGTCGGCCTCGGCGTAGCGCGCCCGGTAGCGGTCCGGTTCCGCGCACGGCACCACCAGCACCGGCGCCGACGAGACCCACGGATCGAAGCCGCGCGCCACCCACTCGGCCTCGCGCGCCAGGGCCGCCAGCCCGGCGCGCCGCTCCGGGTCGGTCACGACGATGAAGGCTTGGCCCTGGCTGAAGCCGGCGCTCGGCCCGCGCCGCGCGGCGTCGAGGACGCGGCCGAGAGCTCCGGGCTCGACGGGTTCGCCACTGTAGCGCCGGGTGATCCGCCGTCGCCGGACGACCTCACGGAACTGCACTAGCCCGCGGGGCGCGGGGACAGCAGCGCCTCGGCGGCCGCCCATGCCAGCAGTGCCGCGGACCACACCCAGGCCGACAGCACCGCCGCCGTGTCGAACGCGAACCAGAAGGCGATGCCGGTCGTCAGGGCGGCCAGGCCGGCGACCGCGACGTCGCCTGGGCGTCCCATCGCGCGGGTGGCGACCGCGGCCAGCAGGAACCCCGCCGCGACCGCCACCACCAGCGCCGGCGCCTCCCGCGCGGCTGGCAGGGGGCCGACTCGGACGGCGAGCACCGCAAGGCCGAACGCGGTCACGGCGAGCCCGGCCGCGACGAGGTTGGCGCGCCGCCCGGCCACCCCGGCGAGGAGGGCCGGCACGCCGACCAGCACCGGCGTCCAATCCGGCGACAACCCCAGACCCTCGCGCAGAACCAGCAACAGCACCGCGCCGGCGACCAGCACCGCTGGTGCGACGAGGCGCGGGGGCGTCGCCGCCGGATGACGCGCCGCGCGGCCCATCAGCCCGACTCCGGCGTCGCCTCGGCGGTCACCGGGCCGGTCACCGCGGCGACCGCCGCGGTCAGCCGACCGGCGCGCCGGCCCTCGGCGATCTCCACCGGGCGGAGCAGCACGTAGCCCTCGGCGGTGGGCACGTGCAGGTCGGCGGCCAGCCCGCACCAGGCGACGGCGGACGCCCCCACCTGCACGCCCTTGCCGCCGCGGCCCTTCAGCGGATACTCCGCCAGCGACGTGCGCCGCGCCCCGCCGTCGGCGGCCAGGGTGACCACCTCGGCCGCCATGCCGGCCCCCGACGCGGACCCTTCGCCTGGGCCACCGCCGGGGACGACGCTGGCGGCCACCACCTGCGCGTCCTTCGGCACCTGCACGCCGGCGACCCCGCCCGCGCCGCGCCCCATGGGGCGGACGTCGGACGCGGGGAAGCGGACGGCCAGTCCCGCCGAGTGCGCGAGCAGGACGTGGTCGCGGTCCCCGCACGCCAGCGCCGCCACCAGGCGGTCGTCGTCCTTGACGCCCGCGGCGATCATGACGCGCGTCCGCCCCTCGTACTCGGCGCGGTCGGTGCGCTTTACCAGCCCGCTCGCGGACACCGTGAGCACCGTGGCGACGTCCGGCCCGAGCAGCACAGCCCCGGCGATGGGAGCGTCGGGCCCCTCCCCCATCAACTGGGCGACCGTGGTGCCGCGCTGGCGCATGGTCGTCACCGGCACGTCGCCCAGACCGATCCGGTAGCCGCCGCCGTCGGCGTCCACCAGCAGCACCGTGTCCTCGGTGGTGCCGCGCAGCACCGCGACCACCGGGTCGCGGTCGTTGTTGTGCACGGCGCTGATGCGACGCGCGGGCACCGACTTGAGATAGCCCGCCGCGGTGACGTAGACGGTGACACCCTGCGCCTCGAGCGCCGGCGCGGCCGCCTCGGCCAGCGAGCTGTCGGCCTGCGGCTCGCCATGGCGGATGATCCGGCTGCGGCGAGGGTCCGCGTGCCGCTTCTTGACCTCCCGCAGCTCGTCGGCAAGCAGGGTGTCGAGCTTGGCCGGGTCGTCGAGGATCGCGTCCAGCTCGCCGATGAGGGCCAGCAGCTCGCGGTGCTCGTCGGCGATCTTCTCGCGCTCCAGCGCCGCGAGGCGGCGCAGCTGCATGTCGAGGACCGCGGTCGCCTGCAGCTCGCTGAGGTCGAAGCGGCGCATCAGCTCGGTGCGCGCGATGTCGACCGTGTCCGACCCGCGGATCAGGGCGATCACCTCGTCGAGGTTGTCCAGGGCGATCAGCAGGCCCTCGAGGATGTGCGCGCGGGCGGCCGCCTTGTCCCGCCGGTGACGCGTGCGCCGCGTCAGCACGGCCCGCTGGTGGATCAGGTACTGGCGCAGCGCCTCGACGAGACCCAGGGTGCGCGGCTGGACGCCGCCGCCTTCCGCGGGCACCAGGGTCACGAGGTTGACGTTGAAGTTGGTCCGCAGGTCCGTGAGGGCGTACAGCTTCTGCAGGGTGCGGCCGGGGTCCTCGCCGCGCTTGAGCTCGACGACGACGCGCATGCCGTCGCGGCTCGACTCGTCGCGCAGGTCACGGATCCCGTCGAGCTTCTTGACCTTGACCAGGTCGGCGATCTTGGAGAGCAGGGCCGCCTTGTTGACCTGGTAGGGGATCTCGGTGATCACGATGCGCGGCAGGCCACCCGAGCGCGTCTCCGTGGCGGCCACGGCCTCCATGGTGATCGCGCCACGCCCCGTCAGGTAGGCATCGCGGATGCCGGGCGTGTCGAGGATCCGCGCGCCCGTCGGGAAGTCCGGCGCGGGCACGATGCGCAGCAGGTCGTCGACGGTCGCCGTGGGGTCGGCGATCAGCTTCAGGCAGGCGTCGATCGCCTCGCCGAGGTTGTGCGGGGGGATGTTGGTGGCCATGCCCACCGCGATGCCGCTGGCGCCGTTGACCAGCAGGTTGGGCGCGCGGGCGGGCAGGGCGACGGGCTGGGACTCATAGCCGTCGTAGTTGGGCACGAAGTCGACGGCGTCCTCGTCGATGCCCGCGAGGAGCTCCATCGCGATCGGCGACAACCGCGCCTCGGTGTAGCGCATCGCAGCGGCGCCGTCGCCGTCGACGGAGCCGAAGTTGCCCTTGCCGTCCACCAGTGGCGCCCGGAACGAGAAGTCCTGCGCCATCCGCACCAGCGCCTCGTAGATGGACGAGTCGCCATGGGGGTGGTACTTGCGCATCACGTCGCCGACGGCGGACGCGGACTTGCGGTAGGGACGGTCGGGCCGCAGCCCCGCCTCCCACATGGCGTAGGCGATCCGCCGCTGGACGGGCTTGAGGCCGTCGCGGACGTCGGGCAGGGCGCGCCCGACGATGACGCTCATCGAGTAGTCGAGGAACGCCTGCTCCATGCGGCCGGCGATGTCGACGTCGACCACGCGGCTGCTGGCGTCGAGCAGGCTGGGCTGTTGGCTCACGGTCGGTCCACGGTCGGGTGGCGGGTGGTGTCCGTGGCATTGTGCCCCGTCGCGCCTCCGACCCGTGGAGGCGCCCCCCGAGCCGGGGAGATTGGCGGCCGTGATCGACACGTGAATAGCCCTGGGTGGTCAGGCGTCCACGCAGCGCGATTCTCATCATCCGGGGTGGGGGCGCCAGCCCCCATGACCTGCTGACACGTGAATAGCAGGGTCGACCCCCCGGGGTCGACACCGTGTCGAGATTCCTGGCTATGCGTGGCTGTTCCGACACAGTGTCGAACCAGCCTGCGACAGGCGATGCTCACAATCGGAGGTTGTGGCCATCGCGCAGCGATTGCTGACGTCGTTGCGGTGCCCGCTCGGCAGGGCTGCGGCCCCGCCCGCCGCCGCCCTCCCGGCCACGGCCAGGCGTCCGGCTGCTCAGGCGAGGCGGGCGTCCAGGGTGAGCTCGACGTTGCCGGCCATGAGCTTGGAGACGGGGCAGGCGTCCTTGGCGGCGGCGGCGGCCTGACCGAACGCCTCGGCGTCGACCCCGGGGACCTCGCCCACGACGGACAGCGCGACCTTGGAGATGTGGGGACCGCCGTCGGTCGAGAAGGTCACCACCGCGGAGGTGTCGAGCTTGTCCGGGGCGTTGCCCGACCTGGCCAGCGCGCCCGACAGGGACATCGAGTAGCAGGTCGCGTGCGCGGCGGCGATGAGCTCCTCGGGGGTGGTGGGGCCCTCCTGCTCACCGGTGCGGGCCGGGAACGTCACGTCCAGCGGGCCGGCCGCCTGGGAGCTGTCGAGGCTCACCACGCCGGTGCCGGTCTTGATGTCGCCCTGCCACGTCACGGACGCCTTGCTGTCGGCTGCCATCGGTGCTCGCTCCAGTCGGAAGGGGTTCAGACAGCGCGGTACCTACCCAGCCGTCCTTGGACCGACCCACGGGCTGTGGCGCCCAGCGAGCCTGTCGGCGACGTTCAGGCGTCGATGTTGTCGGCGTAGCGGGCGTTGCCCTCGATCCACTCGCGGCGGTCGGCGGCCGACTCGCCCATCAACAGGGAGAAGATGCTGTCGGTTCTGGACCTCGCTGTTGGCCAGCACCCGTCGCAGCTGGGCCTTCTCGACGTTCAGCACCGCGCAGCGGCGGCACCGCCTGGGTGTGCCGGTCGCAGGCCATCTTCGACGACCCGCCCGCGGAGCCACCCGCGACGACGAACAACGCTCCTCGGGGCTGCGGCTGGAGCAGTCAGCCAGCTTACCGGGCAGGCCGGCTGAGCTGGCGTCCAGTATCCCCTATCCCCTTGCGGCGAGTCAGGTCGCGGGCCTGGCGGGCCGCCTCGTGCGCACGAGCGGACACCTGCCGAAGGCATCCTCAAGCTCCGCGCCGCACGAACCAACGGCGCCTTCGACCGCTACTGGTCGTTCCACCTTGTACGAGAACGAACACGCGTCCACGCGTCCCACCAATCCCGCTACGCCGACGGCATCATTCCAAGGGCATGACCCCTCCAGCTTCAGTGGAGCCGCCCCCAAGCTATTCAGACAGGGTTCAACCTGGATCAGCCAAGTCGACCTTGACGGGGAATGGGTCGAAGTCTGCGATCGATGCACCGGTGGGAATGAAGCCGTAGTCGGGGACCAAGCGTCCAACGACTCGGCGCAATGAGTCATCGTACACGTCAAGCTCAAGCGGCGCGATGCTGGCCGATATCTGCATGTCCCTGAACGTATCGAAGTGGACATAGCCGGCGTGTTCGCCAGATCTGTCCACCACAGGGATGTAGTGCGGGATGCTCACTGGAGACGTTCCGACCCCATCGAGGGGCACCTCGTCTGGGAGCGGTCCCTTGAGCGGCCTGTCCGCATCGGCGGTCTCGCCCGCGCCAGATCGAGGAACGCCCTGTCCGCTGTCAGCTGTTTCATGTCGAGCCTCCGCTCCGCCCATCAGGCTGAAGCCCGCCCAAGCCACGGTTGCGCCAACGCCGAAGGCGATCACGAACGCCGCAATCAGAAGCGTCGAGTTTCGTACCGCAAGTCTGCCCATCATGACATCCCCTCCCCAGCCACTCTGGTTGGGCGAGTATTGCTCTGCTGACCGGTACTGCCCCGTAGAAGGTCGATAGAGAAACCAAGCATTTGCGTACGGAAATACTGACTGCCTGACGGATTGCTGCAGATAGAGCCGGCAACAGTCATCGCTGAAGTAGCCGAAGACGTGTATCGCGGACCAATTCCTCCACACACACTGCCATTCCGAAATCCGTAAATCGACACGCCTAGGTAGCCGGCGCGGAGGCTCTTAGCATTCGCGCAGCCCGTGGTGGTGCGAGCACGCACAATGCCTACGTTGGTTGCGGTCCCCCTGGAAATGTTGATCTGCGCCTCATTGCAGATCATCGTGGTACCATACGACTCGGCGGTCTGAGTGACTTGTAGACGACCCCAGATGTTGCGGCGAATACCACGCCGACCATTCCGCCTAGCAGTATTCCTACTGCCATCACCGTAACCACCATCCATCGTTCGTGAAATCGCGCTTTTGACGCGATGGCATCCCAGATGTTAGGCTAAATTCTTAGATACTAATGCGCCAAGTCCTGGACTATGCTCCTCGGCTCGAGGCGGCCGGGGTGCCCGCCAGCCGTGTCCGTCCACTCCTGCATTCCATGTGCCGAGGATGGTAGTCCTCTTGAGTGATCGGCGTCAAGGTAAAGAGGCCGCGCCAATAGGTGACCCGGCTCGCGCGCACCAGGCGGCGCCTGGCGGCGTTGGGCTCGTCGCAAGTAGGCCCACTACGAGCTTCCTCGCCCGCCTTGCCATGCATCCACCTCGAGCACGCTCCCTGATCGAGCCACCTACTGGCGCGGCCTCTAAAGGGGTAGACCCGGCACGCCAACTGGCGGGCCACGCCTGCTCACCGCCGCGGCGGTGGACTGTGGGTCCAGCTCGCCGCCCTGCTCCATGCGGCCGGCGACGTCGACTTGACCACGCCGCTGCTGGAGTCAAGCAGGTTGGACTGGTTGCTCATGGTCGGTCCACGCCTCCAGTGGCACGTGCCGGGCATGGTGATCCGTCGTGTTGTGCCCATCGGCGCTTCTGACCCCGCAGAGGCGCTTGTTGCCAGCCATGAGCTTGGACACGCGGCCAGGCGTCCTTGGCGGCGGCGGCGGTCTGACCGAACGCCTCGGCGTCGACCCCTGGGACCTCGCCCACGACGGACAGCGCGACCTTCGAGATGCGGGGGCGGCCGTCGGTCGAGTCGTCCGGTGCTTGGCCCGACGTGGCCAGCGCCCGACAGGACATCGAGTAGCACGTCGCGTGCGCGGCGGCGATGAGCTCCTCAGGGGTGGTGAGGCCCTGCCGCCCAGCGAGCCTGTCGGCGACGTTCAGGCGTCGATGTTGTCGGCGTAGCGGGCGTTGCCCTCGATCCACTCGCGGCGGTCGGCGGCCGACTCGCCCATCAACAGGGAGAAGATGCTGTCCGCGTGCTGCGCGTCGGGGACCGAGACGCGCAGCAGGGTGCGCTGAGCCGGGTCCATCGTGGTGTCCCACAGCTCCTGCGCCTCCATCTCCCCGAGCCCCTTGAAGCGCGACACGTCGACCTTCGCGTCGCCGGAGAAGGTGGAGCGCAGCAGCTTGTCGCGCTCCCGGTCGTCCATGGCGTAGGCGCTCTTGGTCCCGCGCCGCAGCTGGTACAG
>JACDBB010000215.1 GCA_013695145.1 Euzebyales bacterium
GTCTGGTCGAACGGTTGGCCGAGACGGGGTTCGCCATGGAGACGCGGCGGTTCGTGCCGCACTGCACGATCGCCCGCACGCCGCGTGGCGCCTGGTTGCCGGCCGAGTTGACCAACGAGCTGCGCCCGCCGGTGGTCGCGTGGACCGCGAAGCAGGTGACGCTGTTGCGCTCGCGCCTGCGGATCGGGGGGGCTGTGCACGAGGCGCACAGCGTCTTCCCGCTCGACGGCGCGTCCTCGTAGCGGGTCCGCGGGCCGGTTCCGCACCTACCGAACGCACGTTCGCTATAGTTGTCCCCAACGCAGCGGCGCCGCCGCCGGGGGCGTCGCCGTCGCACCCCTGATCGACGCGAAACGGGCCCGGCGTCCTGTGGTCCGTTTCGCGTGTCTGGGTCATGCTCAGTCCCACTGGCGGTCGAGGCCGCTGACCCGGATGGCGACGCGCTCGGCGAGCGCGGGGTGGTGTCCGCGGCGCACGAGGTAGGCGACGAGCCGTCGCGCGACGGCGGCGGGCTCGAGCGGCGCAGGCAGCGCCCCCAGCCGGGCGCGGGCCAGCTCCTCCGCGGCGGCCTCGTCTTCCCGATCGTCCAGGACCGTGAGCGCCGCGTCGATGGCGGCGGGGTGCGCCTTGCGGCGGCGCAGCTCCCTGCGCAGCCGGGCGGCTCCGAACCCGCGTCGCAGCCCGCGATCCTCCACCCACATGCGGCAGAACGTGAGGTCGTCGATGGCGCGCTGCCGGCGCGCCTCGGCGATGGCCGCAGCGATGACGTCCGGCGGGTGGTCGTGTCCTTGGAGGACTTCGATGGCCTCCGCTTCGGTGATGGGACGCGATGCCGTGCTCCGCAGGATGGCGGCCACAGCCTTGGTCACGGCCTTGTCGACCGTGGGGCCGTCGGCCTCCGCGCGGACCTCTCGCGCCCGCAGGGTGTCGACAGGCGCTTGCCTGGACGCATCGCCACCCCGCGCGCCCTGCTTCCCGTCGGCCTGGGCGTCGGGCGGGGAAACCGCTCCGGCGCCCGACGACACCAGCCCTCGCGCCGCGAGGTCGGCGAGGGTCGGTGGGATCGGTGGCCCGCTCCTCACTCGTCGTCGATCTCCGCGGCGAGGGCGTCATCGCCGGTCACGTCGACCGGGGAGAGCCCCAGGAGCTCGGTGATCTTCTTGCGGATCTCTTCGGCGAGGTCGGTGTGCTCCTTCAGGAACGTGCGCGCGTTCTCGCGGCCTTGGCCGAGCTGCTCGCCGTCGTACGTGTACCAAGCGCCGGCCTTCTTCACGATGCCGTGCTCCACACCCATGTCGAGCAGCGAGCCCTCCTTGGAGATGCCCAGCCCGTACATGATGTCGAACTCGGCCTGGCGGAACGGAGGAGCGCACTTGTTCTTCACGACCTTGACCCGGACGCGGTTGCCGACGGCGTCGGTGCCGTCCTTGAGCGACTCGATGCGCCGGACGTCCAGACGGACCGACGAGTAGAACTTCAACGCCCGCCCACCGGGGGTGGTCTCGGGGCTGTTGTGCGCCATCACGCCGTCAACGAAGTAGTTGTGCGTGCCCTCGACCTCGATGTCGAACCGGTGGGTCGACCGACCGGCGGGCTCGGACCAGCGGATCTCGGTGATCGGCAGCGGCATGATCACGTCCTCCGGTTCGACCGTCGTTGGCTCGACCGCGAAGCGCCCACGCAGGCGCGGGAGCAGCTTGTGCTCCATGCTCGGGTGGATGAACGGCGCCACCAGCTCCTGGAAGCGGTCCGTGGCTGCCCGGCTGAACGTCAGGCGCGCCTTGTCGGCCACCACAGACAGCGCCGAGGTGATGCCGTAGGTGTCGGCGAGGTGGCGACGCAGCCGTTCGCGGGTGGACGCCTCCATCGCCTCGACGCAGATCGTGATCCGACCGCTGCCTCCCTCGGTGCGTGCCTGCTTGCCCGCACTGCGGATGACGAAGCCCCCGTCGTCCATGTACCAGACGGCCAGCGACAGCGGCGTCAGGGCCTTGACGTAGTCCTCGCTAAAGAACTTGCGCCCACCGAGGTAGACCGCACGACGCAGCTCGGCCAGCTCCGGCAGCGGTCGGACGTCGGCGAACATCGCGCGCTTCGCGTTGGCGGACACCGAGACGCCGACGTTCTCGAAGAGACCGGCCTTCCAGCCCGCGTACGACGCCTGGGCGGCACCATGACCGAACCGGAACCGTGCGGCATGGCCGCTGCGCGACGGGGACAGCGCGCCGTCGCCCATCAGTCCGCCCAGCAGCACCTCCCACTGGAAGTCGGAAAGGCGCTTGGTCACGGACTGCAGCACGCGGTCACCCTCGATCAGCTCTCCCGCTTCGCGCCATCCGCCGGGGGTTCGGATGAGGTGGTTGGGCGTCACCTGGAACTGCGACCGACCGTTCCCCGACGGCTTCGCCACGGTGAACTGCAGGAAGCGCTCGGTCCGTCCGTTGTCGAACCAGTTCGTCACGCGCCGGTTGACGATCGAGTCGGTCTCCGGGTCGTAGGTCCGCACCTTCACCGGCATCCGCTGGTTGACGATCTTGCCGATCTTCTCCGTCGTGCCGTCGGCGAGCACCACCCGCGAGCGGTAGGAGAAGCAGCCGAACATCACGCCGATCTTCTCGCGCAGCTGGTTGATGAACACCGCGCTGGTGCGTGAGCGGTTCAGGTTGCCGGCGAGCTTGCGCAGCGCCTGGCTCATGAGACGCGCCTGGAGCCCGACGTGACTGTCGCCCATCTCCCCCTCGATCTCCGCGCGGGGCGTGAGCGCCGCGACGGAGTCGATGACGACGATGTCGACCGCGCCCGAGCGGACCAGCATGTCGGTGATCTCGAGGGCCTGCTCGCCCGTATCGGGCTGGGAGACCAACAGCGCATCGGTGTCGACGCCCAGTGCGGCCGCGTACGTGGGGTCCAGTGCGTGCTCGGCGTCGATGAACGCCGCGATGCCGCCGGCCATCTGCGCCTCGGCGATGCAGTGGAGCGCTACCGTCGTGTTGTGGGACAGCATGCCGTTCGCGAGGAAGCTGTGCGTCCCGGGGACGACGACGTCGAACGTCGGCTGCGGATCCTCCTCCACGATGGCGGTGATCCGCTCGAAGGTCAGCGGCCGCGCGAGCTCGTGGAGCTGGTCGACCAGCGGGCCGCGCAGGTGCGGCGGGTGCTCCGCGCGCGTCGTCGACTCGACATCGCGGAGGTGGGTCGCGACCTGGCGGGCGCGGCGCTCGGAACGGAAGCCGACCAGCTCGAGGAATCGGCTCACCGCGCCTGCGCTGATCCGCAGCGCGTGGTGGTCACGGTCGAGCTCGTCGTGGTGACGGGTGCGCAGCGACGCCGGGATCCCGAGGCCGTACAGGAGGAGTTGGGTCTGCTCGACCAGCGTACGCGAGGCCGAGGTGAGCCCGATCTCCGGACCCTCCTGGATCCACCCGTCGCCCTCGAACAGGGCGGACAGGAACGCCCGCTGGATCTTCGCGCCGCCACAGCGCACCCGGTGGGGGATGTCCTTGTCCGCCGACTCCACGTGGTCGAGGCCGTACTCTTCGGCCGGTCGGCGCCGCGCCGCGTTGTGAACCCGGTGGTCCTTGTCCGCGTACGTGACCACCTGATCCGCGGACAGCCCCAGCACGCTCTCGAGCAGGGACGTGTACTCATCCAGCACGTCTGGATCGTGGGCGTCCGTGAACCCGATCCCACTGGGCCTCGCCGGCCCGAGCGACCTCTCAGCGACGAGGTAGCCAAGCAGGACGGCCTCGTCCTCGCTGAGCCCGTCCCCGTCCCCGCCGGCGGCCTCATCCGCACCGAACAAGGCCGACACGAGAGCGTCCCCCTCTCGGAGGTTCTCCACCTTGCGCCAGACGATCCGGCCGCGCTCGTTGCGGACTCGCAGCGGATGACCGAGGGTCGCGGTGACGTGCCGCCCCGACTCGAGCTCGACGCGGCGCACCGTCCGGCGGTGGTTGTGGGTGACAGCCGCCATCGGCTCGAGGCCGGCTTCCTCGTTCACCAGTCGGACGCCGTAAGCCGCGACGTCGGTGACCCGGCTGGCGCAGCTGGCGGGCTGGTCGACGCGTGCGAAGAGCTCCTCGACGGTCTCGAGTCCGCGATCGGTCCAGATGTACGTCCCCGCAACGAGGCACTTTCCGGAACTCTCCGGACCGTAGATCTCCGTCACCCGGCCGCGCGGGAGCCCGCCGACGCCGAGGGCGACATCCAGGCTGAGCGCGCCGGTGGGTATCGCGGCGATCTTCGGCCGATCATCCTCGCCGAGGCGCATGATCGCGCCCTTGCCGTAATTCTTCTCGATCTGGCCGAGCGCCATGTCCAGGGCCTCATCGCGATTCACCGGGGTCTCCTCCGTGTTGCGGTTCTCAAGAAGGTCTGCGAGCAACGTAGCCGGGGGGTGCGACAGGGGGTCCAAACGAGGACCGCCGACTGTGGACACATAGCATAGCGAACGGGCGTTCGACTCTGGGGGAGGCGCCGCACACGCCAAGATGGCCCGGCACCGCGTCGGATTTCGGTTCGTATAGCGCGGTGATCTCGACACGGTGTGGGCATCTCGGCATCTCAGCGTGGGCCCCGCCCGTTTCAGCCGTCAGGTGCCGTACGCTACGCAGCCAGGCGCACCTGCGGGACAAGGCTAGGCGCACCTGCGGGACAATGGTGAACGAAAGGTGGGAGCCCGGTGTCTTTGCTCCAGGCGTGGCTGTTCGTCGGGGTGCCGGCGCTGGCGCTCGGCCTCGCGGCGTTCCTGGGGCGGTCCCGC
>JACDBB010000217.1 GCA_013695145.1 Euzebyales bacterium
GGTCACCGGCCACCGCGCCGACGTGTTCGGCGTGTGCCAGGCGTGCCGCGCTCCCTGATCGTCACCAGATCCGCCAGAGTCGTGGGCGGTCACCACAGCGCCAGGTCACGGCTGGCGACCACCCTGGCCATGCGCGCCACGGCATCCGCGATCGGCACTGGCGCCAGCCGCCGGCCGTCGCGCAGTCGCAGGGCCACGGCGCCGCCGCTGACCTCCCTGTCCCCGACCACCGCGATCCAGCACTCGCGCCGGTGCCGCGCGTCCCTGACCCGGGCGCCCAGGGTGCGGTCGGCCTGATCGACGTGCGCGCGCAGGTCCGCCGCTCGTGCCGCGTCGGCGACGCGGCCCGCGGCCGCCTCGTGCTCGGCCGCCACCGGCAGCACCACGAGCTGCCACGGCGCCAGCCACGGCGGGAGCGCTCCGCGGTGGCGCTCCAGGAGGTGGGCGACCATCCGCTCCACGGTCGATGTGACGCTGCGGTGCAGCAGCACCGGACGATGCGGCCGGCCATCCGCTCCGGTGTAGACCAGGTCGAAACGCTCCGGCAGCACGACATCGAGCTGGACGGTGGAGAGGGTCTCCTCGCGGCCCCTGTGGTCGCGGACCTGCACGTCGATCTTCGGGCCGTAGAACGCCGCCTCGCCGACGGCCTCCTCGAACGGCACGCCCGCGTCGACGAGCACGGCCCGCAGCTGCGCCTGGGTCCGCTACCACATCGCCGGTTCGTCCACGTACTTGCCGGACGGCCCCGCTCTCCCGGGAGTGTCGCGAAGCGACAGGCGGTAGCGGTGCCCGTCGATGCCCAGTGTGGCGTAGGCATCCTCGATCAGCTGGAGCATCAGGGCCGCCTCGGCCGGCACCTGCTCGGGGGCGCACAGCACGTGACCGTCGTTGAGCGTCATAGCGCGGACGCGGGACAGGCCGCCGACCACGCCGGAGCGCTCGTTGCGGTACATGGTGCCCAGCTCGGCGATGCGCACCGGAAGGTCCCGCCAGCTGTGCTGCAGCGCGGCGTAGACGAGCAGGTGGTGCGGGCAGTTCATCGGCCGGAGGACCACCTCCTCGTCACCGAGCCGCATGGGCGGGAACATGTCGTCGGCGTAGTGCGCCCAGTGACCCGACCGCTCGTACAGCTCACGCTTGGCGAGGGCTGGCGATCCGACGTGCTGGTAGCCGGCGTGCCGCTCCACGTCGAGGATGTAGCGCTCGAGCGCCGACCGGATGGCGGAGCCGGCTGGCAGCCACAGCGGGAGCCCGGCGCCCACCTGCGGGTGGGTGGTGAACAGCCCGAGCTGCCGGCCGAGCTGACGATGATCGTGCGGGTCAGGCGCTCCCGGCGCGTCGGGTGCGGTGGTGTCGCGCATGTGGTGGCCTCCTGGTCGGGAGGTCCCGGCCCCGGACGCGGCACACACCACGACGCCCCGGGGCGGGACCCCGGGGCGGTGACGTCGGCGTGGTGCGGCTAGCGAACGCGACAGACCGCCGGGGGGAGCCCGGTGGTCGTCGTCGTGCTTCGCAAGCCTGCCATCACTTACACGATATCGCGCAGACCGACACCGTGTCGGAAGTCCTGCGGATAGCGGGGTGATCTCGACACGGTGTCAGCAAGGTGGGACCAGGCTACGTCCAGGCGGCGACCTTGGGGTGGTCCACGGGCGCCGCGCCGACCTTGGCGGCACCTCCCGGCGAGCCCAGACCGGAGACGTCGTCGTTGAAGAACTCGGCGTTCACGGGGGTGAACTCCTTCCACTCGTCGGGGACGTCATCCTCGTAGAAGATGGCCTCGACGGGGCAGGCTGGTTCGCAGGCGCCGCAGTCGACGCACTCGTCGGGGTGGATGTAGAGCATCCGCTCCCCCTCGTAGATGCAGTCGACGGGGCATTCCTCGATGCAGGCCCTGTCCTTCACGTCGATGCAAGGCTCTGCGATGGTGTAGGTCATCCCTGTGGCTCCTTGCCGGGACTCGAGCGGACCGCATCGCCGATTGGTACCACCGTTGGCGCCGACTCGGCAACTTCGGTCCGGCTGCGCCTTGACGACCCGCCTGGCGGTTGAGGTCACCGCGGATCCTATCCGCCGCCCACTGGCACCCCCGTCGTGCGGCCGTCCACCACCATCGAGAGCGCCCCGGCGGAGACGGTGACGAGCTCGTGCTCCCCAGGGGGATCAACCGTGAACGCGCTGTAGGTGTTCGCGGTGCGCGGCGGGCTGCTGTCGCTCACCCCGGTCCTCGCCTCCCTGTACCCGGTGCCCACCGTGCTGCTCGCGGGGAGCCTGCTGCGCGAGCGTCTCGACCGGCGCCGGTGGCTGGGCGTGGCCCATGCCGTCCTGGCGGTCGCGCTGATCGCCACGCCCTAGCTTGCGCGGATGTGGCAGGCTCGCTGATGAGTTGGTATCCATGGCCATCGCTGCGCGATGGCCACACCCAAGATCTGTGAGAATCGCCCTCGCAAGCTCGGGCGCATTCACATGTCGGCGGGGGATGTCCATGCGCGCGCGATACGTGATCCGGATCGGACCCTCCGACGTCGGGGCGCGCGTCAGCGTGCGCGCCCGGATCGAGGCGGCGCCAGGTGAACCGGCGGCGACGGACGTCGTGGGCGTCCTCCTCTCGTGGGCGGGGGGTGTGCTCGTGGTCCAACGGCGGGACGGCACACGCGCGACCATCGCCGCGGCCGATCTGCTCGCGGGCAGGCGGATACCGCCAGAGCCCGTCCGACGGCCGCGTTCCTGACGCACGCCCCACCGCGCTGCGACGCCTCGCCAGCGCCTCGACTGGGTAGGATCGACGGTCGATGCCTCTCCAGCGCGGGGCACGAGGGGTCGGCCGCGCGGTGGAGGTACGATCGTCTCATTGAGGAGGACCACCGCCGTGACGCAGCCTGCGGGCGACATCGAACCTGCTCCGCTGGTGCCCCACCGTCCAGTTGCGCCAGACACGCACCCGCTCGAGCTGGAGCGCCTGGCCCTGCAGGAGCGCAGCCACCCTGACTGCGACCCCCTTCAGGTGCAGGCCACGATCTGGCTGTTCCGCGCTTACGGCGCCGCGGTGAACTCCCAGGCCGACGAGCTGCGCGTCCTCGGCCTCTCGCCGAGCGGGTTCAACGTGCTGATGGCGCTGCTGAACACCCCTGGGCACACCCTGGAGCCCTGCCAGCTGGCTGACCGGCTGCTGGTCAGCCGCCCGTCGGTCACCGGACTCCTGGACACCCTCCAGTCCAAGGGGCTCGTCACCCGACGCCGGCACGGCGTGGACCGTAGGCGCGTGCTCGTCGAGCTGACCGACGCCGCCCACGGGGTGCTGTCGAGCCATTTTCCCATCCACTACCGCGAGCAGGCCGCCGTGTGGGATGAGTTGAGCCCCGACGAGCTCGGACAGCTCGTGTCCCTTCTGCGCCGCGTCCGCGGCGCGGTCCCCGCCCACTTGCACGACGAACGCGACCTCGGCGGATCGGGCGCGGGCGACGACCCGCGCACGGCCTGAGCCCGCCGGTGCTGACCGTCACCAACACCCGGACCCGCTCCCGCCAGGAGCTGGTGCGACCTCGCGGCCGTCCACTCACGCTGTACGCCTGCGGCCCCACGGTCTACCGCACCGCGCACGTCGGCAACCTGCGGACCTTCCTGCTGGCCGACCTGGTCCGCCGTGCCCTGGCGAGCGAAGGCGTCGATGTGCGCGCCGTGCAGAACATCACCGACGTCGGCCACCTGGCCGGCGACACCCACGACGAGGGAGCGGACAAGGTGCAGCTGGCAGCCGAGGTCGAGGGTAGGTCGACCGAGGAGATCGCCGCCTTCTACACCGAGCGCTACATGGCTGACGCCGATGCGCTGAACCTGCGGCGCTACGACGCCTACCCGCGCGCAACCGACCACATCGACGCGATGCTCGACCTGATCCGGCGGCTGGAGGCGGGCGGGTACGCCTACGACACCCGCGCGGCGGTGTACTTCGACGTGCGCCGCTTCCCCCGCTACGGGGCACTGTCCGGCAATCGCCTGGAGGACCTGCGGCCGGGCCACCGGTCGGGACGCACCGCTCCTGACAAGCGCTTCCACGCCGACTTCGCGCTGTGGCGCAAGGCGGGGCCGCGGCGGGGTGCGGCATGGGACTCCCCGTGGGGCCGGGGCTTCCCTGGGTGGCACATCGAGTGCTCGGCGATGGGCCTGGAGCTGCTCGGCGAGCGGATCGACGTGCACCTTGGCGGCGTGGACCTGGCCTTCCCCCACCACGAGAGCGAGATCGCCCAGTCCGAGGCGGCGGTCGGGCACCGCGTGGTCGATGTCTGGATGCACGGCGCGCATGTGCTGTCCGACGGGCGCAAGATGGCCAAGTCGACCGGCAACGTGCTTGACGTGGCGGCGCTCCGGGAGGGGGGCCTGGACCCGCTGGCGTTCCGGCTGCTGTGCCTGCAGGCTCGCTACCGCACGCAGCTCAACGTGACCTGGGATGCGCTGGCTGGCGCCGACCGGAGCCTGGCTCGCCTGCGGCAGCGGGTCGGTGAGCTGTCCCGCGCCACCGACGACGCGACCGACCAGCAAGCGGCCGACGAGGTCGAGGCACGCTTCCTGGCTGCGGTCTGCGACGACCTCGACACGCCGACGGCGCTCCAGCTCGTGCATGAGGTGGCTGCCGGCGAGGGGTGCGCGGCGGAGCTGTCGCCCGGTGCCCGGGCGGCGTTGCTGCGGCGCTGCGACGCGATCCTGGGGCTCGACCTCGTCCGCGATCTCGATCGCGTGCACAGCGACGGCCCGCCGCTCCCGCCGGGCGCGCCCGAGCAGATGGCCAGCCGCGAGCGGGCGCGGGCGGCCAAGGAGTGGACCGCGGCGGACGAGCTCCGCACCGAGCTGTCCGCGCTGGGCGTCGACGTGATCGACACGCCCGACGGTCCCCGCTGGACCCTCAGGTAGCCGGCACCGGCGTGCACCGCCTCCCAAGGAGCTCACCCCTTGCCTACAGCTGGGGTGACAGGCCGAGGTCGTGAGTGAGCTTGCGGGCGGCGACCTGGAGGAGGTCCCAGACCCCACCGAACGGCGGAGCGTAGGACAGGTCGAGGAGCTGGGCCTGCTGGACGGTGACGCCCAGCTGGCACCACACGGCGGCCACGTCGATGCGCTTTGCGACATTGCCGCTGCCGACCAGCTGACAGCCGAGCACGCGGCCCGTCCGCTCCTCGGCCAGCATCTTGACGTGCACGACGCCCGCATCGGCCATGTACCCGGCCCGCGCCGTGGTGTCGAACGCCGTCGCCGCGTACGCGACCCCGGCCTCGCGGGCGTCGCCCTCGTGCAGGCCAGTGCGGCCGATCTCCCAGTCGCAGACCTTGGTCACCGCGGTGCCGACCACGCCGGGGAACGCCGCGGCGCCGCGTCCTCCATGGCGGGCCGCCAGCAGGTCGATCGCGGCCACCTTCCCCTGCTTGTTGGCGTGCGTGCCTAGCTGCACGTTGCGGCGCAGCCCAGCGACGAGGTCGCGCGACTCGACGACGTCGCCGGCGGCCCACACCCCCTCGACGCTGGTGCGCATCTGCGCGTCGACCACGACGGCCCCGGTGCCTCCCAGCGCGCAGCCCGCCGACTCGGCCAGCGCGGCGTTCGGCCGCGACCCCGCCGCCAGGATCACCACGTCCGCCGGGTAGGTTCCCGCGCTGGTGGTCACCTCGGTCGCCCGCCCGCCGGACCCAGTGACCACCTTCAGGTCCTCGCCGAGACGCAGCTTGACGCCGAAGTCGCGCAGCGCCCGCTCGACGTGTGCGGCCATGTCGGGGTCCAGGGCCTTGTTCATGACCTGCGCGGCGCGGTCGATCAGCACCGCGTCGACGCCGCGGCGCACCAGCGCCTCGGCGATCTCCATGCCGATGTAGCCGCCGCCGACCACGGCGGCGTCGCGGACGGCCGGCCCGCCCGCGACCGCACGCTCGTCCAGGTGGCGGCGCAGCGCTTCACCCTCGTCGAGCGTGTGCACGACGTGACCGAACGTCTCCAGGCCCTCGACGTCGGGGGTGAACGGGTGGGCGCCGGTCGCGATCAGCAGCGCGTCGTAAGGCTCGTCGCGCTCCTCACCGGACTCCAGGTCGCGGAGGTGCACCGTGCGGGCCGCGGGGTCGGCACTCAGCGCCTCCGTCCGCATGTGCACCGTCATCGATTGCTCGCGGAACTCCTCGGGCGTGCGGACGACCAGCGCGTCGGCGTCGTCGACCTCACCGCCCACCAAGTAGGGGATGCCGCACATCGAGTACGACGTGTGGTTGCCGCGCTCGACGACGACGATGTCGGCACCAGGGTCGGCGCGCCGCACGTGCGACGCGGCGGTCATCCCGGCGGCGTCGCCCCCGACGACCAGCAGGCGCCAGGTCTTGCCCGTCGATCCGCTCACGCTGCCACCAGCTCGCCGATGCGATGCACCAGGATGCGGTTGGTGCCGCCCTGGCCACCCGGCACGCCCGATACGATCACGATCGTGTCGCCGCGGCGGGCCCAGTTCCCGTCGACGAGCACCCGCTCGGCGACGGTGGTGAGCTGCGCGGCCTGGTCCTTCATCGGTACGAGCGCAGCTTCGGTGCCCCACATCAGGGCGGTCCGGCGACGGGTGTCGTCGCGTGGCGACAGCCCGATCATCGGGACCGCGGGGCGGTACTTCGACACGAGCTGGATGGACCCGCCGCTGATCGAGAACACCACGAGGGCGGCCGCCGCCACGTCACGCGCGACCTGGCAGGCCGCCCTGGCCACCACCCTGCCGATCTCGTGGCTGTCCGACGGCGGGGTCGGGTGCACCAGATGCGGTGAGGACTCGGCCACCTCGATGATACGCGCCATGGTCCTCACCGCCTCGACGGGGTACCGCCCGGCGGCGGTCTCGCCCGACAGCATCACCGCGTCGGTCCCGTCGAAGATCGCGTTGGCGACGTCGCTCGCCTCCGCGCGGGTGGCGCGCGGTGAGGAGATCATGCTCTCCAGCATCTCGGTGGCCGTGATCACCGGTCGTGCCTGCGCGTTGGCCAGGGAGATGATCTCCTTCTGGATCGCCGGCACCCGCTCGGGCCCGATCTCCACACCGAGGTCACCGCGGGCGACCATCACCGCGTCGCTCGCGGTCACGATGTCCTCCAGGCGGTCCAGCACCTCCGGCCGCTCCAGCTTGGCGACGATCGGGCAGTCTCCGCCGAGCGCGGTGATCCGCGCCCGCGCGTCGTGCATGTCGGCCGGCGTGCGGACGAAGGACAGCGCCACCCAGTCGACGCCGAGGTCGACGGCGACCTTCAGGTCGGCGAGATCCTTCTCGGTCAGGCTCGGGGCGGACACGTCAACGCCGGGCAGGTTGATGCCCTTCTGGCTCTTGGCCGTGCCCCCGACCACGATCCGCGCCCACACCCCCTCGCCGTCGCGATCGACGCGTGACACGACCAGGCGGATGGAGCCATCGTCGATCAGCACCAGGGCGCCAGGTTGGACGTCGCGCGCCAGCGCGTCGTAGACCACCGGCAGCGCGGGCGTCGCCTCGCTGCCGTACGACCCGAGCTCTGCAAGGCCGGGCCGCAGGAGCACCTCACCGCCGCTGGGCAGGGCCACACCCTCGGCCGGGAGCCTGCCCAACCGGATCTTCGGCCCCTGGAGGTCGGCGAGCGCGCCGACGTTCCTGCCGAGCCGCACGCACAGCTCCCGCACCTGCTCCAGCCGACGGGCGTGGTCGGCGTGGGACCCGTGGGAGAAGTTGAGGCGCACGACGTCGATGCCGGCCTCCAGCGCCGCGCGCAGCTTGTCGCGGTCATCCAGGGCCGGTCCGAGCGTGGCGACGATCTTGGCTCTGCGCACGCGCGCGTGGCTCCCCTCGTGCTCGGGTTCGGGTTGCGGGCGCGTCGTTGCACCTGGCGAACCATGGTAGAGCGACAGCCAGGGAACCGAGCGCACCGTCGGCGGCTGCGGCGACGACGCGCAACTCGTCGGCTCGCGGGCGCTACCGGCTGCGCTCGAAGGGGACGCCGACCGAGGCGGGCGGGATGGCTCTGCCTATGGCTCCGGCGAGCACCACGATGGTCACCACGAACGGCAGCACCTGGAGGAACTGGCTCGGCACCGGGAACCCGCCGACGGACACGTCGAGCAGTTGGATGCGCCGCCCCAGCGCCTCGGCGAAGCCGAACAGCACCGCGCCGCCGAACGCGCTCCACGGACGCCATTTGCCGAAGATCAGCGCGGCCAGCGCGATGAAGCCCTTGCCGTTGGTGATCAGGTTGTCGAACGTGCCGACCGTCTCCAGCGTGAACCAGGCGCCCGCGAGGCCGGCCAGCAGACCGCCCACGATCACCGCTTGGTAGCGCGTCTTGACGACGTCGATGCCGAGGGTCTCGGCGGCGTGCGGGTTCTCGCCGACGCTGCGCACCCGCAGACCCCAGGCGCTGCGGAACAGCACCACCTGCGTGAGGGCGAAGATCAGGAACATCGTGAAGTAGATCGGCTTGCCGACGAACAGGCTGCGCCCCACCAGCGGAAGATCCGCGAGCAGGGGGATCTCAATGGTGGGCAGTGTGCTGCCGCCACCGATGCCCAGAGGCAGCAGCACCTCGCGCCGCAGGAAGCTCGTGAGCCCGATCGCGAGCAGGTTGATCGCCACGCCCGACACGATCTGATCGGTGCGGAAGGTGACCGAGAGCAGCGCGTGCAGCGCGGCCATGAGCCCGCCCACGGCCACCGCGACCACGACCGACACGTACAGCGGCCAGCCACCCGCCGCGCCGAGCACCGCGTAGACGACGAACCCGACTCCCGCGCCAGCCAGCATCATCCCTTCGATACCGATGTTCACCACGCCGGAGCGCTCGGCGTACAGCCCGGCCAGCGCGCCGAGCGCCACCGGCGTGCCGACCCGCAGCGACTCGCCCATCAGCGGCACCACGTTCATCGTGCCGGCGGCGGACAGCGCCAGGCTGGTCACCAGTACCAGGGGCACGAACAGCACGGTGGCCACCAGCAGCGCGACGCCGGCGTAACGACCGGTCCAGCGCTCGCCCAGCGCGACGACGCCGGCCAGGACGAACAGCAGTCCGGTGCCGAGCGTGAACGCGGCCGGCTGCACGCCGACCTGTGGCACGCCGTCGCCGAGGCCGAACAGGAACACGACCTGCGCGGGGTCGAGCGCGCCCGCGACCTGCACGACGAGCGTCACGCCCAGCAGCAGGTAGGCCACGCCGATCGTCTGCAGGCGCGACAACCTGGTGAATCCGCGCCTGGGAGTCCTGGGGGGCCGGGTGGGCTTGTCCTGCGCCGGCAGGTCGACCATCGCCAGGAGCATCACACGCCCCAGCCCTTGGCGAAGATGGCCTGCTCCCCGAGCTCGTCGTCGCGCTTCGGACGGCGCACGCGGAACAGGAAGCGCACGATCGCGTCGGCGGCGACGAACAGGATGATCAACGCCTGGATGATGAGCACCAGGTCCAGCGACAGGTCGGCGCGCAGCTGCATCAGCGGCGCGCCCGACAGCAACCCGCCCCATAGCAGCGCCGCCGGGATGATGGCGAACGGGTTGGCGCGCGCCAGCAGCGCGATCGCGATCGAGTCGAAGCCGATGTTGCGCAGCAGGCCCGGCGTGAGGTAGCCGTTGGGGCCGCCCGACACCTCGCCGGCGCCGCCGATGCCCGCGAGCGCGCCCGCGGCCGCCAGGACCAGGATGATGATCCGCGGCACGCTCATGCCGGCGTAACGCGCGGCGTTCGGGCTGACGCCGGACGTGCGGATCTCGAACCCGAGGGTGGTGCGCTCGAGGACGAACCAGACCACCGCGCACAGCGCCAGCGCGACGACGAACCCCAGGTGGAGCCCCGACCCGGCGATCAGCTCTGGCAGGCGCGCGCTCGCCGCCATCGGACGGCTGTGGGGCACCGAGGCGGTGGTGTCGAGCAGCAGCACAGGATCGGGTGAGGTCACGACCCACGCGACGGCACCCAGCGCGATCGCGTTGAGCATGATCGTGACGATGACCTCGTGGGCGCCGGTCCTGGCCTTGAGCACGCCGGGGATGCCGCCCCACAGCAGGCCGCCAGCCGCGCCGGCCATGAGCACCAGCGGCAGGTAGGCGACGGCGGGCAGGCCCGCCAGTGCGGGGCTGGAGCCGACCCAGGCGGCGGCCAGCGCGCCCATGAGCAGCTGCCCCTCCGCGCCGATGTTGAACAGGCCGGCCTTGAAACCGAACGCGACGGCCAGCGCGGCGATGATGTAGGGGGTGGAGCGCGCCAGGGTCCCCGCGATCGCCCCTGGCGACCCGGCTGCCCCCGACAGCAGGGCGCCGTAGGCGTCCACGGGGTTGGATCCGACCGCCAGGATGACCAGGCTGCCGACGGCGGCGGCGGTGAGCACGGCGTAGATCGGCACCGTCACCGGCGCAGCCCGGAAGTAGGTCTCGATCAGCCGGCTGGCCAGGCCGCGGCCCGGCGGGTCACGCCGCCCCGGCTCGCTCACGCGACCTCCTCGGCGTGCTGGTCCGCGCCGCCCATCAGCATGCCGCACCGGCGGCGGGTCGCTTCCTCGCGGTCGAGGACCTCCGCGAACCGGCCGCGGTAGAGGACCCCCACCCGGTCGGCGAGGCTGAGGACCTCGTCGAGCTCGGCGGACACCAGCAGCACCGCGACCCCCTCGTCGCGGCGCGCGACGATCTGGCGGTGGATGAACTCGATCGACCCGACGTCCAGGCCGCGGGTCGGCTGCGCGACGATCAGCAGCGACAGGTCGGCGGACAGCTCGCGGGCGATGACCAGCTTCTGCTGGTTGCCCCCGGACAGCGTCCCCGCGGGGACGTCCACGCCGGTGGTGCGCACGTCGAAGTCGGCGACCAGCCGCTCCGCGTTGCGCCGGACCGCGTCGCGCCGCACCACGAACCGGCGGGAGAACTCCGCGCGGTGGTAGCGGTTCAGCACGAGGTTGTCGGCCAGCGAGAACGGACCCACGAGGCCGTCCTTGCTGCGGTCCTCCGGGACGTGGCCGACGCCGAGGTCGGCGATGCGCCGCGGGTTCCAGCCCGTGACGTCGGTCCCGCCGATGGCGACCGAGCCGGACACAGACGGGCGGATCCCGGTGATGGCCTCGACCAGCTCGCGCTGGCCGTTGCCCTCCACCCCGGCCACGCCGAAGATCTCGCCCGCCCGCACCTGCAGCTCCAGGCCGGACACGGTCGGCACGCCCCGGTCGTCGGCGACGGTGAGGTCGACCACGCGCAGCACGACCGCCCCGGGCTCGGCGGGCGCCTTGTCGACCTCGAACGACACGTCGCGGCCGACCATCAGCGTGGCGAGGCTCCCCTGCGTCGCCGTTCGGGGGTCGGCGCGGCCGACGGCCTTGCCCCCGCGCAGCACTGTGACCTCGTCGGCCACGGCGAGGACCTCACGCAGTTTGTGGGTGATGAACACGACCGAGATGCCACGGTCCAGCAGGCTGCGCACGATCTCGAAGAACCCGTCGACCTCCTGGGGGGTGAGCACCGCGGTCGGCTCGTCGAGGATCAGGATGTCCGCGTCCCGGAACAGCGCCTTGAGCAGCTCGACCCGCTGCTGGGCGCCGACGGACAGCTCGCCGACGACGGCATCCGGGTCGATGGCCAGGCTGTAGCGCTCGCTCAGCTCGGCGATCCGGGCGCGGGCCGCCCCGCGGTCGAGCAGCGGCCCCCTCGTCAGCTCGTCGCCGAGGACGACGTTCTCCCACACCGCCATCACGGGCACCAGCTGGAAGTGCTGGTGGACCATGCCGATGCCCGCCGCGATCGCGTCCGCGGACGAGCGGAACCGCACCGGCTCACCCCTGACCAGCAGCTCCCCCGCGTCCGGCTGGTACAGGCCGAACACGACGTTCATCAGGGTCGACTTGCCCGCACCGTTCTCACCAAGCAGGCAGTGCACCTGCCCACGGCGCAGGGCGAAGTCCACCGTGTCGTTGGCCAGGACGCCGGGGAAGCGCTTGGTGATCCCCCGGGCCTCCAGCACGACGTCCGGGCTCGCCTCGTCCGCGCGGGACTCGTCTGCGCCTGGCTGATCTGCGCCTGACTGGAGTGCCACTCCCATCCTCCCGCATGCGCGGGCCCGCCCGCTCGTCGCGGGCGGGCCCGGTCGCGACGAGCGGTCTACTCGGTCGCCTCTTCCAGGGGAAGCCCGGTCGCGGGGTCCAGGCCGGTCTCGATCGAGCCGTCGGCCAGTCCCTGCCGGACCTCCTCGAGCTGCTCGATGACGTCGGCCGGGATGTCGGCGTCGTGGGGTGGCGCGTAGGTGATGCCGCCGTTCTCGGCGGTCAGTGTGAACGTGTCGCCGGTGAAGCTGCCGTCCAGCACGGCCGCGATCTGCAGGAACACGCCCAGGTCGACGCGCTTGATCGCCGAGGTGGCCAGCCGGTCGGCGCCGGCGCGGGAGCCGCCACCGAACGTCGTGAAGTACTCGTCCTGGTCGACACCGATGCCCCAGGCGCCAGCGTCCGCCGCCGCCTGGACGCCACCGGAGCCGGTCGGCCCGCCGGCGCCGAAGATGACATCGGCGCCCTCGCCCAGCATCTGCGTCGCCGTGGACTGTCCGGCGGCCGGGTCGCTGAACGACTCGTGGTAGACGATCTGGACGGTGATTTCGGGGTCGATGGCCTTGGCCCCCGCCTCGAAGCCGTTGGCCAGGCGTACGACGGGTGGCACGTCCTGGCGCCCCGCGACGACCCCGAGCACACCTGACTCCGTGAGCAGCCCGGCCATCGTGCCGGCCAGGTAACCGCCCTGGTCCTCGCGGAACTGGATGCCGACGTAGTTGTCGGGGTACTCCGGCTGGAACTGGTCGACGCCGATGAACGCCACGTCCGGGTTGGACTCGGCGAACTGCAGCGTCGCGTCGCCGAGCAGGAAGCCGACGGTGACGACGGCGTCCGGCTCACCCGCGAGGATGGCCTCGAGGTTCGCCTGGTAGTCGGCTTCCGACGCGGTCTCGATCACGTCGGTCTCGAAGCCGAAGCACTCCGCCGCGGCCTCCATGCCGTCGTTGGCGTACTGATTGAAGGTACCGTCGTCGACGCTGCCGATGTCGGTCACGAGCCCGACCCGGAAGCCCTCGGGCGTCTCGACGCCGGAGAACTCGTCGGTGCACAGCTCCTCGGCGCCGGCCCCCGCGGCGGTCTCGGTCCCACCGTCGGTGGCGGCCGCGTCGGTGGCGGCCGCATCGGTGGTGGCGGCATCGGTGGCGGCCGCGTCGGTCGCGGCGGGATCCGCTGCGTCGGTGGCGTCAGCGCCGGCGTCGGCATCGGCGTCGACATCGGCCGTGGCCCCGGCCTCGGTGTCGGGAGTGGCGGCCCCATCGCCACCGCAGGCGGCGGCGACCAGCGTGAGGCCGAGGAGCAGGGCGAGCAGCGTCATCCAGCGCGGTGCGCGCATCGATTCCTCCTGTGATGAAGAGACGGGCGCGACCGCGGTTGGTAGTTGCTGAGCACGCTCAGCGACGACCACCGCCTCACACGTGAGCCCGCTCGCCGATGGTCCGGCGTCGCGTGAGTGTAACCGACTCGCGCGCCTCCGACAGGCGTCGTAGCTGCCGTCCGGTCTGAGCCGATCAGAGCCGATAGGATCGGCCGACCGTGTGCGCCCACCCCAACCTCGTCCTTGCCGACCACCCCCTTGCCGGCCACCTCCTGGCGGGGCTCCGGGACACCAAAACGTCCCCGGAGCGCTTCCGGGTGCTGGCCAAGCGCCTGGCGACCGTGCTGGTGCTTGAGGCCACACGCAATCTGGCCGTGCGCGACGCGACGGTGCGCACACCGCTGGCGGACGCGCCCGCACGGCTGATCGGCACGATGGTCGTCGCCGTGCCCGTCCTGCGCGCCGGACTGGGGATGCTCGAGACCGTCACCGAGCTGCTCCCAGACGTGCAGGTGGGCTACGTCGGCCTCGAGCGGGACGAGACCACCCTGCAGCCGACCTCCTACTACCTCAAGGTGCCCCAGCTCGCCGGCGCGGCGGTGCTGCTGCTGGACCCCATGCTGGCGACCGGGGGCTCCGCAGCGTTCGCGGCGACGCTGCTCAAGCAGCGCGGAGCCGCGGACCTGCAGCTGGTGTGCGTCGTGGCCGCGCCCGAGGGCGTGCGCCGCATGGCGGACGAGCACCCTGACGTGCGGGTCGTCACCGCCGCCCTCGACGACCACCTGAACGAGGTCGGCTACATCGTCCCCGGCCTCGGCGACTTCGGCGACCGGCTGTTCGGCACGTTCTAGGCGAAGTTCTAGGCGTCGGGGGCCAGCGTCCGGTAGACCCCGTCGAACCAGACCAGCGGCTCGCGGCCGCCCAGCCGACCGAGGTCGACCACCTCCCCGACGAAGATCGAGTGGTCGCCGCCATCGAAGGCGTCGGCGAGGCGGCAGTCGAGGAACGCCACGCCGGTGTCGAGGACGGGCGCGCCCGACGCCGGCGCGGGGTGCCAGTCGATGCCGTCGAACTGGTCGCGACCGTGCGGGCGACGCGGCGACGCGAACCAGACCGACTCCGCCTCCTGTTCGGCGCCGAGCACCGTGACCGCGAACGCTCCCGCTTGCGGGATCAGGTCGTGCATCCCCGCCTTGCGGTCCACGCAGACCAGGATCAGCGGCGGCTCCAGCGACACGGACGTGACCGCGTTGGCGGTCATGCCGTGCAGCAGGTCGTCGAGCACGGCGGCGACCACCGTCACACCGGTGGTGAACATGCCGAGGGCGTCACGGAAGTCGTCGGGGTGGATGTCGCGCGTCATCTCGGGGCACCACCCTATCCAGCGTGGACTCGGTAGCGCGGACACTTCGTACCAAGGGTTCGTACGAAGTGTCCACGCCGCACACGCTGAGGTCTTGGAGCCCCCTACAGCCCGGCGAACAGGTCCTCCTCCGACACGGGCGCAGCGACGGCAGAGCGCTGCCGCACGAACCACTCGGTGCCAAACGCCCGCCCTCCCATACCACCGTCCGGCAGGTTGAAGAAGAACGAGTCATCGCCGACCTGCGAGCGGTGTGCCTTGAGCGCGGCCATCTTCACTGGCAGGTACGCGTGGACGTCGACGGCGGTGGTCACGTCCTCGTCGGGCGTGCCCATCGTGAGGTCCTCGGGACGGTCCGCGTCCGGGAAGGGGCTGGGCAGGCCGCGCGCGGCCAGCATCCGGTTCACCTCCAGCACGAAGCCGCGCGGGATCGTGGCGAGGTAGAGCTTGCGCACCTTCCACGCCGCGCCTGCCTCGGGGTACAGCGCGCCGACCGCGCAGGCCTCGGCGGCCAGCAGCGCCACGCGGTGCGCCTGCACGTGATCGGGGTGGCCGTAGTTGCCGAACGCGTCGTAGGTGACCAGCACGTCGGGGCGGAACGTGCGGATCTCGGCCACCAGACGGCCCACGGCCTCGTCGATGTCCGCCCGCCAGAAACTCGCGGGGTCGGCGTTGCCGTCCGTGCCGATCATGCCGGAGTCGCGGTAGCCGAGGAAATGCGGCTCACCCGCAGCGAGGAGGGCAAGGGCCGCGGCCAGCTCCTCGGCGCGGAGCTCCGCCAGCCGGGGCCGCCCCTCGTCGGGGTCCATCCCCTCGCCCACGATCTCCCCCAGCTCACCACCGGTGCAGGTCACCACCCGCGTGCGCCGACCCTCGGCCGCGGCCTTTGCCAGCACCCCGCCGGTCGCGATGCACTCGTCGTCCGGGTGGGCGTGCACGCACAGCAGGCCCTGGCTGTCGTTCGAGCGTTCGTCCACAGTTCGCCCCCCTCACGCCGGCGCCCGGCGAGGCGCGCAGCTTCGTCGCAGCCTACGTCAGCGCTGCCGCGCCTGGCCGGTCGGGTGGGCGCGCCGCGCGGCCCAGACGTGCAGGCGCCGGCCGTACGCGGAGGTCATCCCGTAGAGGACGGTCGAGGTGGCGATCACGAACGTCCCAGCGGCCCAGACGTCGTCGGTGACCGCGCCGCGCTCGCCGGCGTCGGCCAGGTAGGCCAGCGCCGCCACTCCGACCGGGCCGAAGAAGCCCAGGAAGACGGCGTCGCGCAGCTCGACGCCCAGCGGCCGGGCCAGCGCCACGACCAGCGGCAGGCGTCGCACCAGCACGACGAAGACGGCTAGGGCGACCAGCGGCCAGCCGATCCGAGCCCAGCCCGCCCAGGGCAGGCAGGCGCCGAGCAGGGCGAACAACGGCAGGATCAGATAGAAGTTGGCCGCCTCGTCCACGTCGGCCTCCTGGTGACGGTCCTCGCTGGTCACCAGCCGCCCGTAGGCCATGCCGGCGACGAACACGGCCACCAGCGTCGAGCCCCCGAACGCTTCGGCCGTGCCGAACGCGCAGGCGGCCAGCGCCAGGCTCAGGACCAGGAACGCGGTCTGCTCGATGTGGTGGGCCTGTTCCGCGCGGCGCAGAAGGTGCCCCGTCGCCGTGCCCAACGCGCCGCCGACGACGAGGCCGACGAGCACCCCGGTCAGCCCCCGACCGAGCCCGGGGAGCATCGCCCCGGCGACCACCAGGCCGATGCCGACCTCCACGAGGGGCATGGCCAGGCCGTCGTTGGCGCCGGACTCGACGGACAGGATGACACGGATCCGCTCCGGCAGCTGCCGTTCCGCTCGGCCACCAACCACCCCGGATGCCAGCACCGGGTCAGTGGGGGCAAAGATCGCGCCCAGGAGCACCGCGTGCCCGGCCGCCACGCCGAGCAGCGGGCCGGTCACCGCAGCCATCACCGCCGTCATCACGACCATCACGAGGGTGACCAGCAGCAGGATGGGACCCGCGACCGCACGGACCTTGTCGTACGGGAAGCGCAGCGCCACACCCATGAGAGAGATCGCCAGCAACGCCTCAGCGGCGGTCGCCAGGAGCGCTCTGGCGTCGCGGGAGTCCAGATCGACGGCCCCCACGCCCACGGGCCCCAACGCGATACCGAGCAGCAACGCCAGCATCGGTCCTGAGACCGGCCAGTCCTGCAGCTTGCCGCTGATCAGACCAGCGAGCAGCGCGAGACCGCCAACCGCGGCAACGAACAGCGGGGTGCTCACCCCGCGAGCGTCTCCGCAGCCCGTCCCGACCGAACATCGGCGCGTGAGATGCGCCGTTCGTGCACTCGACGCGCGTATCCTCGGCTTCGAGACCTGCCGCCGCCGCAGGCACGTTCCGGCGGCCTTGGCACGCCAGGATCGCCTATGCCCCTCGAGCAGTACGCACTGGTCGACGACCCCGGCCGGCTGATCGCCGAACTCGACTCTCTGGCCGGCCTCGATCCTGTCGGTGTCGACGTGGAGCGCGCCGACTCCAACCGATACTTCCGCGCCGCCGCGCTCATCCAGGTCGGCGGGGCTGGGCGGGTCGCGCTCATCGACCCACTCGCCCTGGCCGATCTGGCGCCCCTCGAAGCCTTCCTCACCGAGCGCCTGGCGGTGTTCCACGCCCTCGAGAACGACGTGCAGCCCTTGGAGAGCCTCGGGGTGCGGATCGGACAGGTGGCCGACACGGCGATCGCCGCGGCGCTGCTCGGACTGCCGACCGGGCTGGAGAGCCTGCTCTTCGAGCTCCTCGGCGTCGAGCTCGCGGCCGACAAGTCGGCCATGCAGCGGGCCGACTGGGAGGCCCGCCCCATGGAGGAGGGGATGCTTGCCTACGCCGCCGCCGATGTCGCCGATCTGCCCGCGCTGTGGGCTGACCTCGACGTTCGGCTGCACGCCGCCGGCCGCTTCGACTGGTACGTCGAGGAGCTGGCCGCGCGACTCGCCCAGCCCGCCGTGGAGGACCGGCGAGACTGGCGCCGGACGCGGGGCATCGGCCGTCTCGACACCGCTGCGCTCGCCAGGGTCCGGGCGCTGTGGGACATCCGTGAGACGCTGGCCAAGACGACCGACACCGCACCGGGACGCATCGCCAGCGACAAGACGCTCGTCGACCTGGCCACGAACCCGCCGAAGGCGACCCGTGAGCTCGGCCGCCGTGGCATGCGCCGCCAGGCGGTGCGCGACTTCGGCGACGCCCTGCTCACCGCGCTGGCCGACGTCAGTGACGCCCCGTCCGCCGACGTCGCACCGCGCACGTCGCGGCGCGTGACCGACGAGGATCGATCCCAGGCCGACCGCTTGCGGGTCCTGCGCGCCCGCAGGGCCGAGGAGCTGGGCATCGAGGCGGGCGTGCTGTGCCCGAGCCGCGTGCTGATGACCGCTGTGCTCACGGATCCGACGACGCCCGAGCAGCTACGGGCGGCGCTGGACCTGCGCGACTGGCAGTGGGACCAGCTGGCCGATGTGTTCGGCGAGGCGTTGGACTTCGGCAGCGAGGGAACGGGTGCCGGGGAGGAACCCACCGCCTGACGCTGAGGAGCCAGACGCCATGGCCGACCTGCTCAACCCAGATGCCTTGCACACCGACCTCAACGAGCTGGACGACTGGCACGGCGACACCTCGGCGATCCACAAGACGTACGTCTTCGATGACTTCGCGGGCGCGATCGCCTTCACCAACCGCGCCGCGCAGGTCGCCGAGGGCATGGACCACCACCCCGACATCGACATCCGCTGGAACAAGGTGACCACGACCATCTCCAGCCACGCGGCCGGCGGGGTCACCGAGCAGTGCGTCGAGCTCGCGCGCGGGCTCGACGGCGTCGCCCGAGGGTGAGCGGCCACACGCCATGGAACGAGGTCGGCGACCGCGTCTACCGCCGCCGCTACACCTCCTTCGACCTCAACGTCGGCCTGGTGCTCGGTGAGGGCCAGGCCCTGCTCGTCGACACACGGGCGGGCGAGGCCCAGGCGCGCGCGCTGAGGGATGAGGTCCGTGCGGTCACGCGGCTGCCGGTGCGCACCGTGGTGAACACCCACGCCCACTTCGACCACTGCTTCGGCAACATCGTCTTCAGCGACGCCGTGGTGTGGGCGCACGAGGTCGCCGCCCGAGGGCTGTCGCGCTACGGCGAGCTGCAGCGCCGGTTGATGCTCGACGCCGCGAAGAGGCGGGCCGCTGCCGGCGACCAGGACGCGGCGGCGCTGGCGGCCGACCTGGAGGCCACCCGCCTGCGGCCGCCGGACCGGACCCTGCGGGACGCCGCGGCCCTCGACATCGGCGGACGCCGCGTCGAGCTGGCGTTCCTTGGGCGCGGCCACACCGGCGGGGACCTGGTCGTGACCGTGCCGGACACGGGCCTGGTGCTGGCGGGCGACCTCGTCGAGGAGGGAGCGGCGCCGGGGTTCGACGACGCCTGGCCGCTGGCATGGCCCGGGACGCTGGGCCGGTTGTCCGCGCTGGTTGCGGACCGGACCGTCGTGCCCGGCCACGGGGACATCGTCGACGCGGCCTTCGTGCGCGGGCAGCGGGAGGAGGTGACCGCGGTCGCGGCGGCGGTCAAGGGGGTGCTCGACGGCGAGGCGGACGCCGACGCGGTGTGCGTCGCCGGCCCCTACCCCGAGCCGGTCATGCGCACGGCCATGGAACGGGCACGGGACACCGCCGAGGGCATCGACCGACGTGTCCTCCCCGACCGGTAGCCAGCGGAGCAGCGGGAGGCCGGTTGTGGCCATCGCGGAGCGATGGCCATGAGGACCTGAGACTGCTCGACCCGAACGTTCGGCTGATCCCCGTCTGAGCGCCGCACAGGCTGTCGCAGAATCCGAGTTCGCGGGCTCTGGCGTGGGCAGTACCCGGGTTCGGATGTCACGACGGGCAGCGCTTGTGGCGGGAAACTCGCTGGCGAGCGAGAAACCCGCGGCGCAGACCTTGGCGGTGTCCGAAACACCCTGTACCTCATTCGACGCTGGCAGGAAACTCTCTGTCCAGCGAGTTCCCAACCGCTATCGCGACAGCCTGCGCAGCCCGAGTAAGCCAGCCCCCTGTTTGATGCCGGCGAGGGACGCAGCGAATGCTCGGGCCGAGGCGACCGGATCAGGCGGGTAGGCGTCCTATCAGGGAGCACAGTTCATCCCAGGACTGCTCGTCGTCCAGGCTGCCCGAGTGGGGCCCCCGAAACCGGCTGACGTACGCGGCGATGTCAGCGAGATCCCATCGGATGCGGTAGAGCTCGAGCGTCGGCGGCAGGGGCGTCGTTCCGGTGGCGTCCGCGTAGGCGCCGATCACGGACCCATCACCTGGGTCAAGGCTCCACAGGTCACGTTCCGGTGGAGCGAGCAGGACGGTGTCCCAGTCGATGAGGACCCAGCCCGCGGACGTGAGCATCGTGTTGCCAGGATGGGGTTCGCCATGGGTGAGGACCATTCGGCCCGGCCGTCCGCGGATCTCCTTGACGAGGCCGTCGTGGCGAGCGAGCAGCTGTCGGACCCCTTCCGCGTTCTCGGCGAGCAGCGCCGAGGTCAGGCTCGCGTACGGCCCGTCCTGCAAGCGGACGCCGTTGTGGTCGCTGGTCAGCTCCAGCTCGTCTCGATGCGGGACGGCGAAGTCGTCTGCCATGGCGTGTCGGCTCGCCGCTGTCGGCGCGGTGTGGAGGGCGACGATGAGATCGAGCACGCCGCGCCGGTGCACCGGCGTCGGAAAGGCGCCCCAGGAATAGCTCTGGCCGTCGACGTAGGGGTAGAGCGCGACACCGAACCGACGGTCCATGCGCACCAATGGCTCACCGGCAAGTGTGGGGATCGGCGCCACGACGAAGGCGGCTCCCGAATCGCGCAGATCCATGGCCGTGGCCAGGGCAGCTCGTAGCCGGCCGAATGCGGCAGCCTCCGGCTCGTTCACGGACTGCCTCTTGCCGTCGAGGTCATCCACTGTGAGAAACCAACGGACTCCGTCGGCGTCGATCACCTCCCAATGGTGACTGCCGAAGCCGACAGCTCGGTAGTCGATCGCAGTGACCGCTAGGCCCCAGCCGTCGCTGAGCACCCCCACCAGGGCCTCGTCGGCCAAGCCATCCGGCTGCGTCAGCACTACCAAAGCCTAAACCGACGGGCTCAGTCGAGCCCTGTCGTTCGTGCAGCTCGTGGAGTGCGGAAGGGACGTGGACCACCGGCCCGTACAGGCGGTCGCCTCCCGTGGCGGGCTCTACCAGGAGGCGAGGACGCGGCAGGGACCGCCAGAGCCCTCTTCCCAGGGCACGAGTCCCACGAACAGCATGGCACCCCGCGGCGGCATGCTGTCCAGGTTGGCCAAGGCCTCCAGCCCCCAGCGGTCGGCTCGGCCCAGCACCTCGTGGACGGGGAAGGTCGTGGAGTCGCCGGGATCGGTGCTCAGCGTGTCGACCCCCACGCCGACGATGTCCCTGCGGGTGATGAGCAGCTCGCACGCCTCCGCGTCGAAGCCCGGAAAGTTGAACGGGAACTCGTCCAGGCGCTGCGTGCCCCGGAAGGCGAGGTCACCATCGTTCCAGCGGGCTGCCCATCCGGAGTTCATGAGGACCGCCGCACCCCGCGGGATCCGGCCGTGGCGCCGCTCGAAGGCCATCACGTCCTCTACGGTGACGACCGCGTTGGGGTCGCGCGCCGCCTTGCGGCGGATGTCGATGACGACGGCGGGGGCCATCAACTCAGCCGCTGTGATGTCCGGTGACAGCCGGCCCCCGCCGATCACGTGGCCCGGGGCATCCATGTGCGTGCCGACGTGCTCGGTGAATGTCCAGCGGTTGTTGTAGAAGCCGAACTCGCCGACGGGGGCGGGCGGCTGGAAGTTCTCCCTGTTCGGCTTCTCGTCGCCGTACGTAGGCATGTCGGTGGCGAAGACGTGCGTGAGGTCGACAGTCCGTCGACGTTTGCCCCGCCCGAGACCTGGAGGCGTGGCAGGTGGGCCGCCGACCGGCTTGGCGTGTGCGGGGACTGTCGGCAGCAGCGCGGCTGCGGCTGCGGCCATGCCAGCGCCGAGCACCGTCCGGCGCGAGAGTCCCTGGCCGTGATGGCACGTGCTCACCGGCGCTGCGTCCTCCCGCGACGGAGCGATCGCGGGGTGGTGGTGCTCGGGGCGGAGGGTCTCACGTGTTCCAGCAAGGCACATGGTGGTCTCCCCACGTCGTCGACGGCTGGCTGCAGCGAGATTCTGCAACCCACGCCGCCACCTCACAAGGGCACGCTGGTTCGCAAGCCCCATCGCCCGCGCGACGGCGGGGTCTCCAGCCCTCCCAGGACGCCGGCGCGACGGCACGCGGATCAACTGGCTCCGCGCTACCGCCGCCTGCGGGAATACGCCACCACCCGGGGAGCGAACTCCCGCAGGTGCGCCGCTCATCCCGGGGCCGGCCGCGCGGGCCAATCTCACCGGTCATCCGGATCCAGAGGTAAGCCAGCGGATCCAGCCGGTGCCGTCGTCGTCCGGGCTCGGTGTCAGTGCTCGCTCCAGTGCTGCGATCGCCTGGCTGACGAACAGATCGTGCCCGTGGCCAGAGAAGGTCTCGTTGGTGAAGAGCAGCAGGCCGTGGTGGCTGTCGCCGGCCTCGATGCGACGCTGGTGGTATCTGAAGAAGTCCGCGACGTTGTCGGTCACGACCGCGCGGCGCTCGTCGTGTGCACAAGACAACAGCACGCAGTCGTCGATGCCACGCAGGTGGACCTGACCGGGGTCCTGGACCGCTACGGCGTCGTGGCCGCGGTGGCATAGCTGCTCCGCGACTTCGAGCATCTGACCGCTCATCTGCACTTCCCCCGCGGCCACTGGCGGCGGATCCGCCACTCCAACCTGATCGAGCGGACCTTCGGGGAGACCCGCCGGAGGGTGAAGGTGATCGGCCGGCTGCCCGGCGAGCGTTCGTGCCTGTCGTTGGTGTGGGCGGTGCTGGACCGCGCGACCGGCGGCTGGCGTGGTGTCACCGTCACGCCCGCCGACGCGCGGCTGCTGCAACGACGCCGCAGCGAGCTCGAGCAGGCCGTCCACGCCCGGCAGGCCACCGCCGATGGCGCACGAGCCGAGCCCGATGCCGCCCTCGCCGAGGCCGCCCGACGGGCGAGCGGGCCGCCTGACGCGACGACCATCAACCATGGTTGACGGCCTTCCCGGCCGTCGGCCATGGTGGCGGGCGTGACCGACCAGACCGAGGACGCCCTCGCCGCGCTGGCCGACGTGACCGGCCAGCTCGGCGCGCTGCACGCCCGCCAGGACGCCCTGGTCGCTCGTGCGCGCGCCGACGGCGCGTCGTGGGCGCAGGTAGCCGAGGCGCTCGGCGTCAGCGCCCAGGCCGCGCACAAGCGCTACCGCGACGTCAAGCTCGACCGGACCGGCCGCGCGTGGAAGGACCGGCGCCTGCCGCTGTGACCGGCGGCGCCGGCGTGCCTGCGCTGCCTCGTCCCACCCCTCCGCTACGCTGCTGCCAGGAGCCTGCGGTCGCCGCTTTTACACCAGACCCTGGACGCCACCGCACCCTCGCGCTGGCCGTCGGAGCGCTGATCGGCCGCCGTGCCGTTGCCCTCGCCGTGACCGCGGTGGCCGCCGTAGCCGCCTATCTCGGCAACACCCTGGCGCGGCAGGTCGACGCCCTGTCGTGGCTGGAGCCGCTGTCTCCGTTCCGGTACTACTCCGGCGGCGAGCCCTTGCGAAACGGCTTCCAGGCCGGCGACGCCGCCATCCTGGCCGTCATCTCGCTCGTGCTGGTCACGATCGGCGCGTTCGCGTTCAGCCGGCGTGACGTGGCGGTGTGAACGGCTGAGCGGCCTCAGCGGAGGAGCGCCACAGGCAGGCGGCGCAGCTCGGCGGGAAGCGCGAAGTGCATGTCCTCCTCCACGACGTCGAGCAGCTCAACCTCCGCACCGCCTGGTCGGGCGCGCAGCGCGGCGATGACCTCGTCGATGAGCACCTCGGGGGCGCTGGCGCCTGAGGTGAGCCCCACGGTCTCCACACCCTCCAGCCACGACGGCTCGATGTGGTCGGCCCGGTCGACCAGCTCTGCCCTGGCCACGCCTTGGTCGCGGGCCACCTCGACCATGCGCAGGGAGTTCGAGGAGGTCTCCGACCCGACCACAAGGACCAGGTCGCTGCGCTCGGCGAGGACCTTGGTCGCGTCCTGCCGGTTCGTGGTCGCGTAGCAGATGTCGTCGCCCTTCGGCCCTTTGGCGTTGGGGTAGGCGGCGCGGATGGCGGCGACGACCGCGCCGGCCTCGTCGACCGACAGGGTGGTCTGGGTCGCGTAGGCGACCCGGTCCGGGTCGGGTAGGTCGAGCGCCGCAACGTCCTGTGGGGTCTCGACGAGGTGCACCGCGTCGGGCGCGTTCCCGGTGGTGCCGACGACCTCCTGGTGGCCGGCATGGCCGATCAGGATGATGTCGTAGCCGGCTTGCGCGTACTGGCGGACCTCGAAATGGACCTTGGTGACCAGGGGACACGTCGCGTCGATCGACCGCAGGCCAAGGTCGCGTGCGTTCGCCTTCACCGACGGGGCGACCCCATGCGCGCTGAAGACGATGATCCCGTCCGCGGGAACCTCCGACTCGTCCTCGACGAACACCGCGCCCTTGCGCTCCAGGGTCTCGACCACCCAGGTGTTGTGCACGATCGCGTGCCGCACGTAGACCGGCGGCCCGTAGTGCTCCAGCGCCAGCTCCACGATCTCGATCGCCCTGTCCACACCAGCGCAGAACCCGCGCGGCGCGGCGAGCAACACCTTCAGAGGAGTCGTAGTGGACACATCGCCCAGTGTAGGTGAGCCCCGAAACGGTCGCCGCGACCTCTGGCTCGGCCCGCTCGATGGCCCGCTCGACGGTCCGCCTGCCTATACTCGCGGCCATGCACGTCATCATCGGCGGCTGCGGCAGGGTCGGGGCCGAGCTCGCGGACCGCCTCTCGGCCGACGAGCACGACGTCGTGATCCTCGACGCGGCCGAGGACGCGTTCGACCGCATCGGCGGCGCCTTCAACGGTGACACGATCGTCGGCGACATCACCGACAAGGACGCGCTGGTCCGCGCCGGCATCGAACGGGCCGACGGCCTGGTCGCGGTCACGGACCTCGACAACGCGAACCTCATGGCGGTGGAGATCGCCAAGGAGCTGTTCGGCGTGCCCCGGACCGTCGCCCGCCTGTTCAACCCGCAGCGCGAGGCGTCCTACCGCAAGATGGGCGTGCACTACGTCTCGGGCACCCGGCTGGTGGCCAAGTCCATCATCAACGAGCTGCACGCGGGGACGTTCCCCCTGCACGTCGCGTTCGAGGACGAGAGCGCGGTCGAGATCGTCGAGATGCGGGTGTCGCGGGGCGGTCACGGCGTCACGATCGCCGAGCTCGAGACCGGCGGCGGTGTGCGCGTCGCGGCGTACCAGCGCGGCGTGCGGGTCCGGGTGCCACGCGCCGACGACCGCCTCCAGCAAGGCGACCTGGTCGTGGCCGCACTGCAGCGCGGCGCCTTCAAGCGCCTCCGCGAGCACGTCATGCACCCCTTCCTCGAGAACGGCTAGCGACGTGTACATCGTCATCGCCGGCGGCGGGAAGGTCGGCCGCTACATCGCCGTCGACCTCCTCGCCGACGGCCACGCCGTCACGATCATCGAGAAGGTCGAGGCGCGCTGCGAGCAGCTGCTGCGCGACCACGACCTCCTCGTGATCCACGGCGACGCCTGCGACGTGCGCTACCTGGAGCAGGCCCGGCTCGAACGGGCGGACGTGTTCGTCGCCACCACCGGTGATGACGACGACAACTTCGTCGCCTGCCAGCTGGCGCGCACCTCCTTCGAGGTGCCGCGGATCATCTCGCGCGTGAACACCCCCCGCAACGAGGAGATCTTCGCCCGGCTGCGGATCGAGGCCGTGTCGACCACCGGGCTCATCTCGCGCCTGATCCGCGAGGAGGTCACCGTCGGGGATCTGATCCACCTCTACACGCTGCGGCGGGGCAAGGCGAACCTCGTCGAGATGGACATCCCGCCCGACGGCAGCGCGAGCGGCCCGACCCTCGCCGAGATGCGGCTGCCGGATGAGTCGGTGATCGTGTGCATCTTCCGCGGCGAGGACACGGTCATCCCGCGAGGTGACACGCGGCTGCTGCCGGGCGACCAGGTGATCGCGCTCACCACACCAGCGCTGGAGGACGAGCTCCGCAACGCGGTCCTTGAGAGCAGGTGGGCGTGACGCCGGGAGCCGGCGGCGCGCCTGGTGAGCCGACCCGCCGTGGCGAGGCGCCGCATGACCCCAGCCCGCGGGACCGACGGATCGACCAGTCGCTGCTGCGCGGAGGACTGGCGGGCATCGGCGCCGTCGCGCTGGCGACCCTTGCCCTGGTCGTCGCCGGTGCAGCCATCGCCTGGCTCCTGTCGCTGATCTTCTAACGGACGCTCATGCTGTTCCGACCTGACGAGCGGGACTTCCGCCTCATCGGCTATTACGCCGGAAAGGTCGTCTTCGGCGTCGGGCTGGCGATGCTGGTGCCCGCGGTGCTGGCGTTCGCGATCGGCGAGCGCAATGACGGCTTCGGCTTCCTGATCGGTGCGTCCTTCGCTATCGCCGTGAGCCGCGTGAGCGAGCTGGCGCTCCACACGCGGGCCACGATGTCGGCCAGCCACGGTCTGGCGACCGTTGCGCTGTCCTGGCTGATCGCGCCGGTGTTCGCGGCGATCCCTCTGCTGCTCTCCGGCCACTACGCCGGCTACCTGGACGCCTATTTCGAGGGCATGAGCGGGTTCGCCACCATCGGTCTGACGCTGGCGAACGATCTCGACCACATGCCCCGCAGCGTGAACTTCTGGCGCCACATGATGCAGTTCCTCGGCGGCCAGGGCATCGTCGTCGTGGTCCTGTCCGTCTTCGCGGGCAGCGGCGGGCAGGTCGGGACCCTGTACGTCGGCGAGGGCCGCGAGGAGAAGATCCTCCCGAACGTCGTCCGGACCGCCCGCTTCATCTGGCGGGTCGCCCTGGGCTACGCCATCATCGGCACCGGCCTGTTGTGGAGCGCGCTGCTGTTGGGCGGCTTGAACGCGCTGCCCGCGGCCTACCACGCGGCGAACCTCTTCATGGCGGCGTTCGACACGGGCGGGTTCGCGACCCAGTCCTCCAGCGTCGCCTTCTACCGCTCGCCGCTGCTCGAGGCCGTGCTGCTGGTGATCATGGTGGCCGGAGCGTTCAGCTTCGCGCTGCACTACCAGCTGTGGCAGGGCCGGCAGTCCGAGCTGTACCGCAACATCGAGACGCGCACGATCTTCTTCTCGGTGCTGGGCCTGTTCACCGTCGCAGGCATCGGGTTGGCGCGCACCGGGACGTTCGTCGAGATGGTCCCCATGTTCCGGCACGGTCTCTTCCAGCTGATCAGCGCCCACACCACCACCGGCCTGTCGACCGTCCCCGGCCGTCTGTTCGTCACCGACTGGGGGGTGCTCGCCCCCGCGATGGTGGTGACGGCCATGGCGCTGGGCGGCATGGCGGGCTCAACGGCCGGCGGGATCAAGGCGATCCGCGTCGGGCTCATCCTGAAGGGGCTGCGCCGTGACGTGCGTCGGGTGCTCATGCCCGAGGACGCCGTCGTCGTGGAGACCTACCACTCCACCACGCGGCGGATCCTGCGTGACGACCAGGTGCGCGGCGCGGCGACGATCTTCCTGCTGTGGCTGGCGCTGTACCTGCTGGGCGGGCTGCTCGGCCTGTTCTACGGCTACGATCTCGACCTGGCGCTGTTCGAGAGCGTCGCCGCCGCCTCGTCAGGCGGCCTGTCGGTGGGACTCGTCCGCCCCGAGCTCGAGTGGCCGCTCAAGGTGGTCTACATCGCCCAGATGATCGTCGGCAGGCTCGAGTTCATCGCCGTGTTCGCGTTGGCCGGCTATGTCGTCGCGATCGTCAGGGGCCGCGTGTGAGTCGCCGCCATGCGGTCTCCAGGCGCTGGGTGCTCATCGGCGCCGTTCTCGCCGTCGTGGGGCTGTTCGCCCTGGCGAGCCTGACCGACCTGCTGCGCCATCCGCTGCCCGAACCGCCCGCCCGTGACGAACCGGTCAACGACCCTCGCGTCGAGATCCAGTGCGGCGCCGAGGAGGTCCCCCGCGAGGGCCAGCAACGGGAGGAGCGGACCGAGGCCGGGGTCGTGGCGGTGACCTCCAACGCGCTGTACGACTGTCCGAACGTGTACGACGAGCAGCGAGTGCGCTACACCGGCGAGGTGGTCGGCGCGCTGATGGCACGCGACGACGGAGCGTGGACGCAGCTGAACGACGACGTGTACGCCTTGGGGCTCGGGCCGCTGCCCGCCCACCGCGACTTCCGTGGCGGCAACGCCGGCATCGGGGTGTGGCTGCCCGCTGAGGTTGTGGCCGAGGTCGACGCCGTCGGCGGACCTCGCGCGTCAGGCGATGTGCTCGAGGTCGTCGGGACCTTCCATCGCGTCGACCCGGTCACCGCGGAGGTGGCGGTGATCCGCGTCGAGACCGGGCGGGTCGTGCAACCGGGCGCGGCGATCGAGGACCCGCCGCTGCGCGATCGCCGGCTCGTCGCGATCCTCCTGACGCTCCTCGCGCTCGCGCTGGTGGTCGTCGAGCGTGTGGCCGCCAGGCGCCGCTGAGAGCCGTTCGTTGAACGGTTGATCCGGGATCCCGGATCAACCGTTCAACGGACGGCGAAGAGAGCGGTCGCCGAGCCCCTTGGCCTGGCCCGCCTTGTCGCGGCAGCCCGCCGGCAGGGAGGACGGGCACCACTGCTCCACCACGCAGTCCAGGCAGCGCGGGCGCTGGGCGTCGCAGACCCGCCGCCCGTGGAGGATGATCGACAGGCTCGCGCTCGACCAGTCCTTCTTGGGCAGCAGTCTCATGAGGTCGCGCTCGATCTTGACCGGGTCGGAGTGAGCGGTGAAGCCGAACCGGCGGGCCAGCCGGGTCACGTGTGTGTCCACGGCGATGCCCGCGTCGGGGTCGGCCAGGTGCGCCTCAGGCGCCGCGGCGGACAGGACCACGTTCGCGGTCTTGCGGGCCACCCCTGGCAGGCTGATGAGGTCGGTCATCGACAGCGGGACCTCGCCGCCGTGACGCTCGAGCAGCGCGGCGCACACCCCCCGGATGCTGCGCGTCTTCTGGCGGTAGAACCCGGTCTGGTAGATGTCGGCCTGCAGCTGCTCCTCAGGCGCCGCGAGGTAGTCGGCGGGACCCGGGTACTTGGCGAACAGGCTCGCGGTGACCTCGTTCACCTTCTTGTCGGTCGACTGCGCCGACAGGATCGTGGCGACCAGCAGCTCGAACGGCGTCGTCCAGTCGAGCTCGACGACTCCGCCGTCGTAGGCGTCCGCGAGCCGCTCGACGATCACGGGAGCGCGCTTGGTCTTGCCGCTGCGCCGATCAAGCGGCCGGGGCGTGGGGGCGGGCACATCGGCATCCTAGTGCCCGGTCAGGAAACCCCCGCCTCGCCCTCGACCGGTAGGACGACGCGCACGGTGGTGCCCTCGCCCAGCACGCTGTCGAGGGTGATCGTGCCGCCGTGGCGCTCGACCGCGTGGCGCACGATCGACAAGCCCAGCCCCGTGCCGCCCGCCAGGCGGCTGCGCCCCTTGTCGACCCGGTAGAAGCGCTCGAAGACCCGGTCGCGTTCCGCCTCGGGGATCCCGACGCCGGTGTCGGCCACGTCGATGTGGATGCGGGTCCCGTTGCGGCGCACGGTGGCGAGCACGGCGCCGCCTGGCCGGTTGTAGCGCACCGCGTTCTCGATGAGGTTGGTGGCGATCAGCCGCAGATCCTGTGGCAGCGAGATCGCCGGCGCCGGGTCAGAGCAGTCGCAGCGGATGGTCACGCCCCGCTGCGCCGCCAGCGGGCCGAGCCGGTCGGCTTGGACCCTGACCACCTCGGCCACGTCCACGCGGTGCCGTCCCTCGTGCTCGCCGCGCTCCTCAAGGCGGGCGAGATCCAGCAGGTCGCGCACCAGCTGCCCCAGCCGCTCCGCCTCCAGCTGCACCCGGCTGACCATGGTGCGCGCCCGGTCCGGGTCCCGGTCGAACGCGTGCCGCAACGAGTCCGACAGCGCCAGCATGCCCGCGACCGGGGTCTTGAGCTCGTGCGAGGCGTTGGTCACGAAGTCGCGGCGGATCTGGTGCACCCGCCGGACCTCCGTCAGGTCCGTGACGACCATCGCGACCTCGCCGGCGGCGGTCACCGACGCCCGGCCCACGAGCTCCCGGTCATCCCGCTCGACCTCCACCTCGACGGTGCTGCCGGTCTCGCGCGCCTCCGTCACCGCGTCGGCCAGCCCCTCGGTGCCCAGCACCTGCAGCGGCGTGCGGTCAGCGCTGCGACTCACCCCGAACAGCGTCCTCGCGACCGGGTTGGCGTACGCGAGGCGGTCCACGGAGAACAGCAGCACAGCCGTCGGCAGATCATCGAGCAGCCGCTCGATGCGGACCCGCTCGTCCTGGAGCTCGGCGAAGCGGCGCTCCAACGAGGAACCCACCTGGTTGAGCCCCGACAGCAGGCGCTGCCACTCGCGGCTGCCCACGACCTCGATCGGGATCGCGGTGTCCCCCCCGGCGATGCGCTGGACGCGGTCGGCGACGGTGCCGGCACGGCGTTCCGCCACGGCGGCCAGGGCGGCCTCCACGGCGAGGGCGACCAATCCGGCGAGGATCGCCACCAGCGCTGGGCGCTGGCCGTAGACGGCGCCGACCAGGGCCGCGCCGGCTACCAGCGCGGGTACGGCGAGCAGGGAGCGGCGCAGCACGGGAGAATCCTAGTGCTCCTCGCGGCGGCGTCCGCTCGTCCGGTGCGCCGCGACACCGGTCAGCTGTCGGTGAACTTGTACCCGACGCCGCGGACCGTGACGATCAGCTCCGGCTCGTGCGCGGCTTGCTCGATCCGCCCGCGGAGCCGTTTGATGTGCACGTCGAGGGTCTTGGTGTCCCCGACGTAGTCGGCGCCCCAGATGCGGTCGATGATGAGATCGCGGGTCAGCACCCGCCCCGCGTTGCGGATCAGCAGCTCCAGCAGCGCGAACTCCTTCGGCGGCAGATCCACACGCTCGCCGCGAACAGCCACCTCGTAGCGCTCCGGGTCGATGCGCACGCCACGGACCTCCAGGGGAGCACCCAGCTCCGGCAGGTCCCAGTCGCCACCGCGGCGCAGGACGGCGCGCACACGGGCGGTCAGCTCGCGCATGGAGAACGGCTTGGTGACGTAGTCGTCGGCGCCGAGCTCGAGACCGACCACCTTGTCGATCTCGGAGTCCTTGGCGGTGAGCATGATGATCGGCACCGCGCTGGAGGCGCGGATCCGCTTGCACACCTCGGTGCCGGACAGTCCCGGCAGCATCACGTCGAGCAGGACGATGTCGGGGCGCTCGCGCTCCAACAGCGTGAGGGAGGTCTCACCGTCCGTCGAGGCGATGACCTCGAAGCCCTCGGCCTGCAGGCCGTACTCGAGAGCGTCGACCAGGGAGGGCTCGTCCTCGACGACCAGGATCTTCGGCATGTGGGCGGGAGTGTAGGGACGGTCGCGCCGGTCGAGACGCTGCGCTGCCGGTTGCGCGTCGGGTTTCATCAGCCGTTCACCGACCTTTCCTCCGGCGTTCAGCCGGACTCGGCGAGTGTCGCGCGTCGAGGACCCCGTCGCGACCCGCGCCGCCTGCGGGCCGGCCCCGTAGGCCGCCCGTAGGATTGGCCTCCCCAACGAGGTGAGGCCAGGAGCATGGCAGAGCTGCGCAGGCAGTACCGCGATCAGCTGGCCGCGCTCGAGGACCGTGTCCTGGTCATGGGGAACCAGGCGCAGCGGATGCTCGACGAGGCCATGCGAGCGCTCGCCGACCGGGACCGTGATGCCGCCCATGCGGTGCTCCGCGCCGACGAGCGGATCGATGCGCAGTACCGGGCGGTGCAGGACGGCGTGTTCACCGCGCTGGCGCTCCAGGGGCCGGTGGCCACGGAGCTCCGCCTGGTGGCCGCGCTGATCCACTGCGACCTGCACCTGAAGCGCATCGGCGATCTGTGCGTCAACATCGCGCATGCCGCCCTGCACGACGCCGAGCAGGAGACCGACCCGGAGATGGTCGCCCAGCTGCGGGACATGGGCATCCACGCGGGAAGGGCGATCGGCAAGACGCTGGAGGCGTTCACCCGCCGGGACGCGTCACTGGCGCGGACGCTGCCGGACCTCGACGACCCGATCGACCAGCTCAACCGCGCGATCTTCCGCAGGGCCGTCACGTGGGCCGCCGGCGACGAGACCCGTCTGGACTGGGTGCTGCGCATGGTGCTGGTCGCACGCTATCTGGAGCGCATCGGCGACCACGCCGTCGAGATCGCCGATCAGACGCTGTTCGTCGTCACCGGCGACTCGCGCGGCCTCGACTCGCCGCCCGCGTAGACGGACCGGGCCGACCCCCTCCGCGTCACGCGCGCAGGGCGTCCAGCAGGGCGTCGCACTCCTGCAGCGTGTTGAAGAAGTGTGCCCCCACGCGGATGCCCGCGCCGGCGCGGTAGTCGACGATGATGCCCGCGTCGATGAGACGGCGGCTGGCGGCCTCGGTCTCCGGCCCCAGGTCGATGGTGACCGCGCCCGCGCGGCGTCCCGGGTCCAGCGGCGTGCGCACGCTGGCACCACGCTCAAGTGCCCCCTCGACCAGCCGGGCGGTCAGCGCCAGCGACGTGGCGCGGATCCGGTCTGGCCCCACCTCGGCCACGATCCGATAGCCCTCGCGCGCCGCGTACACCGACGGGATGGACGGGGTCCCGCCGAGCCAGCCCATGGCACCGTCCGCGGTTTCCCAGGCGTCGCTGAACGCGAACGGCCGCTCGTGGCCCAGCCAGCCCACCTCGACCGGGACGAACCGGTGCGCCGTCCCCGGCCGCACGTGGAGGTAGGAGACGCCGGGGCCACCGCACAGCCATTTGACGCTGCCGCCGACGTAGAAGTCGCAGCCGATGGCGCCCACGTCCACGAGCATGTGGCCCGCCGCGTGGTAGCCGTCGACCATGGTCACGGCGCCGACCTCGCGGGCGCGGGCGCACACCGTCGCGACGTCGGTGATGGCGCCCGAGCGATACACGACCTGGCTGATCGGCACGAACAGCGTGCGCTCGTCGATGGCGGCGGCCAGCCGGGCGGCGTCGACCTCGACACCGTCGGTCGGCACCACCTCGACGTGCAGCCCGTGTCGCCGCTGGTAGCCGGACAGCAGGTACCGATGGCCCGGCCACTCGAGGTCGGTGACCACGACACGGTCGCGGCCGGCGTCAAGGGGCAGGCTCGACAGCACCATCGACGCCAGCGTGGCGACGTTCTGGTGCACCACGGTGGTGCCGGGCGGCGCGCCGATCAGGCTGCCGACGAGATCGGCGATCCGCCGGACCTCCGGAAGCCACCGTGCGGCCCAGGCCTCGACCCCTTCGGTCGCCCAGGCGTCGGTGAACTGGCGCAGCGAGGCGGGCACGGTGTCGGGCATCGCGCCCAGCGAGTTGTTGATGAGGTAGGTGCAGCGCGCCAGGATCGGGAAGCGCTCCCGCCAGCGCTCGACCTCGTCGGCGGTCAACGCTCCGCCTTCTCCTCCAGGGCTCATGGTGGGAGAACCTAGCTGACGCCCTTGCTCGGCCACATAGCCTCAGCTATGGTTGCACCAATGAACACTGAGGTATCTGGGGACGTGGCGGGACGGGCCGCGGTGCACCAGGCGCTGGGGGATCCGTCGCGTCTCGCCATCTTCGATGCGCTCGTGCTGTCCGACCGGATGCCGGGCGAGCTGCGCGCCGCAACCGGCCTGGACTGGAACCTGCTGGGGTTCCACCTGCGCACCCTGGAGAACGCGGGCGTGGTGCGGCGGCGGGTCTCGGACGGTGACCGGCGGCGGCGCTACGTGCGCTTGCGCCCCGGGGCGCTTGACCGTCTCGGCGTGACGCCCGAGCTGGCGCGGATCGGCTCGCCGCTGTTCGTGTGCACCCACAACTCGGCGCGGTCGCAGTTCGCCGCGGCGCTGTGGCGGAAGGTCAGCGACCGGTCCGCCGCGAGCGCAGGCAGCCGTCCGGCGGCCGCCGTCCATCCGCTGGCGGTCGAGGTCGCCGCGCGCCACGGCGTCGATCTCACCCGCGCGCGACCCCGTGGCTACGACGAGATCGGCACCGAACCGGACCTCGTCGTCTCGGTGTGCGATCGGGCCTCGGAGGGTGGCGTCCCGTTCGACGCCCCTCGCCTGCACTGGTCGGTGCCCGACCCCTCGGGCGGCGAGCGTCCCGCGTTCGAGGCGGCGTTCGCCGACATCGCCGAGCGGCTCGCCCGCCTCGCCCGGGTGGCGGCGTGACCGCGCGCAGGCTCGTCGCGGAGCTGCTCGGCACCGCGGGCCTGCTGCTGGCGATCGTGGGCTCGGGGATCACCGCCTCGAACGCCGGCGCGGCGTCCACCCAGCTGTTCCAGCACGCGGTCGTCGTCGGCGCCGCGCTGGGCGCGCTGATCGTCACGTTCGGGTCCGTGTCGGGCGCGCACTTCAACCCGGCCGTCACGTTGGTCGACGCGCTCTTCGGCGGCATGTCCCGCTGGCTCGCGGGCGGCTACGTCGTGGCGCAACTCGCCGGTGCGGTCACCGGTGTGGTGGCCGCCAACCTGCTGTTCGACCTGCCCGCCGTGGCGATCGCCGGGACCGACCGCACCGGCATGGCGCTCGCGGCCAGCGAGGGCGTCGCCACCTTCGGACTGCTCGTCGTGATCTTCGGCGTGGTGCGATCGGGCAACACCGCGGCGGTTCCCGCAGCGGTCGGGGCGTGGATCGCCGGCGCGATCTACTTCACCTCGTCCACGTCGTTCGCGAACCCCGCGGTCACCCTGTCGCGCCTGCTCACCGACACCTACACCGGCATCGCTCCGGCGGCGGTCCCCGGCTTCCTGCTCGCGCAGGGCCTCGGCGCGCTCGCCGCGGCCGCGACGATCCACTGGCTGTTCCGCCCCGGCCGGTCCGCGGCCGAGGACGTGGTCGTCCCCCGCGACCAGCACCACGAGCGCAGAAGGGCACCAAGATGAGCGACACCCTGTCACTTCAGCAACGCCGTCAGGTCTACGAGGGCGCGGTCCGGCTGCACCGCGAGTTCGCGGGCGTGTTCAGCGAGGAGACCATCGAGCGGCTCCTGGCGGACTCGCTGGACAGGCTGCTGTCCGACGCCCGCGTCATGGTGTTCGTGCCGCTGCTGGCCGAGCGCTTCGCCCGAGAGCGCCTGCATTCCGCCGCCAAGATCGAAGGAGCCCGGGTGACCGACAAGCCCACCGTCATGTTCCTGTGCGTCCACAACGCCGGCCGCTCGCAGATGGCGGCCGGCTGGTTGCGGCACCTCGCCGGCGAGCGGGTGGACGTCCTGTCCGGGGGGTCGACACCTGCCGAGCAGGTCAACCCCGCCGCGATCGAGGCCATGCGCGAGGTCGGCATCGACATCACCGACCAGTATCCGAAGCCGTGGACCTCCCAGACCCTCGGCGCCGCCGACGTCATCGTCACCATGGGCTGCGGCGACGCCTGCCCGGTCTATCCCGGCAAGCGCTACCTCGACTGGGAGCTCGACGACCCGGCGGGCAAGCCGGTCGAGGAGGTCCGCGGCGTGCGCGACGACATCGAGGGGCGGGTGCGCGCTCTCCTCGACGACCTCGAAGTCTCGATCGCCATCCCGAACTGACGACGGCTCGGCGAACCCGCGCGGGTGGCGACCTGCGAGCTACCCGAAGCGGCCGGTGACGTAGTCCTCGGTGCGGGAGTCGCCGGGGTTCTTGAAGATGTTCTCGGTCAGGTCGTACTCGACCAGCCGTCCGAAGCGGAAGTCGGACGCCTCGTCCTCGACCTCGGCGGTGAAGAACGCTGTGCGGTCGCTGACACGGGCGGCCTGCTGCATGTTGTGCGTGACGATGACGATCGTGTAGTCGTTCTCCAGCTCCCGCATCAGGTCCTCGATGCGGCCGGTGGCGATCGGGTCCAGCGCGGAGCAGGGCTCGTCCATCAGGATCACGTCAGGATCGACGGCGATGGCGCGGGCGATGCACAGGCGCTGCTGCTGGCCGCCCGAGAGGCTGTATGCGCTGTCGTTGAGCTTGTTCTTGACCTCGTCCCACAGGGCGGCGCGGCGCAGGGAGCGCTCGACCAGCTCGTCGAAATCGACCTTCAGGCCGTTGACCTTCGGCCCGAAGACGATGTTGTCATAGACCGACTTGGGGAACGGGTTGGGCTTCTGGAACACCATGCCGATCCGGCGCCGCACCTCGACCGCGTCGACGGCCTTGGCGTAGAGGTCCTCGCCGTGGTAGGAGATCGAGCCTTCCACCCGTGCGCTGGGAATGAGGTCGTTCATGCGGTTGAAGCAGCGCAGGAACGTGGTCTTGCCGCAGCCCGAGGGCCCGATCATCGCCGTGATCTCGTTGCGTCGGATCGTCATGCTGACGTCACGGATCGCCGGCTGACCGCCGTAGGAGACCATCAGATCGGACACCTCGAACACCGCAGGCGCGTCTGCATTGGTCGGCTTGTTCGGCTCGGGCTGCGGCCGTGCGGATGTCTCATGCTCGCCCGCGCGCCCGAGCTCGACGCGGGTGGGGGACTCGCTCATCACCATCTCCTCGAGTACCGGTTGCGCAGCACGATGGCCGCAGAGTTCAACACCATCAGGATCGCCATCAGCAGGATGATCGCCGCGGCCGCGGCCTCGGCGAACTCCGGCTGGGGGCGGATCACGAAGTCGTAGATCTGGATCGGGAGGGCGGTGTAGGCCTCGAATGGGTGCCAGAGCTCGTTGTCGGCGCGCCTGCTGAAGACGGCCCCAGCCACGAGGATCGGCGCAGTCTCGCCGATGGCGCGCGAGACCGAGAGGATCGTTCCGGTCATGATGCCGGGCAGCGCGGCGGGAAGAGTCTGGCGCGCGGTCACCTGCAACGGGGTGGCGCCCAGCGCCAGTCCCGCGTCACGGATCGCGCGCGGCACCGAGCGCAGCGCCTCACGCGACGCGACGATGATCACCGGCAGGATCAGCAGCGCCAGGGTTACCGAGCCGGTCAGCAGGCTGCGCCCGCCCGTGAAGTCCGCCAGCAGGTAGACGAACACCCCGGCGCCCAGCAGGCCGTAGACCACGGAGGGCACGGCTGCCAGGTTCGAGATGTTGGCCTCCAACAGGCGCGTCCAGCGGTTGTCGGACGCGAACTCCTCCAGGTACACGGCCGCGGCGACACCGAGTGGGAAGGCCATCGACGGCGTGAGCACCATCAGCGAAAGGGTTCCGGTCAGCCCGGCGCGCACCCCGGTCTCCTCGGGAAAGCGCGAGGTGTAGTCGGTCAGCAACGAAAGGTTCAAGCGGCCCAGCCCGTCCCGCAGAATGTCGATGATCAGCACGGCCAGGACCAGGAGGCTGATCAAGGTCCCCACGAGCAGGAGCCACATGAAGGCCCGCTCTTTGAACGTGCGCCCGGTGGGCCGGCCGAGGTCCGCCACCGCGCGGCGCGCGGTTCGCTCTGGTGTGGAGATCGCCATGCTCAGTACACCTCCCGGAAGCGCCGGACGAACCGTTGGGCAGCGATGTTGAGCGAGAACGTCAGCAGGAACAGCATCGCGCCGATCGCGAAGATGGACTGGTACGTCACCGAGCCGCGGGGGGCCTCGCCGCGCACGGCCTGGACGATGTAGGCGGTCATGGTCTGGATTTGGTCGAACGGGTTGGCGGTCATCGTCGGCAGGCCGCCGGCCGCGATCGCCACGATCATGGTCTCGCCGATCGCGCGGCTGAACCCCAGGATGACCGCGGCCACGATCCCCGACAGCGCGGCAGGGAGGACGACGCGCAGCGCGACGTGACGCTTGGCGGACCCCAGCCCGTACGCGCCCTCTCTCAGGCTCTGCGGCACCGCCGACATCGCGTCCTCCGACAACGAGGCGATCGTCGGCACGATCATGATGCCCGTGACGATCCCGGCGCTGGCGGCGTTGAAGATCGACACCGTCCCGGTCCCGAAGAGCACGCGCAGCAGCGGGGTCATGAACGTCAGCGCGAAGTAGCCGAGCACGACCGTGGGGATCCCGGCCAGCAGCTCGAGGACGGGCTTCAGGGTCTTGCGCACCTTCGACGCCGCGTACTCCGACAGGTAGATCGCCGTCATGAGGCCCAGCGGGATGGCCACCACCATGGCGATGAAGGTGACCAGCAGCGTGCCGTTGAGCAGCGGCAGCACCCCGATGCGGAACAGGTCAGACGTCGGCTCGACGAATGGCCGCCATGCGGTGTCGGTCATGAAATCGACGAAGGAGACGCCCGGCTCGCGGAAGAAGGCGCTGGCATCGACGAAGAGCACGGCGACGATCCCGACCGTCGTGAGGATCGAGACGCCGGCGGCAACCTGCATCAGCGTCAGGATCACCCGCTCGCCAGGCCGCCGCTTGCCAGCGCCGAGTCCCGTGGTCGGGCTCGGTGGCCGTTCCATGGTCGAGACTCGCGAATCCGAACCGGTGCTCATCTGTGTTCGCTCCTCCCGCCGGCGGAACCGCCGATCGGCCGCCGAACCGATTTCGACAGCCGACCGACAGGCCGCGCGTGCAACTCAGCCACCGAACTCCGCGATGGCGTCCTCGACGGTCGCCTGTGACTCGGCGATGCGGTCGTCGGGTGCGGCGATGTACCCCACGTCCTGGATCACGCTGTTGACGTTCTCGAGGTAGAACGTCGCGAAGTCGGCAACCTCGGGCTTGGCCAGCGATTCGTTCTTCAGGTAGATGAACAGCGGGCGGGTCAGCTTGTAACTGTCGTCCTGGGCGGTTTCGATGCTCGGCTCCACGCAGCCCTCACCAGCGTCGTAGGCCAGCGCCTTCAGGGTCTCGGGGTTCTCCTGGAAGTAGGCGAACCCGAAGTAGCCCCATGCGCCCTGGGTGCCGATGATGCCCTGCGCGATGATGTTGTCGTCCTCCGACGCGTTGAAGTCCTGCCGTGGCGCCTCGATGTCGCTGGGCTCCAGGATCGTCTCGTTGAAGAAGTCGTACGTCCCGGAGTCGGTGCCCGGAGCGAAGACCTCCAGGGGCGTGTCCGGGAAGTCGTCCCGCACCTCGCTCCAGTTGCTGACACCGTCTGGACCCCAGATCGAGACGATCTCGTCCGTGGTGAGGCAGTCGACGAACTCAGTCTCGGGGTTGACGACCATGGTCAGGGCATCGGTGCCGACACGGACCTCGGTGAAGTCAATCCCGTTCTCCTCGCACAGCTCTACCTCGTCGTCAGCGATGGGACGCGAGGCGTTGGAGATGTCGGTGTCGCCGGTGCCGCAGAACCGTTCGAAGCCCCCGCCCGACCCGGAGATGCCGAGGTTGACGATCACATCGGGCTGAACTGCCGCGTACTCCTCAGCGATCGCGTCCGTCAGCGGGCCGACGGTGGAAGAGCCGTCGATCTCGATGGAGCCCGACACGGTCTCACCGTCGCCGTCGTCCGCCCCGGTTGGCTCCTCGGTGCCTTCGTCGCCAGCTTCAGCGCTTGCGTCATCGTCCTCAGTGTCGCCCGCGTCGGTGTCAGCTTCCTCGGTGTCAGCTTCCTCGGGCGCCGGCGCCTCTTCGCTGGCACTGGGCTCGGCTCCACCGCAGGCGGTGGCGAACAGGGTCAGGGCGGCGAGCAGCAAGAGCATGCTGCGCAGCTTCATACGCATGTGACGTCGTTCTCCTCGTCTCAAGCGGACGGCCCGACCGGCCGATCCGACGACGCCGACCGTGCCAGGCCCCTCTTGCGTCGACGCGGCGGCAAGGTGAACACCGGGTGTCGGGTTTCGTGACAGTCGCTCGCGGCACACTCCCGACACCTTGACGAGCCCGCCTTGCGGCAGAGCGACATGGATCTGAACGCGAGGTAAACGACTCCGCAGCCCGCCCTGCGCTACCGTGGCCAGAACCCCTGTCGCGAAGGCGCTACCTCGCATGCCCCTGGCCACTGACCCGACTCTGCTCGCCGAGACCGCCACCCGGCGGACCTTCGCGATCATCAGCCACCCCGACGCGGGCAAGACGACGCTGACGGAGAAGTTCCTGCTGTACGCGGGCGCCGTCAGGGAGGCCGGCGCGGTCCAGTCGCGCAAGCGCTCGCGCACGGCCGTGAGCGACTGGATGGCGCTCGAGCGGCAGCGCGGGATCTCGGTGTCGTCCACGGTGCTGCACTTCGCCTATGGACCGTGGCGGTTCAACCTCCTGGACACGCCGGGGCACGCCGACTTCTCCGAGGACACCTACCGCACCCTGTGCGCCGCGGACGCGGCCGTGATGGTGCTCGACCTGGCGAAGGGCATCGAGCCGCAGACCCTCAAGCTGTTCCGCGTCTGCCGCGACCGCGGGCTGCCGATCGTCACGTTCGTCAACAAGTGCGACCGGCCGGGCAGGCCGCCGTTGGAGCTGCTCGATGAGATCGAGGAGCAGATCGGCCTGCAGCCGACCCCGGTGACCTGGCCGGTCGCTGATGGCGCCGACTTCGCGGGCATCGTGGACCGCCGGACCGCCGAGCTGGTGCGCTTCGACCGCACCGTGCACGGTGCGACCGTGGGCGCCGAGCACCGCGAGGCCATGGCCACCGCTGACCGCGGCGCCACGCCCGCAGACCGATGGGAGGCGGCGACCGAGGAGCTGGCGCTGCTTGACGCGCTGGGGCTGGACTGTGACCGCGAGGCGTTCCTGGCCGGGACGCAGACACCCGTGTTCTTCGGGTCGGCCCTCGCCAACTTCGGGGTCCGGCTGCTGCTCGAGGGGTTCGCGCGGATGGCGCCGCCACCGGGTCCCCGGCCGGACGCCACCGGGACCGATCGCGACCTCGCCGCGCCGTTCAGCGCGTTCGTGTTCAAGGTCCAAGCGAACATGGACCCCCGCCACCGCGACCGCATCGCCTTCATGCGGGTGTGCAGCGGCCAGTTCGAGCGCGGCATGGCGGCCCGCAACGCCCGCACGGGCCGCAGCCACACGCTGAAGTACAGCCACACCCTGTTCGCCAGCGACCGGCAGACGGTCGACAGCGCCGTGCCCGGCGACATCGTGGGCGTGGTCAACGCCACCGAGCTGGCGATCGGCGACACCCTCCACAGCGGCGCGGAGGTCACCTTCCCGCCGATCCCGACGTTCGCGCCCGAGCACTTCGCCACCGTGCGCAACGCCGACCTCGGCCGCGCCAAACGCTTCCGCGCCGGGATCGCCCAGCTCGACGAGGAGGGCGTGGTGCAGGTGCTGCGACGCCCGGAGTTCGGTGACCAGGAGCCGATCTTCGGCGCCGTCGGCCCGCTGCAGTTCGAGGTCGCGGCCCACCGCATGGCGACCGAGTTCGGCTGTCCGGTGACGCTGGCGCCGACGTCGCACCGCATGGCCAGGATCGTCAATTCGGCCTGCGCGGACGCGCTGCGCTCGCAGCGCGGCTGCACGGTCACGTTCGACCGCCACGGCACCTGCATGGTGCTGTTCGCCAGCTACCACGCCGTCCGCTGGGCGTCCGAGGACCACCCGGAGGTCACCTTTCTCGAACCCGGCATGGGCACCGCCCCAACTACCTGACCCCCGACGACTCCGAGGACGCATGTCCGTCTCCGCCCGCCTGCGCGCCGCCGCCGCTGACGAGTGGAGCGCGGCCACGGATCATCCGTTCGTGGACGGCATCCGGCGCGGGACCCTCGCGCGGGAGACCTTCGCGTACTACCTGGCGCAGGACTACGTGTTCCTCGTCGGCTACTGCCGGGTGTTCGGGCTGGCGGCCGCAAAGGCGCCCGACCTGGCGACCATGGAGCTGTTCGCCACGCTGCTGCACACCACGCTGCACACCGAGATGGAGCTGCACCGCGAGGTCTCCGGGCGCTACGGCGTGTCAGCCGACGATCTCGAGGCGACGGCGCCGTCGCCGACCACCCAGGCCTACGTCGACCACCTGCTGGCGACCGCCGCGCTGGGCGGGCTCGACGCCATCGCGGTCAGCCTGCTGCCGTGCCAGCTGGGTTACGCAGAGGTCGGCAAGACGCTGGCGGACGAGGGCGCCGACCGCGACGCCAACCCTTACCGCGACTGGATCCGCACCTACGCCGACCCGGGGTTCCAGCAGCTCGCCGCCACGGTCGCCGATCTGGTGGACCGCACCGCCCGCGACGCCGACGGACAGCGGATGGCGCGGCTGCAGCAGACGTTCGTCACCTCCTGCCGGTACGAGCGGGCGTTCTGGGACGCGGCCTGGGACCAGCAGCGGTGGCCGCACGCGTGACGACGACCGGCCGGCGCCCGCGCCCTCTCAGAATCTGGGGGGCCATCGCTGCGCGATAGCTCGGGCGCATTCACGTGTCAGTCGAAATCGATCGACGAGTACTCCATCAGCTTGTCGAATGTGTGGCGCGCCCTGACCCAGCGGACGGTGCCCGACTTGCCACGCATCACCAGCGAGTCGGTGGTGGCGCCACGTCCGGAGTACTCCACGCCGTCGAGGAGATCGCCAGGCGTGATGCCGGTGCACACGAAGAAGGTGTCGCCGCTGGACACCAGCACTTCGGTGGTGAGCGGCTCGGCGAGGTCGTAGCCCTGGTCGCGCGCGCGTGCGGCCTCGTCGTCGCTGCGCGCCCACAGGCGGCCGAGCATCTCCCCGCCCAGCGCCCGCGCCGCGCACGCGGTGATGACGCCCTCCGGGGTCCCGCCGATCCCGAGCAGGACGTCGACAGGCTTGTCGGGCTGCAGCGCCAGCAGGCCCGCGGCGACGTCGCCGTCCATGATCAGCCGCAGCCGGGCGCCGGTGGCGCGCACCTCGGCGAACAGCTCCTCGTGACGCGGCCGGTCAAGCATGATGACCGCCAGGTCGTCCACGTCCTTGCCCTTGGCCGTCGCGATCCGGTTCAGGTTCTCCTTGACGGTGGCGTCGATGTCGACCACGCCCAGCGCGTCGGCGCCCACGATCCACTTCATCATGTACAGCATCGGCCCCGGGTCGAACATCGTGCCGCGCGGTGACATGGCGATGACCGCGAGCGAACCCGGTCGGCCCTGCGCCAGCAGACGGGTGCCGTCGATGGGGTCCACGGCGATGTCGACCTCGGGCGGGTTCCCGGTGCCGAGCTGCTCGCCGTTGTATAGCATCGGCGCCTCGTCCTTCTCGCCCTCGCCGATGACGACGACCCCGTCCATCTCCACCTGGGAGAGCATCAGGCGCATCGCGTCCACCGCGGCCTGGTCGCCGGACTCCTTCTGGTTGCGGCCCATCCACCTGCCCGCGGCCAAGGCGGCGGCCTCGGTGGCGCGGACGAGCTCCAGCGCGAGGTTGCGGTCTGGCTGCTGGGGACTGCGGGCGATCATGGTCACCTCGAGGTCATGGCGGGCCGTGCGCGCCCGGCGATCCTACGCCGCCGGTTCCGGCTCGACCGCGCGATCCTCCTCACCACCGTGGGCGCAGCGTCAGCCGTAGCCGATCCAGCCGACCTCAGCGTCCTCGTCGGTGGCCAGCACGGTCCGCTCGTCAGGGATCTGGGGCAGCTCGTTGTCCATGTAGCTGGCCACGGCCGACTCGACACCGATGTCGGTGCCGTGGCGCTCCGACAGGAACCACTTGTGCTCGATCACCTCGTGGAACACCTCGACCGGCTCGAGCTTCGCGCCGAGCGGCTCGGGGATCGCGGCCACCGTGGGCTCGAAGATATCGGTCAGCCAGCGGTACGCGGCGACCTGTTCGGGAACGGGTCGGCCAGCCTCGCGCTCGAGCGCCAGCCGGAAGTTGGCCAGGTCGTTGAGCAGGCTGCGGGCTTGGTTCTCCTGCGCGTCCAGGCCCGTCAGCGACAGCAGCCGCCTGCGGTGGAACCCCTGCTCGGTGACACATGTGCGCAGGATCAGCTGCTCGCCCGACTCGGTGGTGGCCACCTCGACCTCGTCGACGTCGAAGCCCAGCTCGTTGAGCCGGCGGATGCGGGCCTCGATCTTGTGGCGCTCGTCGGGTGAGATCACCTCCTCGCTGTTGAGCTCGGCCCACAGGCGCTCGTAGCGCAGCCGCAGGTCGGCCGCGGTCTCCACCGGATCGGGGTCGCGCGCCAGGTCCAGCTCGGACTGCACGTCCATCAGACCGCCGACCACGTTGAGCTCGGTGACCTCTAGGTCGGTCGCGCGCTGGCCATCCGTCAGCTGGGCGTGCCACTCGCCGGTCTCCATGTCCACCAGGTAGGCCGCGAGCGCCCCTGCGTCACGACGGAACAGGGTGTTGGACAGCGAGCAGTCGCCCCAGTAGAAGCCGGCCAGGTGGAGGCGGACGAGCAGCATCGCGAGCGCGTCCAGCAGCCGGGAGGACAGGCCGCGCACGTCCGGGCCCGTGGCGGGGCGCCGGTGGATGAACAGCAGCCGGTACGGCAGCGAGTAGTCGAGGTAGCGGGTGATCAGGACGTCGTCGAGATCCTCGCCGCGGTTCGCGACACCGACGGCCTCGACGACGGGCAGCGCCTCCTCGGACATGTGGCGCAGCAGGCGGTACTCGCGCTCGGCCACGCGCGGCGGCAGCTCCTTCAACGCGTACAGCCGGCCGTCGTAGTCGACGAACTTCACGACGTGACGGTGCACGCCGCGAGCGACCTCGACGAGGCGGTCGGTGGCCGGCTCGCCATCCCACGTCCCGAGCGGTCGGTGCCAGGGCAGGTCGAGGAAGTCCGGGTGCCCCGGACGTGCGAGGATGCGCAGGCCACCGCGGTTGGGGCTCACGGGCGGCACGCTACTGCCGGAAGGGTCGTTCACCCAACGTTCATGGGTCCGGCGCACGGGGGACACCGCAGGACGAGCGGCACGCTGACCCAACGACGACACTGGACTGCACATGACGGACCGACGCGACCCTCTCGAATGGCTCGAGGTGGAGCGCCGCCAGCCGGGCGGCTCCCGGGTGGCGTTCCAGCAGCAGCTCGAGGACTGCAACGAGATGCTCGTGACGTCGGGCGACATGGTGGCGACGCAGATCAACCCTGTCACCCGCGCGTTCCTCGAGGCCGACCAGCACCGGGCACAAGAGTGGGTCGACACCTCCGACAGGGTCGAGGCCATCTGCCGCGACCTGGAGGAGGCCTGTTACCTGGTCCTGGCTCGGCAGAGCCCTGTGGCGGGCGACCTGCGGCGGGTCGTGGCGACGCTGCGCTGCGTGGCCGACGTCAGCCGCTCGTCCAACCTGCTGACCCACGTCGCCCAGTCGCTGACGTGGGTGCACCCGCCCTCGTTCGACGCCGACGTGCGCGGGACGATCGCCCAGCTCGGAGAGGCGTCCGCGACCATCTTCCACGCCGCGGTGGCGGCGTGGCGTGACCACGACGCCCTCGCGGCCGTCGAGCTGCAGCGCACGGACGACGAGGTCGACCTGCTGCAGAAGGTGCTTCTCACAGAGATCTACACCGGGCGGACCTCCGTGGAGGAGTCAGTCAGCCTCGCGCTGCTGGCGCGCTACTACGAGCGCATCGCGGATCACGCGGTGGAGATGGCCCGCGAGGTGACCTACTTCCTGACCGGTGACCGCGTCACCGACGGCGCAGGCGCCTGACGAAAGCGAGCTGAGGCCGCAGGAATCCCGACAAGGTGTCGCCCTGACCCCGCCGAGCGCAGGAATCCCGACAACGTGTCGCCCTGACCCCGCCGAGCGCAGGAATCTCGACAACGTGTCGTCCATGCGGCTGTCGGGCCGCAGAACGCTCGACACCTTGTCGCCCCGACGTTCCCGCGTCCGGCGTCAGCCGGTCAGAACGTGGTGGCCGCGAGCTCCGCCAGCGGCGAGCGCACGCCCTTGGCCATGGTCACGTGGCCGAACAGATGCGAGCCCTTGAGCTTCTCGATGAGCGCGGCCATCCCGCCGTAAGGCGAGATGTAGGGGTTGTCGACCTGCGACAGGTCGCCGCAGAACACGAGTTTCGAGCCCGCCGCCATGCGTGTCAGGATGACCTTCAAGGTGGGCAGCTCGAGGTTCTGCGCCTCGTCGACGATCACGTATTCGTCGGTGATCGAGCGCCCGCGCAGGTAGGTGATGGCCGCCATCTCCAGCTGTCCGCGCTCCAGCAGCGCGTCGACGCAGGTCTGGACGTGGCGCGGGTCGCCGCCGAAGGAACCGTCCTCGTCGCGGCGGAACAGCGAGTAGAGGTTGTCGTGTACGGCCGCCATCCACGGTTGCAGCTTCTCGTCGAGGTCTCCCGGCAGGTACCCGACCTCCTGCCTGCCGACCGCGACGAGCGGCCGGTACACCGACAGGCGCCGGAACGCGCGCGCCTCCATCACGAGCTCCAACCCGGCGGCCAGCGCGAGGAACGTCTTGCCGGTCCCCGCCATGCCCATCAGGGACACGCAACCGACGCCGGGGTCGGTCAAGAGGTCCAGCGCGAAGGTCTGGCGAACGTCCCGCGGGCTCACGCCGAACGCCCGCGAGTTGCCGCAGACCCGCTGCACGGTGACCGCCTCGTCGGTGACGTCGACCACCCGCGCGAGGCCGCTGGCCGACTGCCCGGAGCGCAGCACCATGCACTGGTTCACCCAGGAGTCCTCGGCGGTGTGTCCGTGCCGCAGCTGAGCTTTGCCGTCCCGGTGCAGTACGTCCAGCGTGCCCTGGTCGACGTCGAGCTCGGCGATCCCCGTGTACCGCTCATCGACGTGGACGGTGTCGGCGCGGTAGTCCTCGACCATCGCACCCAGCTGGCTGCCCTTGATCCGCAGGGACGTGTCCTTGGTGACCAGCGTGCCGCCGAGCGCGAGAGCCACCGCGAGGATCCGATGATCCGGTTTGGTGGGGTCGAGGTAGCGCGGCAGCTGCGTGTCGACGTGGTTGCCCTCGATGCGCAGCGACCCGCCGCCCGGCAGGGCCACCGCCTCCCGCAGACCGGAGCCCGAGCGCTCACGGAGCTCCTCGATCATGCGCAAGGCGGTGCGGGCGTTGCGCCCGACCTCGTCCATGCGGGTCTTGTTCTTGTCGAGCTCCTCCACGACGACCAGCGGCAGCACGACCTCGTGCTCGTCGAACCGGTAGGGCGCCCTCGGGTCCGCCAGCAGCACGCAGGTGTCCAGGACGTAGGTGACGGTGCTGGTCGGCATGGGCTTCTCCTCGTGGTCGGGTGGCGGTCCGGGCTTGGTCGGATGGGCTTGGTCGGATCGGGGCGGCGGCTCCCGTCAGATCTCGGGTGGACCGCTGACCACGGCGTCCACGCAGCGGTCACCGTCGAAGGTGAGGGTGAAGCGGCCGCCCTTGCGGCAGCGGACGTCGGCGAGGTCGAGGCCGTCACGGCCGACGAGGGCGGCCATGGCCGCGGGGATCACGTCCCCGTGCGAGCACGCGACCACGCGCTGGCCGGCATGGACTGCGACCAGCTCGTCCAGCAGCCGGAGCGTGCGTCCCGCCAGCCACGCGGCCGCCACCCACGGGTCGCCGCCGTCGAGGACGGGCAGGGTTGCGGCCTCGGCGAGGCCCTCCGCCGCCGCGATCTTCAGCCCTGTCGCCTCCGCCAGCGGCTCGATCGTCTGGGCGCAGCGGACGGCAGGGCTCGCGTGCAGAGCCGCGATCGGCGCTCCCCTGGCGAGCTGCTCGGCGATCGCCCGGGCTTGGGCGCGTCCGGCGGCGTCGAGCGGACGCTCGACGTCGGGACGGTCGGTCCACTCAGCCCGCGCGGCAGCCGACGCGTGCCGGACCAGCTCCACCGTGGTGACCGTCGTGTTCCTGGTCTGCACGCCGTGCCTTCGTTGTTTGTCCGCCTTGCGGGGGACGGTGTCACCGAAGCCTGCGACGCCACGATAACCGGCAGGACCCCCGGATCCGTGGAACCAGGTGACGTCCGCCTGAAGTCGGGGTGAAGTCCTGCGCCAGGCCCGCTAGGCCGCCCAACGCGTGTGGTCGGGAAACAGGTCCCGCAAGGTGGGGTTGGCCCGGTCCGCCTCCGACAGGACCGGATCGTCCACCGGCCAGTCGACGCCGAGGTCGGGATCGTCCCATGCCACCGACCGCTTGTCGATGCCGGGCCGCCAGTAGTCGGTGACGTCGTACAGGTAGTCGACAGGACCGTCCCCGAACGTGCAGAAGCTGTTGGCCAGCCCATGGGAGATGAACAACCTGATCCGCTCCCCCGCCGGCGGGTCGCCCAGCGTGAAGGCGCGGGCCTCCCCGAAGGTGTGGGAGTCGGGACGGATGTCGGCGATCGCCGCCATCGCGGTGCCGCGGACCACGTAGACGAGCTTGTCCCACGGCTCGGCGTGGAAGCCGCGCAGCGCCCCCGGCACGGACTGCGAGTGGTTGCCCTGGCGGAGCACCGGCTCCCGTCCGAGCGCCTCGGTGAGCTCACGCACCTGGTAGGTCTGGCGGAAGAAGCCGCGCTCGTCCTGCTCGGTGTTCCAGCGGACGACGAGCAGGCCTTCGATGTCGGTCGCTTCGACGGGCACGGCGGTCCTAATGATCGCGGGGGTCAGCGTCCGAAGCGGCGCTGGCGCGACGCGAAGTCACGCAGCGCGCGCAGGAAGTCGGTCTTGCGGAACTCAGGCCAGTACGGGTCGCAGAAGTAGAACTCGGAGTGCGCCGACTGCCACATCAAGAAGCCCGACATCCGGATCTCGCCCGACGTGCGGATGATGAGGTCGGGGTCGGGCATCCCCGTGGTGTACAGGTGCTCGCCGATCGCCTCGGGCGACAGCTCCTCCATCACCCGCTCCAGGCTGTGACCCTGCTCGGCGGCCGTGGCCAAGAGCCGGCGCAGCGCGTCGGTGATCTCCTCGCGGCCGCCGTAGCCGACCGCCACCTGGACGTGGAACTCGTCACGGTCGGCGGTGGCCTCCTCGGCCTCCTTCAGCCGCTGGCGGAGCTCGTCGGGAAGGACGTCCAGGGCGCCCATGCAGGTCACCCGCAGGCCGCGCTCGACGTTGCGGGGGTCGTGGGCGATCCGCTCGACGGTCTCGGCGATGATCTCGCAGAGGCTGCCGACCTCCCTGGCGTCCCGCTGGAGGTTCTCGGTCGACAGCAGGAAGAGCGTCACGTACGGGATCGACAGCTCGTGGCACCAGTCGAGCAGCTCGTAGATCTTCTCCCCGCCGACTCGGTAGCCCTCGGCGACGTCCTCGTGACCCATGGCGCGCGCGTACCGCCGGTTGCCGTCGGCGAGCACCGCGACGTGACGCGGCAGCGCGGAGTCCCGCAGGTCCGACGCCAGCCGCCGCTCGTAGAGTCGGTAGACCAGATCGCGCACCATGGCGGGATCATGGTAACCGTGGACGCCACGGCGCAGAGTGGACATCCGGTCACCGTCCGCGATCAGCGCCTCAGGGCGCGCGGCTCGGCAGGGTCTCCCGCATGCGCACCGCGGCCATGCCAGCCAGCACCAGGACCGCGGCGCTCGCACCGAAACCGGCGGGGTAGCCGGCCAGGTCGGCCAGCAGACCGGACACCAGCGGCCCGACCACGCTGCCGAGGTCGCCCGCGGTGTTGAGCACGCCGATCGCCGCGCCGGTCCGCGCCGGCGGGGCGATGTCGCCCACGACGGCGGGCGGGGTCACCGACGTGAACCCGGTCGCGAGGCCGTAGGCGCCCATCGCGACGAGGAACAGCGGCACCGTGGTGGCGAACGCCAGCCCTGCGGCCACGACCCCGAACACGATGAAGGCCGGTACGGTCAACAGCCTCCGGCCCACCGTGTCGGCCAGTCGACCAGCAGGCCACACCACCGCGAGCTGGGCCAGCGCCGCGAGCGCGATCGCGTTGCCGACGAGGAACGGCGAGGCGCCCACGACCTCGGCGCCGAACACGGGAACCAGGCTGAACCGCACGCCGGTCGCGGCCCAGCGGGACGCGGCCATGAGCACCAGCGCGATGACGAAGGTCCGGTCGCCGCACAGCTCGCGGGCGGTTCGCAGCAGCGCTCGCGCGCCCTCTGGCTTGCCACCGCCACGAGTCGCGGACGGCTCGCCCGTCGCGCCGACGAGCTCCTCCTCCCCCGGCGCTGTCCCTGGCTTCGGCGCTGGCCGCTCGTGGCGGGGCAGGAACGCGAGCGCCACCAGCCCTGCCAGCGCGCAGAACGCCCCGTACACGACGAACGGCCAGCGCAGCCCCAACGGCTCCGCGAGGAAGCCGCCGACGCTCGGACCGAACGAGATGCCGAACAGGAACGCGCCCTGGAGCCCGCCGACCGCCCGGCCGCGCTGCTCGGCGGGCACGATGCGGACGACGTGCGCCAGCAGGGCGTTGAAGAACAGGGCGCTGCCGAAGCCGCCCGCGCCGCGGTAGGCGAGCAGCTCTCCGTAGCTCGTCGCGGACGCCGTCAGCGCGCTGGAGACGGCCACGATCAGCGCGCCCCACCCGACCGCGTTGCGCGTGCCGATGCGGTCGGTCAGTCCACCGGTGTACAGGTTCGAGACCAGCCGCACCCCCGCGAACACGCTGATCACCAGCGAGACGGCGGTGAGGCTCACCCCGAACGAGCGGGCGAACACCGGCAGGATCGGCACGACCAGACCGAAGCCCAGCGCCACGACGACCGCCACGACCAGCGCCACGAGGTACGCCGGCTGCCGCAGCATCCGCTGCTCGCTGGCGATGGAGCCTGGCTGGTCGGCGGGCAAGAAGGAGCAACCGTTCGGACGCGAAGGACTTCCTGGGCGGGGCGGCCGAGTGTAGTGGCCACCCCCTCCCGACCGCGTAGCCGATCGGCCCGTCTCCGCCGACGCGTTCAACGCCAGTCACATCGCGACGGTCGTGTGCGTGACCGTGACCCGGAACCTGCGCCTCGCCGAGGCTCCGGGGAACGTGCTGCTCGCACCGAACGGCAGCGGCCTCGCGGATGAGTCGGTCGCCAACGTGTCGCAGATCGTCACGCTGAACAAGCGGGACTTGAAGGAGCGTCACGGCGCGGTGGCTCCCGCGACGTTTCAGATGGTCGAGTCCGGGATCCGCCTCGTCCTGGGGCTCGACGCCTAGCCCTACCGCCCAGGCCGGCGGCGTGTCCCCTTGCGGCTACTTGAGGAACTTCGAGGTCGTGTTGTCGGCCAGGATCTTGCCGCCGGTCTGGCAGGTGGCGCAGTAGTTCACGGTGTAGGCGCGGTAGGCGACCTCGCGCACCTGATCGCCGCACACGGGACAGGCCGCGCCGGTGCGGCCGTGCAGGGCGCCGGGCCGCTCCTTGGAGGCGCTCATGTCGTCCCGGGCGCGCTCGTCCTCCAGGCCATCGGCAACGGCCCCGCGGATCGCGTCCACCAGCACCGCGGCGCCTTCGGCGCCCAGCGACTTGGTGCCGACGAACGGCGAGAGCCGGGCGCGGTGGCACACCTCGTTGGCCAGGCGCCTGCCGAGGCCCGCCAGGATGCGCTGATCCCTCAGCAAGCCGTGCAGGCGCATCGAGTGAGCGGCCAGCAGGCCGGCGAGCGCCCCGGCGTCGAGGGTGTCGGCGTCGGGCCCGAGCCGGTCCAGCGGCGCCTGGGAGAACGGGTCGCCCGCCACGACCCACACGCCCGCCCTGTGCTCGGTCCCCGCCTCCGACAGCAGCAGCGCCCGCCCGTCGGCCAGCACCCACCTGGCCACGCCGTTGCGGGGCCGCCGCGCCTGCGTGGTGTCCTCACGGAGCCGCCCACCCTGCATGAGGTGCACGACGAAGGCAAGGTCACCGAAGGCCAGCAGCAGGTGCTTGCCACGATGGCTGACACGGTCGAGGGTGTGCGCGACCGCGGACTCCGGTGGCGGGTCGAAGGTCTTGAGCGCCGTGAAGGACAGGGGGACGAAGCGCTCCAAGGTCGTGCCCGCATAGCGGGCGTCGAGGCGCTCGGCGTGCGCGGCGACCTCGGGCAGCTCGGGCATGGCCCTATGCTCGCCATGCGGCGGGCGCCCGGCAACCCACCTATCATCGGCCGGAATCGAACGGCGACCCACGAAGGAACCACGCGGTGAGCGACCAGATCTGGCTGTCCCAGGCTGCGTACGACCGGTTGAGCGCGGAGCTCCATGAGCTCACGACCGTCGGGCGCGAGCAGGCTTCGAAGGCCATCGAGGTCGCGCGGGCCCATGGGGACCTGACCGAGAACGCCGAGTACGACTCGGCGAAGGAGGAGCAGGGCAAGATGGAGGGTCGCATCCGCCAGCTGCAGGAGATGCTGCGCGTCGCCAAGGTGGGCGAGGCGCCGTCCGGCGACGCGGTGGCGGCGGGCATGGTGATCACGACGGTCGATGACGACGGCGACGAGAGCACGTTCCTGCTGGGGTCGCGGGAGGACCGCGTCGAAGGCATCGGCGTGGTGAGCGCGCAGTCGCCGCTTGGCAAGGCGCTGCTGGGGCGCAAGATCGGCGACGAGGTCTCCTACCACGCCCCGGCGGGGACGTTCACAGTCACGATCACCCACGCGAAACCGCTGGCCTCCTGATGCGGGCCGGCTCGGGCCCGATCATCGTGGCGCCTGGGTGAGCGGTGCTGCGGGCTCGACGGCGTCACGCACGACCGGACACGACATGCACCGCGGCCCACCGCGACCGCGTGGGAGCTCGAAGCTCTCGATCTCGAGGACCTCGATGCCGGCCTCGCTCAGGCGCCGGTTGGTGTCCACGTTGCGCTCGTAGGCGACGACGACGCCGGGTCGCAGCGCCAGGGTGTTGTTGCCGTCGTCCCACTGCTCGCGGTCGGACGCCACCTCGTCCTCCCCGGTGCCGACCACGCGGAGGTGGTCGACCCCGAGCCCGTCGGCCAGCGCACGGACCAGGTCGGGCTGCTCCGTGACCCGCATGCGGGCGCCAGCCCTCGCCGGCGTCGCCGGCCGGTCGCCGGGCTCGATGCGGTAGGCGGTGCACAGCTGCGGCACGCGAGGCCACAGCACCATTGCGTCAGCGTCCACCACGGTCATGACCGTGTCGAGGTGCATCGTCTGGCGCGCCTTGGGAAGGTCGATGGCAAGCACCCACGCGCAGGCGCCCGCGGCGAACAGCTCCGCCGCCAGGTTCTCCACGGCGATCGGATGCGTGCGCTCGGAGAGGCCGACAGCGACGCACTCGGGGCTCAGGACCAGCACGTCACCGCCCTCGACGGTCGCGGGCGCGTAGTCGCGGTCGTCCCCGCCGTACCAGGTCGGGGCGCGGGCGGCGAAGTCGGGATGGTGCGTGTAGACGGTCTGCCACAGGCGCCGCTCGGCCTGGCGGGCGGTCTTGTGCATCGGGGACAGGATCACCCCGCCGCCCACCCACGCGGACGGGTCACGGGTGAAGACCATGTTGGGCAACGGCGGCAGGAGGAAGGCCGCGGACCCCAGCACCCCTCCGACGAACCCGTCGCCAGCGCCGGGGACCTCGGCCACGGTCAGTCCACCGGTCAGATGGGTGACCAGCTCTGACACCGGCAGGTCGACGAGGTGCCCGCGCACCCGGTCGACCAGCTCCGACCCGCAGGTGTCGGCGGTGGCGATCCCGTCGATCAGTTCGCGTCGCACCTCCTCGTCCGCGAGCGCGGACCGCAGGAGATCAGCGAAGCGCCTGACGTGCACGCCCTCGGCCTCGAGCGTGGCGGCGAAGCCGTCGTGCTCCTCCTGCGCCTTGCCGACCCACACGAGCTCGTCGAACAGCAGTCCGTCCTTGTTGGCGGGGGTGAGGCGCCGCAGCTCCAGGCCGGGGCGGTGCACGACGACCTCGCGCAGCCGGCCGATCTCGGAGGTGACGCGCGGGCGCAGCGGGGCGCGGTCGGGGCTCATACGCGCGACAGACTACCGGGGCGGACCTGGAGCGCTGCCGTCAGCGGAACACCGGCGTAAGGTCGCACCGACGGCCGACCCCCGACCCCGCAGGAGCCCGGTCAGCGATGCCCATCCTCCGCACCCGCGCCAAGGTCATGGAGCCACTGGCCTGGGCGTTCCCGCCCGAGGCGCTCGACGACCACCAGCTGCGTCACCTGCCGGCGGAGCAGTCGGTGCCGGCCTCGGCGCAGCGCCCGCCGCTGCTGTTCGTGCACGGCTTGGGTCACGGCAACTGGGTGTTCGACGAGCACTGGCTGCCCGCCGCGGCAGCGCAGGGGTTCGACGCCTACGCGGTGAGCCTGCGCGGGCATCCGGGCGCCCCGTCCGCCGCCGAGCGACCGACGTTACGCGACTACACCCACGACGTGCTGCAGGCGATCGCCGCGCTGCCCGCCCCTCCCGTCCTGATCGGTCACTCGATGGGGGCGTTGGTGGTGCAGCGCGTCCTCGAGCGCTACCCGGCCCGCGGCGCCGCGCTGGTCACGCCGCTGGGCGACCGGCACGGGTTCGGCGTGGCGGCCCGGCTCGCGCGCCGCGCGCCGGCGCAGCTGGCCCGCGCGCTGGTGGGGTTGCCGCTGCGGTTCGAGGCGCGGCACCTGTTCGCTGGTCTGGACGCGCACGAGGCGGACCGGCACATCCGGCGCCAGGTGCGCGACTCATCCGTTTCGCAATACCAGACGGTGCTGCCACGACGTCGTCACACCGCCCGCTGCCCGGTGCTGGTCCTCGGGGCAGCCGACGACGCGCTGGTCCCGCCGGCGGACATCGTGCGCACCGCGCGCCGCTACGGCTCGACCGCCAGGTTCCTCGCGGGGGGCCATGCGCTTATGCTGGACCGCGACTGGTCACGGCCGCTGCAGGTGCTGCTGGACTGGGTCGACGCGATCCCTGACCCGCCGCGCCCTGCGGTTCGCTAGCCTCCCGACATCTGATCGCCAACGCTGCGCGTTGGCCACGACCGAGAGGAGGCGGCGGGGCATGACGGCATTCCTGGTCATCGGGGCTGTCGGGCTGACCGTCGTGGTCGCTTCTCTGGTGCTCGGCGACCTGCTCGACGGGATGTTCGAGGCCTTCGACGTCGACACCGGCAGCGGGATCTTCTCCGCGCCGGTGCTGGGCTCGTTCCTCGCCGCGTTCGGGTTCGGCGCCTCGCTGATCATGTACGCCACCGGGGTCGGCGCGGGGGTCGGCGCCCTCGGCGGCCTGGGCAGCGGGATCGTGATCGGCGGGGCCGCACTGGTGCTGACCCGGGGCCTCATGAACATGCCGACCGACGCCTCCATGGATACCGCGGACCTCGTCGGCAAGACCGGCACCGTCGTCACCCGCATCCCCGATGGCGGTCTCGGAGAAGTGGTGATCCGCCACCTCGGCCAGCTGCACAAGTCCTACGCCCGCTCAGGCGCGCCCGTCGCCGCCGGGTCGGAAGTCGTCGTCACCGCGGTCCTGTCCACGTCCGCGGTCATGGTCAAGCCAGCGGACGCCAGTTAGGCGCCGCGCCACCAGGGGGAATCTCGTGCTCGATTTCGTGTTCAGCTCGCCGCTCGTCACCGGGATCGTCGGCGCCGTCACGCTGCTCATCCTCGTCGGCTACCTGATCGTCCGGCGGATCCGGGTCGCGGGTCCCAACGAGGCCTACATCATCACCGGCCGCCGCGGGCAGCCGGTCAAGAACCCGGAGACGGGCCAGATCTCCACCGACATGTCCGGCCAGAAGGTGGTCATGGGCGCGTCGGTGTTCGTGCTGCCGTTCGTCCAGAAGCTGCACATCATGGACCTGTCCAGCCGGCGGATCTCGGTCGGCATCCGCGGGGCGGTCAGCGCCCAGGGCATCAAGTGCGACCTCGAGGGCGTCGCGATCGTCAAGGTCGGTGGCAACGTCGACGCGATCAGGGCCGCCGCGCAGCGGTTCCTCAACCAGCAGGCGGGCATCGAGCAGTTCACGCAGGAGGTGCTGGCCGGGTCCCTGCGGTCGATCGTCGGTCGCCTCACGGTCGACGAGATCATCAAGGACCGCGCGGCGTTCGCCTCCGCCGTGGCCGAGGAGGCCGAGACCTCGCTGACCAACCAGGGCCTGGCCCTGGACACCTTCCAACTGCAGGACATCCAGGCCGAGGGCACCTACCTCGCCGACCTCGGCCGGCCGGAGGCCGCGCGCGTCGAGAAGGAGGCGGCGATCGCCGAGGCCAAGGCGCTGCAGGCGTCCGAGCAGGAGCGCCTGCTCGCCGAGGAGCAGGTGGCGATCTCCCAGCGGACCCTGGCCCTCAAGCAGGCCGAGATCAAGTCGGAGACGGACGCCGCCGACGCGCAGGCCGCGGCCGCCGGTCCGCTCGCCCAGGCGGACCGTGACCAGCAGGTCATCGCCGAGCAGGAGAAGGTCGCCGAGCGCGCCGCGGCGCTCAAGGACCGGGAGCTCGACACGCAGGTCCGCAAGCCGGCCGACGCCGAGCGCTACCGCGTCGAGCAGGAGGCCGAGGGCCGCAAGAACGCCGCGGTCTTCAACGCCGACGCCGAGCGCCAGCGTGTCATCGCCGAGGCCCAGGCCCGCGCGGAGGAGGCCACGCTGTCGGGCAACGCGGAGAAGGCTCGCCGCACCGCGCTGGCCGACGCGGAGCAGATCGAGGGCGAGCGCCGCGGCGCCGCCCAGCGTGCCGAGCGCGAGGCGATCGCCCTCGCCGTCGAGCGAGAGGGCGAGGCGGAAGCCGCCGCGATCCTCGCCAAGGGCCAGGCCGAGGCCGAGGCGCGCGAGAAGAACGCCGAGGCGTTCAAGCTGTACGGCGAGGCCGCGGTCCTCGACATCATGGCCAGCGTGCTCCCGGAGCTCGTGCGCGCCGCCGCCGAGCCGATCTCGGCGATCGACAGGATGACGGTGATCTCGACGGACGGGGCGTCGCACTTGACCCGCAACGTGGCCACCAACCTCGAGCAGGGCCTGCAGGTCGCCTCGGACCTCACGGGGGTGGACCTGCGGGGGCTGCTCGGCCGGCTGGGATCGGGGCTCGCGGGCGCTGACGGCGGCGACGAGCCCTCGGATTCCGGCAGCGGCACCGCCTCGATCCCGGCGCCGCCGCCTGCCGGCCGTGACGGCGGACCCGCGCGTGAGACCGGCCGCGCGGATCGCGGCGGATGACCGACGCCGAGCGGCCGATCCCGCCGCGCGACGACACCCAGGAGCTGCCGTTGCCGCCGCGGGTGGACCAGCGGGAGCAGCCGCCGGTGCCGCCGGAGGACCCCGTCCCGGCGGTCGCCGCGCCGCCACCCTCACGCGCGGGCAGGGCGGCCGGCGTCGCCCTGGCCGTGCTGGGGCTGCTGGTGACCGGGGTGCTGGTCGCCAACGCGGTGATCACCTCGCAGGCGGAGCAGCGCGCAGCCGAGCGCATCGCCAGGGAAGTCGGCGCCTCCGCGACCGTGTCGGTCTCCCACTGGCCGGCCGGTCTGCGCCTGCTCGCGGGCGCGCCGGTCGACGCGACCGTCGTCGCCACGGATGTGCCGCTCGAGGGCTCGGCCGCCGCGGTCGACCGGTTGGAGCTTGAGCTGGTCGGTGCGACGCTGCCGTCCGATGATGCGGGTGCGCTGCGCGTGGAGTCCGCGACCTTCGTGGCCGAACTCGACACGGACGCGGTCCGGCAGCTGATGGGCGTGATCGGCCGCATCCCGCTGACCGACATCGAGCTGCGCAACGGCGTGGTCCGCCTTTCGGCCGTCGGGTTCCCGCTCGTCGACGCGACGGCTGCGGTGGAGGGCGACCGGGTCGTGTTCCGCCCGGCGGCGCCGCTTGGCGCGCTCATCACCGTCGGCGTCGAGATCGGAGACCTGCCCTTCGGGTTCGAGCCCGAGGAGGTCGAGGTCCGCGACGACGTCCTCCGCCTGCGCGGCTCGGCCTCAGACCTCGAGCTCCGCGGCTGACCCGACGCATGCCTGCGGAGGCGATTCTCACAATCGTGGTTGTGGCCATCGCGCAGCGATGGCAACAAGATGCTGACGTCCATTGTCCTAGACCAGGCGCGCGGCGGTGAAGGCGAACACGCCCACCATCGACGTCGACGTGACGACCCCGAACAGGAACACCCGCGTCTGAGTGACGATCTCGCGGCGCAGCGCATCGATCATGTCGTCCTGGCGCACCAGCTGCCGCTCGATGGCCTCGAGCCGGCGGTCCACGTCGGCGAACCGGCGGTCCATCTCGGCGGACAAGCCGTCCACGCGAGCGGACAAGCCGTCCACGCGAGCGGACAAGTCACCCACGCGAGCGGACAGCCGCTCGACGTCGGCCGCCACGTCGGCCACGTTGGACCTGGTGGCCACCTCGCCCCATCCCGAGGGAGGTAGCTGCGTCATCAGGGTGATCGCCTCCTCCTCCCCGAGCAGCTCGACCAGCCTTGTCCGCAGCTACCGCCGCGCCGCCTCGTCCACCGCCATAGTGTGCCCCCTCGTCGGACCTGCGTACCAGAGTCACCACAGTGCGGTCGGAACGGCGGATCTGGTGGTCCCGACCTGTGGACAGCTCAAGCCATGGCCCTGTCCTCGGTCGTGAGCAGCGCGCAGTCTGGAGCTCGGCGAGCTGCACTTCGGGTCACGGCGGACGCCCTGGAGATCCGCGACGACCCGCTTCGGCTGCGAGGGTCAGCCCACGACGTCGAGATCTGCGGTCAACGGGGCGCTAGCACGTCGCCACGGCGGCCGGCTGGAGCTCCATCCCGTACCGCTGCACGGTGCCGGGGCCGACCACCTCGCGCTGTCCGCCCTGCACCACGACGGCGGTCTGATCCGCGATCCCGAGGACGTCGAGGTGCGGATGGGCCGCCTGGGTGCGGGCCGCCCAGTGATCGATCCCGTGCCTGCCAGCGTGCGGGGCGACCAGCACCCCCGGCACGAGCCCCAGCGCCGGCCGCAGCGCGAACGGGGCGCGCGGCCGCAACGCCCAGGTCGACGCGGCGAGCATCATCGCCCCTGCTGACGACCCGGAGATGGGCACGCCCGCCTCCCACCGTGTCCGCAGCAGCGCGTCGAGCCCGGTGGGCTGCAACCACCGTCGCAGCAGCCATGGCCTGCCGCCGGTCAGGACGACCAGGTCCGCCTCCTCGAGCAGGCCGGTGGCCCAAGCGATCGGGTCGCCCTCGCCGGTGAACGCGCAACGAGCGCGAGCACCCAGCTGCCGCCAGTACCGCCTGGCCTGAGCCAGCTTGAACGCCCGCCGCCGCGGTGGCGAAGCGGCCAACAGCACCGCGACCTCTGGCCGACGCACCCCGGACTCGCGGAGCAGGCGCCGGTCGATCCGCTCGCAGCCGGGGGTGTGCTCCTGGCCGCCGAGCAGGACGACGAGCCCGCTCACGACCGCCTCCTGCGCCGCACGCCGTCACAGGCGAGCAGCGACGCGCCGACGGCCACCGGAACCCAGAAGGCGACCAGTCTGTAGGCCAGCACGCCCGCGAGCGCCGGTGCCGCCTGCACCCCCAGTGCGGCGAACGTCCCGGTCATCGCGACCTCGACCACGCCGATGCCCCCTGGGGTGTGGGGGACGGCCACTGCGGCGTTGGCCGCGCCGAGGGCGAGCGCGACGGTGGACATCGGCAAGGTGGCACCGACCGCCGCGATCGCCAGCCAGAGCGCCGCCAGCTCGCAGACCCACGCCGCAGCCGAGCACCCGACCGCGGCGGCAACCGCTCCGGGTCGAGGTGGGCGCTCGGCCAGCGCCTCGAGCGCGCTCGCCCACACCGCCAGCGCGGGTCGGCGGCGCAGCCTCCCTGCGACGCCGAGCAGACGCCGGCGCGCGCCGCCCGCGTGCAGCAGGAGCAAGCCTCCCCCTGCACCGGCGAACGCTCCGACGCCCAGTATCGCCACCGCCCACCACGGGTCGGCCGCTGCCTGCAGCGCCATGAGGCCTACGATCATCGCCAGCGTCGTCATGGTGATCACCCCCGTCAGCGCGACGCCAGTGACCGCGGGTCCGTCTGCGACGCCCCCGCGGCGCAAGCGCTGCGCAGCGAAGATCGCGGCCGCCGCGCCGCCGCCCGGCAGCATCCGGCTCACAGCGTAGGCACGCAGCGCGACCCCTGCGGCGTCGCGCTCGCTCACCCTGCCCCCCGAGGTGGCGACGCACTGCCGGTAGACACGTCCGAGCATTGCCAGCGCTCCGGCCTGGGCGACGACCGCGGTCGCCATGAGCGGCACGTTCGCTCCGCGCAGCGCGCTCACCGCGTGCACGACCTGCGGCCAACCGGCGACCAGCGCCCATACGACCACCGTCAGCCCGAGGATCGCGAGGAGGGCGCGCAAGGCGCGACCCAGCGGCGCGCGAGCTGGCCTCGGGGGGGCCGCGCCTAGCTCGGCCATCTCCGCTGTCACGGCGCATCCTCGGCGTCCACGAGGTCCTCGACGGATGTCATGGTCACCGAGTGGGTAGCCGCTCGCCCTCGACGCCGCAGCCACCGGCTCGTCAGGACCACCGCCGCCACGATCGCCGCCGTGCCGAGGATCAGCGAGGACGCGATCCCCGTGACGGCCTCCAGCCTGCTGAGCGAGACGCCGGCAAGGTAACCGAGCAGCATGCACCCCGCCGCCCGTGTGATCCCGCCGGGCACGTTGTAGAACGCGAAGGTGCGGTAGGGCATGCGCGTCATGCCGGCCAGCGCGGGAACGCAGGCACGCATCGCACCGACCCACCGACCGACGAAGACCACTGCCCCACCCCCCCGGACCATTGCCGCTGATGCCCGCCGCACGGTATCCGCTCGGCGCCGCAGCAGCCGGATGGCCAGCAACCTGAAACCCCAGCGGCGACCGATCTCGTATCCCACCGCGTCACCCAGGATCGCCGCCACCACCGCGACGACGATCAGGGGGACGAGCGAGACGCGGCCCTGCGCGGCCAGCATGCCTCCGAGCAGCAGGGCGGTCTCGCCAGGGACGAACAGGCCGATGAACGCGGCGGCCTCGAGGAACGCGAGCACGCCGATCACCACGTAGGCCGTGGTCGGGTCCATCCCCGAGATGGTGTCCACCATCCACCCGATCACGTCCGGCATCCCGTTGGTCCTTCTCCCGAGTTCCACTGCGCAGCTGCCGTGGTGACCGTACGCGGCGGTCGCTGGCCGCGATATCCGGGAAGCGCCCCGTTGCAGGGTAGGGCTGCCCCTACCTCAGGCGGGGATGTCCCCCGGCGCAGCGCAGCCATGGGGGCCGTCCACCTGTGATCGGGAGGCGGGGCCGATCAGCCCACGAGGCGCAAGTGCCCGGGACGCGGGCTCACTGTTGCGGACTGACCTCCGCGAGGACCGCCGCGCCGGAGCGTCGTGCAGCACCATGCGTTCGTCAGACGCGACCGGCGGCGCGTCGAGCGCGACAGCTCGCGGAGGCGCAGCGCCGTCGGGGCGGAACAGGCCTCACCTGGCTCCGGCTCGGCGGAGGTGGCCAGCCGCTCTCCGACGAGCAGCGTCCCTGCCTCAGCGGCCAGGACCAGCTCGAAGGTGTCCCACGGGCCCGCACCGGAACCGCTGCGGCGGCCCGCACCGGACCCAGGGATTGAGGACCATCGCCTCATCGCCGGCGCGCGCCGCGTAGCAGCCCGCGTCAGCGGACAGCGTGGCCTCCCCCGGCGATAGCTGGGATCGGAACCGCTCCTCCGCCGCGGCGATCAGCCGAGGGCGTGGTCCCGCTCGGTGATGA
>JACDBB010000226.1 GCA_013695145.1 Euzebyales bacterium
CGCCATGGTCGCGGTCGAGGGCGAGGCCATGCGCGGCGTGACGTGGGTCGTGATCGACGAGGTCGCAAGCGGAGACTGGGGCATCGGCGGGCAGGCCATGACCACCGAAGCGGTCAAGCGGCTCGCCACTGGCGTCCCGACCGGCTGAGGGGCGGGGTGGGGTGGGGAGTGGACCGCTGGGTCCGCTGCCCGCCTCCACGCCGACACGCAGGGGGCCCGTTTAGCGCCGCGCACGCGAGGAGGAACGCATGCCCGAGCATCGATCGATCGCCGACGACGCAGGAGAGCGTCGAACTCGTGTGGAGCCGAGCGCCCCCCTGTGCCCGTCCTGCGGCGCAGCCACGCGACCGGTCAGCGATCCGGTCCTGGTGGGAGGGACGGCCATCGCCTGAGTTGCGACGTTGGCGCTGTCGACGCGACCACACCCACTGGTGGGATCAGTCCAGGGTGATCGTCGACCTGCCATGATGGACTCATCGATCCCCGCCCCCAGCCCCGGGGCGACGCGCTCGCCCGGGCTGGTGGCCGCGCTATTCGGCGTCGCTGCCGTCGCCTGGGCGCTGGCGGCGGTCCAGGCGCGCGGGATGGGGGCGATGGCCGGGACGATGGGGCTGGAGTTGCCGGCGTTCGCGGGGATGTGGACGCTGATGATGACCGCGATGATGCTGCCCTCGGTGGCCCCCGTCGCGCTGCGTTACGCGCGCATGATCGTCCGTCCGAAGCGCGTGCGGATCGCTGCGTTCGTCGCGGGCTACGTGGGGGTGTGGGCGGCCTCGGCGTTGCCCGCCTACGGCCTGATGGCGCTGGGTGACCGGGCCGTGTCGGCGGGTCCACCCTTCGCGACCGCCGCGGCGTCAGTGATCCTGGCCGCCTGCGGCGCCTACCAGCTCACCCCACTCAAGGACCGCTGCCTGGCGGTCTGTCGTTCTCCGCTGGGGTGGTTGCTGCGCTACGCCGGCTGGCACGGGCGGCTGCGTGATCTGCGCGCCGGGGCGCACCACGGCGGCTACTGCCTCGCCTGCTGCTGGGCACTGATGGCCCTCATGGCGGTGTTCGGGGCGATGAGCTTGGTGGCGATGGTCGCGCTGATGGGCGTCATCGCGGTCGAGAAGCTCGCCCCCGCCGGCGGGCGCATTGCGCGCGGGTGCGGTGTCGTCACCCTCGGGCTTGCTGTGGCGGTGTGGTGGCTGCCGGGCCTCGCACCGGGTATGCACCCACCCGAGATGACGATGTGAAGGAGGAGACGAGGAGGACTGACCTGTCACCGTGGCGGGTGCGCGGCAGCTACGTCGAGGCCTGCAACTGCGAGGCCGTGTGCCCCTGCCGACAGCAGGGGGACCGGCCGGGCGGACTGTCTACCTACGGGGTGTGCGACTTCGCGCTGTCCTGGCACATCGCCGACGGGTCTGCCGCTGGCCTCGACCTGTCCGGGCTGGATGTGGTGCTCGCCGGGTCCTACGTCGATGACCGGAGCGTGGCCCCGGATGCGACGCTTGGCGAGTGGGGCGTGGCGCTGTATGTCGACCTGGCGGCGAGCGACGCCCAGGCGAGCGCGCTGGAGGAGATCTTCCTCGGGCGTGCCGGCGGGGGCACGCTGGTCAACTTCGCCGCCGCGATCGGCGCCGTCCACGCCGTGCGTCGCGCCCGCGTGCGCCTCGAGCATCGGTCGGGTCGGGAGCACATCAAGGTGGAGAGCTTCGTCACGGTCCGTGGGCTCCGACCGGTTCCCACCGACGAGCCGGTCAGCTGCGGCATACCCGGCCATGACCATCCGGCACAGAACTCGTCGTCGGCGTCATGCGCGTCGATGACGCCCCGCTGGTCTGGGAGATCGCCGGGCGCTGCGGCTTCGCGACCGACTTCGACTACTGCAGCGACGATTGGGAGGGACTGACATCAGCGGTCCAGCGGTCAAACGAACAGCGGGATGCTCGCAGCGATCGGCGACACACCGCTGATCAGCCTGGAGGCGAACCCCGGCGGGCGCGCACCGCTTGGAGGGCGTTCCCCTCCTCCCGCAGCGCCCGTTAGCCGATCGCCTCGCAGACCGGTCGACCGGGGCGTCGGCGCTCGCCGAGCAGCCGCGAACCGCGAGCCAGTGGCCGCCGGCTGGGCGGACGCTCGGGCCCCGCGCAGGCGGTGCAGGAGTCATCGTATCGGAGTTCGCGACACGGCAATCAAGGGCCAAGCGAGGCGATCGAGGTGACCAGGACCCCGTCGTCGCGCAGGTAGGTGGGGCCGTCGGCCACGATCACGACAAGGGCGCCACACGCCGCGCGAACCGGCTCGGCGAGCTTGTCGCGCATCGCGAGCAGTTTGCTGGCGCCCTCGTTCACCGCGGCGTGCCCCAGCTTCACCTCGGCCGCGAACCAGCGTCCGTCAGTGGATTCCACGACCCCATCGACCTCGGGGCCCTGGTCGTCCCGGTAGAGCGCACATCGGCCCGGTACCGCTGAGCGCACATCGCGGGTCGTGGATGACCTGCGACTCGAACAGGAACTTGCCGCTGACGTCGTCGATCCGGCCGCGCACCGCCCCCCAACATCCCCTCGGCAAGGTGGTACTCGTCGATCAGCCGCGATGAGCGCCGTCGAGTACCAGCCGGGGATCGGTCCGGGCGCAGCCTCGGCGACGTCCGCGGGCAGGGGGCGCAGGACCAGATTCCGTGGGCAGTCAGCGCAGCCCGGTCTTGGTCAAGACGCACCGCAGACGCCGTGAAGCCGGGAGCGGTGGTCGTCGTTCCGACCGCCTTCGGACCCTGGACCAACGCAGTCGGTCGGAGTCCGAGCCCTGCTCCGCGGCGACCATCGCCACGGTGGTCGCTGCCCAGGACGCGAGCGCCGCGCGTAGCAGCGTGCCCGGCGTGGGAGCGGACCCGCTCCCGCCCAGCTCGGCGGGCATGTCCGTCGCCAGCGTGCGACCGGCTGCGTCAAACGACGCCCGGGCCCCACCGTCGCGGTGGCGCCAGCGTCTGCATGGGCGGCCTCCTCCGGGTGACGTTCGAGCGAGCGCCGGACGTTCGAGGCTCCGGGAGATGGCGTTGCTCATGACAACGCTCCTGTCCTGTCGAGAAGGGCGTGCAGGGCGGGGTTGTCGATGTCCGTGGCGGCGTGCCGAGCGGACTCGATCGCGTGAGGGTCCCCGAGCCGCGCGCGATGCACCTGAGCTCGGATCACGTGTTCGCGCAACCCGCCGCGAGCGGCCAGCCCACCCAAATCGTCCGCCCAACGATCGGCCAGCTCCGGAAAGGCTGACATCGCGGTATCACAGCCGGCGTCGAGCAGGTTCGCGCAGGGCCACAGGTACCAGGGTTCGGGCCTCAGCCCCTCCTCGACCCAGCGAACGGCTCCGGGCTGGTCGCCACGCGCGGCGGTCAGGCGAGCGAGTCCGCGCGCCACCGTCGCCATCCAGCAGTGATCGCGCGCCTCGGTGGCCAGCACCCAGGCGTGCTCGAGCAGCTCGCCCGCCGTGTCTGGTTCGCCGCAGTCGAGGGCCGCTTCCG
>JACDBB010000234.1 GCA_013695145.1 Euzebyales bacterium
CGCTCAGGAGCCCAGCCGGCGGGGGCCGAAGCCCTCGGGGAGGAGGTCGGAGCCGAGGACGTAGCGGCCGACCGCGCCGGTTTCGCCCGCCGCGAGCACGATCAGGTCGGGAGCGAACTCGTAGAGCATCTGGCGGCACACCCCGCACGGGGTGCAGGGGCCGTCGCCGCCACCGACCACGGCCAGCGCGACGAAGTCCCGGTGGCCGGCCACCACCGCGGCGGGCAGCGCGACGCGCTCTGCGCAGATCGTCGGCGAGAACGCGGCGTTCTCGACGTTCGCGCCGTTGAACACGGTGCCGTCGGCGGCGCGCAGGGCGGCGCCCACCTTGAAGCCCGAGTACGGCGCGTACGCCGCCTCGCGCGCGGCGCGGGCGACTTCGAGCAGCGCGCGCTCATCGTCGCTGAGCGCCGTGGTCACACGCGGTCCCCCGCCGATTCGACGACGCGCTCCTCGTCGAGCCGGTCCACCAGGACCTTGGCGATGCGCCGGCCCCGGACGAGCTCGGCGGTCAGCCGCACCCCCGACACGTCGACGTGCTCGCCGGGGTCCGGAACGTGGCCGAGCACCCCGAACAGCAGCCCGCCCACCGTGTCCCACTCATCCGACGGCAGCTCGGCGTCCAGCAGGGCGGCCAGGTCGGAGATCGGCAGCCGCGCGTCGACCCGCAGGGCGTGGTCGGGCACCTGCTCGACCAGCTCCTCCTCCGCGTCGTACTCGTCCACGATCTCGCCGACGATCTCCTCGAGGATGTCCTCGATCGTGACCAGGCCGGCAGTCGCGCCGTACTCGTCCACCACGATCGCGAGGTGCACCTTGGCCGCCTGGAGCTCGCGCAGGAGCGCGTCGACCGGTTTGAGCTCCGGCACGAAGAAGGGCGTGCGCAGCAGGTCGTCCCAAGGTCCAGCCAGCGCGCCGTCGCCCGCTCGCATGCGGCCCAGCACGTCCTTGGCGTACACCAGCCCGACGATGCGGTCGCGAACCTCGCGGTAGACCGGGATGCGCGAGTGCCCGCGCTCCAGGATGACGTCGAGGACCTCACCCAACGGGATCCCCACAGCGACGGCGACCATGTCCGGCCTGGGCACCATGATCTCGCGGACGACGGTGTCGGACAGCTCGAAGATCGAGTGGATCATCGCCCGCTCGGTCTCCTCAATGACCTCGTCGGACTCGGCGGTGTCGATCATGTCGCGCAGGTCGTCCTCGGTGACGAACGGCCCCTGCGCCAGTCCCTTGCCCGGCGCGATCACGTTCCCCATCCAGATCAGCGCCGACACCAGCGGTGACAGCACCTTCACCAGCCGCGCCACCCAGCCCGACGTGACCCGCGCGACCGTCTCGGTGCGCTGGAGCGCAAGCGTCTTGGGCGCGACCTCGGCGCCGACGAACATCGCGGCGGCACCGACGACGGACGCCACCGCCGCACCGGGAGCGTCGTCGAGATAGCGAGCGACGACCACAGTGAGCACGGCGACGCCGGTGACCTGGACGGCCACCACCAGCAGCGCCAGCACGTTGAGCGTGCGCGTCGGATCCTGCACGAGCCGGACCACGCGCTGCGCCGAGCGGCGGCCGTCCTCGGCAAGCTTCAGCGCCCTGGTGAGCGTCATCCGCGAGTACGCCGTCTGCGCGGCCGCGAAGAAGGCGGCCAGGAGCACGCACGCCAGGACCCCGGCCAACGCGTAGACGTCACCGGGGTTCACGCTCCGCTCCTGTCCGCGGTCCCGGCCCCAGCGGCGGTCGCGAACCTCGCCAGCAGCTCGCGAGTCCGGCCGAACATCCGGTCCCGGTCCTGGGGCTCAGCGTGATCGTGACCGAGCAGGTGCAGGATGCCGTGAACCACCAGCAGGTCCAGCTCGGCGGCGCCCGTGGTGCCGTGCTCGGCCGCCTGGGCCGCCGCGACCTCGGGGCAGAGCACCACGTCGCCGAGGATCGCGGGTTCGCCGGCGATCGCCTCGCCCGGCAGGTCCATCGGGAACGCCAGCACGTCGGTGGCGCCGCTGCCGCCCATGTGGTGGACGTTGAGCTCGGCCATGGACGCGGCGTCGACGCACAGCACGTTCAGCTCCATCGTGGTTGGGACCCGCTCGGCGACCAGCACGTGCTCGGACAGGCGGCGCAGACGGTCGACATCGACCGCGCTCCCCTGCTCGTCAGCGACGAACACGGCCATGATCAGCCGGCCCCGTCGCGCGTGTGCCCCACCGTGTGCCCGCGCCGCTGGCGGCGCTGGTGGGGCCTGCGTCTACTGCTGGCCTCGCCCACGACCTCGCCCCTCCTGACCTCGGCCCTCCTGGTGGACGCCCACCGGTCCGACACCCGCGTCGCCGTCCTCGGCGCGCTCGTCGAACACCCGGTACGCCTCCACGATCTCCTGGACGATGCGGTGACGCACCACGTCCCGGGCGCCAAGCTCACAGAACGCCACGCCGTCGATGTCGGTGAGGATGCCGCGGACGATGCGCAGGCCCGACGTCCTGCCGGACGGCAGGTCGACCTGGGTGACGTCCCCGGTGACCACCACCTTGGAGTTGAACCCCAGGCGGGTCAGGAACATCTTCATCTGCTCGGCGGTGGTGTTCTGCGCCTCGTCGAGGACGATGAAGCTGTCGTTCAGCGTCCTGCCGCGCATGAACGCCAGCGGCGCCACCTCGATCGTCCCGCGCTCCATGTGCAGGGCGATCTGCTCGGCGTCCATCATGTCGTGGAGCGCGTCGAACAGCGGCCGCAGATACGGGTCGATCTTCTCGAACAGCGTGCCGGGCAGGAAGCCCAGCCGCTCGCCGGCCTCGACCGCGGGGCGGGTGAGGATGATGCGGGTGACCTCCTTGCGCTTCAGCGCGAGGACGGCCATCGCCATGGCCAGGTAGGTCTTGCCCGTGCCTGCGGGGCCGATCCCGAACGTGACCGTGTTGGCCCGCATGGCGTCGAGGTAGCGCTTCTGCCCCAGCGTCTTCGGGCGGATGGCGCGACCGCGGTGGGACAGCGCCTCGTCGCCGAGGACCTCGGCGGGCGACGGGTGCTCGGCCCCCTGCACGATCGCGATGGTCGCGCCCACCGCGCTTGCGTCCAGGTGCTGTCCCGCGTCCAGGAGCTTCACCAGCTCGCCGAACAGGTGCGTGACCTTGGCGGCCTCGCTGTCACCACCGCTCACGGTGATCTCGTTGCCGCGGACGAGGATGCGCACGTCGAACGCGTCCTCGACCAGGCGCAACAGCTCGTCTCTGGTTCCGAGCACCGACACCATGGCGTGCTGGGCCGGGATCGTGGTCTTGACCTTCGTGATGCTCAAGCGGTTGGCTCGGATGTCGGGGACAGGGATGCCAGCGGAGTCTAGCGCCGGCTCCCGGGCCAGGTCAGGTGATCCTCGAGAAGCCGAGCCGCTGGCTGCTAGCGCAGGCGCTCCCAGCCGGCGAGCGCGCGGCGGCCGGCCGCCACGCCCTGCGCGACGCGGGCTGCGGCCAGCGCGGGGTCGAAGTCAAGGGAGTGGCCGAGGTCCAGGCCGGTCGGCTCGATCACGAGGAGGTCCACGGCGCGCTTGACCCCCACTTCGGCGCCGGCCAGGCAGGCGACGTTCACCGCCTCGGCCCGTGCGAGATCGGCCGCCAGCGAGTAGGCCAGCACGTTGTCGATCAGCAGCGACACGGCCTGGCCGAGCGACTGCGGCGGGGGCGACGGCCGCTGCCTGGTCGTGGTCGTCACGACGATGGCCGCGTCAGGCTCGTAAGCGAGCGCGGGGGCCAGCGGCGTGTTCGCCACCAGCCCGCCGTCCCAGAAGTCTCTGCCCGCGACGGGCGCGGGGCGGAACAGGATCGGGATGGCCGCGCTGGCCATGAGGTGGTCCACGGTCGGGGCGACCTCGCGGAACCGCGGGCTGCGCCTGCGCTCGGGTGGCAGGCGGTTGACGAAGCGCACCAGCTCGCCGCTGGCCACCTCCACGGCGGACACGGCGAGGGTGAGGCCATCGACGACATCGACCGCGACCCCGCCGAGCGCCCGCTCGAGCGTCCGCCGCAGCGGCGTGGTCTCCAGCGCCCACGTCCAGCCGATGCCGTCGAGCAGTCGTCCCGCCAGCCTGCCACCGCCGCCGAACAGGCCGCGCAGGCGCAGGAGCCGCCAGACGTCTCGTCGCAGCCGGTGCACGTCGCGCGCCGCGGTGCCGGTCCACAGCTCGGCCAGGCGGGCGGCATCCATGCCGCTGGCGATCCCCGCGGCGTTGAGTGCCCCCGCCGAGGTGCCGGACAGCACGGTGGGCCGCAGCCCCGCCTCCTCGACGGCCGCCACGACCCCGGCCTCGAACGCGCCCTTGGCGCCGCCGCCGGCCAGCACGAGTCCGAGCCTCATGGCCTGGAGAGGCTAGCGGCCAGAACGAGGGACCCGACTCAGCCTCGGTAGGGCGTCGCGGGCATGCCGGTCACGCCCAGCGCGGCGCGGAAGATCCCGCCGGCGTGGGGGCGGTCGACCGCGCCGGGGTGGAGGGCCTCCTCGCTGGCGGTGGTGATGTAGAGGTCCGCAAGCTCGGGCCCGCCGAACGTGCAGCTGGTGACCATCGGCACCGGCAGCGTCAGGACGTGGTCCAGGACCCCGCCGCTGGTGTAGCGCCGCACCGCGCCGCCGTGCGCCATCGCCACCCACAGCCCGCCGTCGGCGTCGACGGTCAGCCCGTCCGGCCGCCCGTCAGCCGCCCGCAGGTCGACCAGCGTCCTGCGCCGGCTGATCGTCCCCGCGGACAGGTCGTAGTCGAACGCGTCGACGCGCTCCAGCGGGGTGTCGACGTAGTACAGCGTCTCCCCGGACGGGCTCCAGCCCAGCCCGTTGGACATTGTGACCGCCGGCAGGGCCTCCTCGACGTGACCGTCGGGATCCAGGCGGTACAGCGACGCGCCTCCCGGGTGGCGCTCGTCGGCCATGGTGCCGGCCCAGAACCGCCCCGCGGGGTCGCACTTGCCGTCGTTCATCCGGTCGCCGCGGCCGTCGCGCCACAGCCACGACAGCGCGTCGCCGTCCTGCTCGACGGTGGCGAACCCGCGGCCCACAGCGAGCAGCAGGCCTCCCCCCTCCCGGAGCGCCACGGCGCCGACCGGCTCACCGAACGCGCTGTGGGTGTCCAGACCGCCGGACGGGTCGTAGCGGTGGACCTCGCCACGCAGGATGTCCACCCACCGCAGCACGCCCTCGCGCCCGTCCCACACCGGTGACTCGGCCAGCAGCGCGCCGGCGTCGAGCGCGACCTCGGCGTCCCCAGACATCATCGGGCCGCGCCGGCGGGCTTGGAGACACCGAGCGAGGCGAGCCGCGCCGCCAGCGCGTCCCGCTCGGCTGGGGGCAGCCCGGCCGCTGGGTAGGCCAGCCTGCCCGAGCACACGCCGACGACCTCGAGGGCGGCCTTCCACCCTGCGGGGAAGTCTCCGCGCCGGCAGGCCTGGACGACCGCGAAGAGCCGGTCCTGGAGCTGTCGCGCCCTGTCGAGATCACCGTCCGCGACGGCCTCGAGCAGGGCGACGCCGAGCCCTGGCACGAGGTTCGCGCTGGCGGCGATCGCCCCGCGCGCGCCGAGCAGCGCGCTGGCCAGCAGCAGGGTGTCGCTGCCGGTGTAGACCGAGAAGTCGGCGGCGGCCCGGGTGGCGGCGATCAGCTCCGACTGGTACTCCATGTCGCGGCTGGAGTCCTTGATGCCCACCACCCGCGGGTGCGCGGCCAGGTCGGCCGCGACGCGCACACCGATGGTGACCTTCGTGAACATCGGGATGTTGTAGAGGACCACAGGCAGGGGCGAGCGGTCCGCCAGCCCGGTGAACAGCCGGCGCGCGCCCTCGTCGGACAGCGGGTAGTAGGACGGCGGCGCGACCAGCGCGGCGTCAGCGCCTGCGGCCTCGAGCTCACCGAGCTCCGCGACGCCCTCCTCCAGCGTGGTCAGCGGCACCCCGGGCAGCACCGGGACGCCCGCGGGCGCCAGCGCGCGCACGCGTCGGGTGACAGCCAGCCGCTGCGCCGCGGTGAGTCGCGCCCCCTCGCCGGTTGAGCCCGTCGGGCACACCCCCCGCACGCCGCCTGCGACCACCCGCTCGACCACGCGCTCGAGCGAAGCCTCGTCGAGATGGCCATCGGCGTCGAGCGGCGTGACGAGCGCCACCATGACTCCGGAGGGCAGCGTCGGCGTCACCACTCCGCGATCCTTCCGTCGGGATAGCGCCAGGTCGGGTCGAGCAGGGTCCACGGCACGCTCCCCCGCCGGACCGCCTCCTCGTCGATGTCGACGCCGAGGCCGGGTCCGACCGGGCGCGGCAGGAACCCGTCCCGCGGTGTCAGCGGCAGCGGGTCGGTCAGGTAGTCAAGCATCTCGGCCTCGGGCAGGTCGCCGTAGCCGGTGTTGTAGTGCAACCCGAGGCTCTGCTCCTGGATGATGACGTTGGTCGCGCAGAAGTCGACCTGCAGCGACGCCGCCAACGAGATCGGCCCGTTGGGGCAGTGCGGTGCGACGGCGACGTCGTATACCTCGGCCGTCCGAGATCGACCGCATCTGTTCTCGTCATGGTGCCCGCGATCCCCGGGTGTTCGGATCCGCTGCCCGACGACAGGAGGACGTCGACTCCGACGTCGACCTGATGGTCGATCTGGATGAGTCCGCGGATCTGTTCTCCCTCGTCCGTCTTGAGCGCGACCTGCGTGACCTGCTCGGAGTCGACGTCGACGTCGTTCCACGGTCGGCCATGGGCGACGATCTGAGACGAGCGGCGGAGACGGACTCGGTGCCCGTATGAGTCCTGGCGAGCGCCGAGACCGAGCGCACAAGCACCAACGCACCGAGGGGCAACTCCTCAACGACATTGGCGAGGCTCTCGACGCCGCCGAGCGCTACGTGTTGTCCGTATCCTGGATGCGTTCCTTGACGACCGCCCTGGCTCGCGGGACTGCGGCGGGTAACGGCAGGTGTCGGCGGCCCGGCGCTGACGCCGGCCCCTACGCGCGCGGACGGGACACTCGCCGCCGCTCGCCCTCGCGCTCTGCGCGGCAGGCGGGTTGCCAGCACCGGCCTACCGTGTCTCCTCAAGCGGGGTCACCGTGGTCGCTGCCGATCTGTGCTTCGGTAATGGGGATCTTCGATAGCTTCTTCAATGTTTCGCTGGATCAGTCCCATGTGCGGACATCGGTGATGCGGGCGTCGTCGGGCAGCTCCCCCACGGCGGTGACCTCGACGTCGAAGCGCAGACCCGAGCGGACACGTTCGCGGACAGCGCTGCGCAGGGCGCCGACGTCGGCGGCGCCAG
>JACDBB010000036.1 GCA_013695145.1 Euzebyales bacterium
CCCCCCCCCGCTTCCTCGACTTCACCCCCGCCTGACCGCCTCGGCTGTAGGCACTACACGCCCAACTCGCCCTGCCCGCATTTCCGCAGGTCAACCTCCCTATTCATGCCTACCCGCGACACTCAACTGCGGAAGCCCGGCCAGGGGTCGACACTCTGTCAAGACTCCTGCGCTATGCGTGGCTGTTCCGACACAGTGTCGGACCAGCCTGCGACAGGCGATTCTCACAATCCCCGGCTGTGACGCGGGTCTAGAACGCGTCCGTGGGGGCGTGCTTGCCGAACACGCCGCGCAGCGCGTCGCACACCTCACCCACGGTGGCCATGCCGCGCAGAGCCTCCTTCATCACCGGCAGGAGGTTGTCCCGGGACTCGGCGCACTTGGCGACGTCGGCCAGCGCGGTCTCCACGGCATCGGCGTCGCGCTCGGCGCGCACGCGCCGGACTTCGGAGATCTGGCCCTCCTGCACGGTGTCCTCCACCCGTTGCAGCTCAGGGTCGACGTCCTCCTCCATCGTGTAGCGGTTCACGCCGACGACGACCCGCCGGTCGGTTTCGATGTCGCGTGCCAGCTCGTAGGCGCTGCGCTCGATCTCGCTCTTCTGATAGCCCGACTCGATCGCGGCGACCGCGCCGCCCAGCTCGTCGATACGGTCGATCAGCTCCTGCGCGCGGCGCTCGACCTCGTCGGTGAGGTGCTCGACGAAGTAGCTGCCCGCCAGCGGGTCGGCGGTCAGCGTCACGTCGGTCTCGTGCGCGATCACCTGCTGGGTGCGCAGCGCCAGGCGAGCAGCCTTCTCGCTGGGCAGCGACAGGGCCTCGTCGTAGGAGTTGGCGTGGAGCGACTGCGTGCCGCCGAGGGTGGCGGCCAGCGACTGGATCGTGACCCTGGCCAGGTTCACCTCGGCCTGCTGCGCCGTCAGCTGCACGCCGGCCGTCTGCGTGTGGAACCGCAGCATCTGCGACCGCGGGTCCCTGGCGCCGAACCGGTCGCGCATGATCCGCGCCCACATCCGCCGCGCGGCGCGGAACTTGGCGACCTCCTCCAGCAGGGTGGAGCGGGCCACGAAGAAGAACGACAGGCGCGGCGCGAACGCGTCCACGTCCAAGCCGGCTTCGACGGCAGCCTCCACGTAGGTGATCGCGTCGGCCAGGGTGAAGCCGACCTCCTGCACCGCTGTCGCCCCAGCCTCCCCGATGTGGTAGCCGGAGATCGAGATGGTGTTGAAGTTGGGCAGCTCGGCCGCGCAGTAGGCGAAGGTGTCGGTGACGATCCGCAGCGAGGGGGCGGGCGGGAAGATGTAGGTGCCGCGAGCGATGTACTCCTTGAGGACGTCGTTCTGGATGGTGCCGCGCAGCCGCCCCGCGTCGACGCCCTGGTCCTCGCCCACTAGCTGGTACAGCAGCAGCAGGATCGACGCCGGGGCGTTGATCGTCATCGACGTCGACACCTCGTCGAGCGGGATCCCGTCGAACAGCGTCCGCATGTCAGCTAGCGAGTCGATCGCCACGCCGACCTTGCCGACCTCGCCCGCCGCGATCTCATTGTCGGAGTCGTAGCCCATCTGTGTGGGCAGGTCGAACGCGACCGACAGGCCGGTCGAGCCCTGCGACAGCAGGTACTTGTAGCGGGCGTTGGACTCGGCGGCTGTCGAGAAGCCCGCGTACTGCCGCATCGTCCACAGGCGGCCCCGGTACATGTCACCGTAGATGCCGCGGGTGAAGGGGTAGGCGCCCGGCTGGCCGAGCCGCTGGGCGTGGGTCCCGTCGGTGTCGCTCCCGGTGCGGTCGCCCGGACCGTGCACCGGTTCGACGGGAATGCCGGAGGCCGTCTCGCAGAGGTTGTCGCGGGAGTCCGCTGGCGGGTTCAAGGAAAGCGAACCGTGACCAGCACCAGCGCGGCGAACGTCATGAACGTTGCGATCATCGAGAACACCAGGGTGCGGGTCTGTCCCGCCACCTCGGTGCGCAGCGAGCCGGACTCCCGGCTGATCGCGCCGAGCACCTCGTGGCGCAAGCCGTCCGTCTGCGCGATGGAGGTCTCGCGGAAGGCGCCGAGCCAGACCTCGAAGATGTCCATGCGATGCTCGAGGCCACCCATGCGGCTCTCGAGGCCACCCATGCGGTCCTCGAGGGCGCCCATGCGATGCTCGAGGCCATCCATGCGCGCGCCGAGCCTGCCCTCGACCTCGTCGAGGTCGACACGGGCGGCGGGGGTGCCTCGGGGCAGCGTCTCCATGAGCGTGTGTGTGTGCTCCTCGCCGAGCACGTCGGTCAGCGCCAGTCGCAGCGCGCTGAGGGCTTGCGCGTCGGTCGCCATCTTCGTCTCCTCACGATCCTAGGGCAAGGTCGTGAGGGAATGGTGCACAGGCGGCACCACGAGCCGAGACGCTTGTCCACAGGTCGCATTCACATGTCAGCAGGTCATGGGGGCTGGCGCCCCCACCCCGGATGATGAGAATCGCCTGTCGCAGGCTGGTCCGACACTGTGTCGGAACAGCCACGCATAGCGCAGGAATCTCGACACGGTGTCGACCCCTGGGCGCTCGGGGGCGCATTCACGCGTCAGTCCGCGCGTTTGCGGCGGCCGGAGAACTTGGCCTTGCCGTAGTCGCGGTTCAGCAGCGCGATGAAGTCGATGGAGATGTCCTTAGGACAGGCGGCCTGGCACTCGCCGTGGTTGGTGCACGAGCCGAAGTAGGACTCCATCTCGTCGACCATCGCCTCCGTCCGCTGGTAGCGCTCGGGCTGTCCCTGCGGCAGCAGGTTGAGGTGCGCGAGCTTGGCCGCGGTGAACAGCTGCGCGGCGCCGTTGGGGCAGGCGGCGACACAGGCGCCGCACCCGATGCATGCGGCAGCCTCGAACGCCAGGTCGGAGTCCTCCTTCGGGACCGGGATGAGGTTGGCGTCCGGCGCGCTGCCGGTGGGGGCGGTGATGAAGCCGCCGGCCTCGACGATGCGATCGAACGGGCTGCGGTCGACGACGAGGTCCTTCATGATCGGGAACGCCGCGGCGCGCCACGGTTCGATCGTGATCTCGTCGCCGTCGCGGTAGGAGCGCATGTGGAGCTGGCACGTGGCGGTGGCGCGCTGCGGGCCGTGCGCCTGCCCGTCGATCATGAGCCCGCACGTGCCGCAGATGCCCTCACGGCAGTCGCTGTCGAACGCGATGGGCTCCGTGCCCTCCTCGACGAGCCGCTCGTTGACGACGTCGAGCATCTCGAGGAACGACATGTCCTCGCTGATGCTCTCGGCCGAGTACGTCTCGAAGCGCCCGGCGTCCTGCGGTCCGTCCTGCCGCCACACCTTCAGGGTGAGATCCATGACTCCTCGTCGGTGGTTCCTCGTCGGGTCGACTGGCGGTGCCCGGCGCCTACTTGTAGGAGCGCTGCGCGAGCTTCACGTGCTCGAACTGCAGCTGCTCGACGGTGAGCGAGGGATCGCGGTCGGGGCCGTTCCAGCCCCATGCGGCCACGTGCGCGAAGCGGTCGTCGTCCCGCAGCGCCTCGCCCTCGTCGGTCTGGTGCTCCTCGCGGAAGTGGCCGCCCGCAGACTCCTCGCGGTACAGCGCGTCGCGGCACATGAGCTCGCCCAGCTCGAAGAAGTCGGCGACCCGGCCTGCGCGCTCCAGCGACAGGTTCAGCGTCTCGCCGCCGCCAAGGACCCGCACGTCGGTCTGGAACTCCTCGCGCAGGGCGCGGATCTCGGAGATCGCCTTCTCCAGCCCCGCCCGATTGCGCGCCATCCCGCAGTAGTCCCAGAGGATCTTGCCGAGCTGGCGGTGGAACCAGTCGACGGTGCGCGTGCCCTTGACGGCGAGGAGGCCATCCACGCGGCCGGTCACGTCGGCGACGGCCTGGGTGAAGGCGGGGTGGTCGGTCGGCGGCGGCTGTACACCGAGGAGCGGCGCGAGGTAGTCGCTGATGGTGTTGGGCAGGACGAAGTACCCGTCGGCCAGGCCCTGCATCAGGGCGCTGGCGCCCAGGCGGTTGGCGCCGTGGTCGGAGAAGTTGGCCTCCCCGATGGCGTACAGACCCGGGACGGTCGTCATGAGGTTGTAGTCGACCCACAGCCCGCCCATCGTGTAGTGGGGGGCCGGGTAGATGCGCATCGGGACCGCGTAGGGGTCCTCACCGGTGATGTTCGCGTACATCTCGAACAGGTTGCCGTACTTGGCCTCGATCGCGTCGCGGCCCAGGCGCCCGATCGCCGTGGCGAAGTCGAGGTACACGCCGTTGCGGCGCGGGCCGATCCCCAGGCCGGCGTCGATCATGCCCTTGGCCGCTCTGGACGCGACGTCGCGGGGGACGAGGTTGCCGAAGGCGGGGTAGCGGCGCTCGAGGTAGTAGTCCCGTTCGTCCTCAGCGATCTCGTTGGGCGGACGCTCGTCGTCGGCCTCGACCGGCACCCAGATGCGCCCGTCGTTGCGCAGCGACTCGCTCATCAGGGTCAGCTTGGACTGGAAGTCGTCCGACTGCGGGATGCACGTCGGGTGAATCTGGGTGTAGCAGGGGTTGGCGAACAGCGCGCCCTTGCGGTGCGCCCGCCAGATCGCGCTGACGTTGCATGCCTTGGCGTTGGTCGACAGGAAGAACGCGTTGGAGTAGCCGCCGGTGGCCAGCACGACCGCATGCGCGGAGTGGGAGCTGATCTCGCCGGTGCCGAGATCCCGGGTGACGATGCCGACCGCGCGGCCGCCCTCCGTGACGAGGTCGAGCATCTCCGATTTGGTGTGCAAGTCGACCGAGCCCTCGTGGACCTGGCGAGCCATCGCCTGGTAGGCGCCGAGGAGCAGCTGCTGACCGGTCTGGCCGCGAGCGTAGAACGTGCGGGAGACCTGCGCCCCGCCGAACGAGCGGTTGTCGAGCAGGCCCCCGTACTCGCGCGCGAACGGCACGCCCTGCGCGGTCGCCTGGTCGATGATCTCCCCCGACACCTGGGCCAGGCGGTACACGTTGGCCTCGCGGGAGCGGTAATCCCCGCCCTTCACGGTGTCATAGAACAGCCGGAACACGCTGTCGCCGTCGTTGTGATAGTTCTTCGCGGCGTTGATCCCGCCCTGCGCCGCGATCGAGTGCGCCCGGCGCGGCGAGTCATGGAAGGTGAACGCCTTCACCCGGTACCCGAGTTCGCCGAGCGTGGCGGCCGCCGACGCCCCCGCCAGCCCGGTGCCGACGACGATGACGGAGAACTTGCGCTTGTTGGCGGGGTTGACCAGTTTCACGTCGAAGCGGTGGCTGTCCCACTTGTCGGCGATGGGACCAGCGGGGATCTTCGCGTCCAGCTGCATGGCGAGGCTCCTACGGTCCGCGACCGCCCTCAGGAGACGATCCCGAAGACCACCGCGATGGGGAACGAGACGTTGCCCACGGCCACGATCAGGGCGAACGCGACGGCGAAGTAGCGCCGCCAGTGGTTGAAGCGGCGGTTGTTCCATCCCATCGTCTGGAACAGGCTCCACGCGCCGTGGTAGAGGTGGAACCCCAGCGCGGCGTTCGCCACCACGTACAGCAGGGCGACCGGCCAGCGCGAGAAGCTCGCCACGACGTTGCCGTAGACGTCGCCCGGCTCGAACGACGGGTTCGCGGTGCCGAACGTGAGGTCGGCGAGGTGGAACGCGATGAACGCCAGCACGATGATCCCGGTCCAGCGCATGGTCCGGCCCGCGAAGTCCGCGGCGATGTAGTCCCGCCGGGACTGGTAGCGCTGCGGCCGCGCCCGGCGGTTCATCCTGGTCAGCGACCACGATGCGTGCACGTGCAGCACCAGCGAGGCGAGCAGCACGATCCGCAGCAGCCACAGCAGGCCCGAATGCGGCAGCGCCGGGTAGCCGATCTCGCGCAGCCACTCGCCGTAGAAGTTGAGCTCGCTGGCCCCCACGTACAGCTTGAGGTTGCCGATCATGTGCGACAGCACGTAACCCATGAACACCAGGCCGGTCACCGCCATGACGTACTTCTTGCCGATGGCCGAGCCGTACAGGTCAACCACCCACAGCGGCGTCCGCTTTCGAGGCGGCTGCACCGGTGGGACCGCCTGGGTCCCGTGCCTCGGAGGCTGCTGCGTGGTGGACATCCGTTCCTCTCCCGGAGCCTTGCGCCTCGAAGCCTAGCGCCTGTTACCGGCGGGTACCGATTCGGCGGCGTGGGCGCGGGGCAGGTCTTGGGACGAGGAGCCCCACACGAGCAGCAGCGATGTGAGGAGCGAGTGGCCATGCGCGAGCCGACCGACGGGATGTCGCCCTTCGAGGCGGTGAACTTCTTCTTCCACGGCGCCGCCGACTGGCTGGGCCTGGACGACCAGACCCGACAGGTGCTGGCGGGCACGTACCGCGAGATCCGGGTGCAGGTGCCGCTGCGCCGCGACGACGGCTCGGTCGAGACGCTGTACGGCTACCGCGTCCAGCACAACGGGGCGCGCGGGCCGTACAAGGGCGGGGTGCGCTACCACCCGTCGGCGGACCTGGAGGAGGTGCGGGCGCTGGCGTCGCTGATGACGTGGAAGACCGCGATCGTGGACCTGCCGTTCGGGGGCGCGAAGGGCGGTGTGCAGGTGGACGCCGCGAGCCTGTCGCTCACCGAGCTCGAGCGGCTCACCCGCCGCTACATGTCGCAGGTCAGCTACATCGTCGGCCCGTACCGGGACATCATGGCGCCGGACATGAACACCAACGCCCAGACGATGGCCTGGATGATGGACGCCTACGGGCAGCGCGAGGGCCACACGCTGTCGATCGTGACGGGCAAGCCGGTGGAGCTGGGCGGCTCGCTGGGCCGCGACGCCGCCACCGGGCGCGGCGCGGTGATCGTCCTCGACCAGGCGGTCAAGGACGCCGGGCTCGCGCCCGAGGACCTCAGCGTCGCGATCCAGGGGTTCGGCAACGTCGGCTCGTGGACGGCCAGGCTGGCCAAGGCCGAGGGGTACCGGGTGGTGGCGGTCTCCGACGTGAACGGGGGCGTCTACGACCCGCGCGGGCTGCGCGTGCTGGACGTGCTTGACCACGTCCGCGCCAGCGGCACCGTCGTCGGCCACCCCGACACCGAGACGCTCACCAATGAGGAGATTCTGGAGCTCGACGTCGACGTGCTGGTGCCCGCGGCGCTGGGTGAGGTCGTGACCTCGGCCAACGTCGACGACGTGCGCGCCCGGATCGTCGTGGAGGCGGCGAACCACCCGGTCACGCCCGTCGCGGACGCGAACCTCGCCGACCGTGGGGTGACGGTGCTGCCGGACATCCTCGTCAACGCCGGCGGCGTCACGGTCTCCTACTTCGAGTGGACGCAGAACATCCAGCAGTTCAGCTGGGACGAGGACAGGGTGAACGCCGCGCTGCGCGAGCACCTCGTCACCGCCTACCAGCGGGTCCGCGACTTCGCGCGCACCCACGAGACCACCCTCCGCCAGGCTGCCTTCACGCTGGCCGTCGAGCGCGTCGCCACCGCCGCCCACCTGCGCGGCTACGTCTGAGCCCCCGCACCCGCCGTGTGTCGACTTCAGCCGCTGTCAGCGGCTGAAGTCGACGCACCCCGGGGCCGCCGCGCGCCTCGGCGTACGCCAGGATCGACATGCCGCCCATGGAGTGGCCGACCACCACGCAGCGCTCGCCCGCCGGCACGGTCGCGCAGATCACGGCGTCCAGGTCCTCGCCGAGCGC
>JACDBB010000044.1 GCA_013695145.1 Euzebyales bacterium
GGTCCTCCTTGCCGATCACCCGCAGCTTCTCGCGGTGGGCGTAGTAGGTGAACGCCTCGACCACGTCCGAGCCCGCGTGGACGAACTCTCGGTGCAGCTGTACGACCTTGTCGGGGTGCTCCATCACCACCTCGGGAACGAACGCGCCGGCCTGGAGGTAGCCCCGGCGCTCGAGCTCGAACAGGTAGCCCTCGGCGCAGACGACAGGCCCCGAGGCCAGGCGCTGGAGAAGACCGAGCCGGTGATCGGAAACCGCGGTGTGTGGCATGTCCCAGCCATTCGATGTCGACGGTGAGCTCATCGGTGTTGCCGGTGCGGCGACACCGTTTCATTCCTCGCAGAGACCGTAACACGGGGGCGCCTGCCGCATCCAGGGGGAACTGGCGCTTGCCAGGCGGCCTGGGCTGTGCGACCTTAGGCTCCACGACGATGGCGGTAGTTGGCGGCGCATGTGACTTTCGCCGGTCGCAGCCAGCCACCGAGATGGGGCGTACGCATGGTCGATGCACACCGCACGCACGCTGAGCCGCGATGACTCCTCTGGAGCAGCTCGAGGGGTTCCCCACCTACCTGGCGAACAACTGGGACACGGTGCTGGAGCTCGCCATCGCCCACGCGATCGTCGTGGGCGTGTCGATCGTGATCGCCGGCGTCGTCGGCGTGGGCCTCGGCTGCCTCACGTACCGCAACCAGCCCGCCCGCGACGCCGTGCTGCGGGTGACCGGGCTGTTCCTCACGATCCCCTCGCTGGCCCTGTACGCGCTGCTGATCACCATCCCTGGGATGGGTTTCGGCGCGAAGCCGGTCATCGTGGCGCTGACGATGTACGCGCTGCTGCCGATCGTGCGCAACACCGTCACCGGCCTGCTGGGGGTCGATCCTGCCATCGTCGAGTCCGCGCTCGGCATGGGGCTGTCGCGCGGGCAGCGGCTCTTCCGCATCGAGCTGCCCCTGGCCTGGCCGGTCGTGCTCACGGGCGTGCGGGTCTCGACGCTGATCATCATCGGCATCGCGGCCCTGGGTGCGATCCTCAACGGTCCCGGCCTCGGCGAGCTGATCTTCGACGGGCTCGGCAGGTTCGGCACGCCGTTCGCGCTGCCGATCGCGCTGTCGGGGTTCCTCGGCGTCGTCGCGCTCGGGATCGTCTTCGATGTCTTCTTCAACGTCGTCACCAGGCTGACGACCTCTCGAGGTGTGCGATGACCGAAGCCATGATCCGGCTGGAGCAGCTCACGAAGCGCTTCCCCGGCCAGTCCGAGCCGGCGGTCGAGGAGCTGTCGATGGAGATCCCCGAGGGCGAGATCGTCGTCCTCGTCGGCCCGTCAGGGTGTGGCAAGACCACCACCATGAAGCTGATCAACCGCATCATCGAGCCGTCGTCAGGCCGGATCTTCCTGGAGGGCGAGGACGTCACGGCCGCCGATCCCGACCAGCTGCGGCGGCGCATCGGCTACGTCATCCAGCAGATCGGGCTGTTCCCGCATCGCACGATCCACGACAACATCGCCACGGTCCCCAAGCTCCTGGGCTGGTCGGACGACAAGATCCGCGCGCGCGTCGACGAGCTGCTCGAGACGGTGGGGCTCGACCCATCACGCTACCGGGACCGCTACCCCAAGGAGCTCTCCGGCGGGCAGCGCCAGCGCGTCGGCGTGGCCCGCGCCCTGTCGGCCGACCCGCCGGTGATGCTCATGGACGAGCCGTTCGGCGCCATCGACCCGATCACCCGCGACCGGCTCCAGAACGAGTTCCTGCGCGTCCAGGAGGACATCCGCAAGACGATCGTCTTCGTCACCCACGACATCGACGAGGCCATCAAGATGGGCGACCGCATCGCGATCCTGGGTGAGCGCTCCGTGATCGCCCAGTACGACCGGCCCGAGGTCATCCTGTCCCAACCGGCGGACGGGTTCGTCGAGGACTTCATCGGGTCGGGCGCCTCCCTGAAGCGGCTCAACCTGGCACGGGTGCGCGACTACGAGCTGGGTGACTGGCCGACGGGGCGGGTGGACGAGGAGCGGCCCACGCTGCTGGCCAAGCTGCGCGCGTCCGACAAGGGCGCCATCCTGATCCTGGACGCCGAAGGACGACCGCAGCGCTGGCTGCGGCCGCGCGACCTGCAGCGGCCGGACGCGTCGCTGTCCGACATCGGTCTCGTCGTGGAGGCCAAGGTCGAGCCCCAGGCGACCCTCGCCGACGCGCTCAACGAGCTGGTGCGCTCGCGGGTCGGCAGCGCTGTGGTGGTCGACAAGAGCGGGGTCTACGCCGGCACGGTCGACATGGACGTCATCATGACCGCGGCCGAAGCCATGCGGAAGGCCGCAAGGGCCGATGCCCGCGCCAGCATGGACGCCGAATCCTCCGCAGGGCAGGTGCGGTAGATGTCGGCGGACGTCCAGACGCCCGCGGCCGTCGCCGACCAGCCCGTCGCCCCCGGCCAGGGGCTCTGGCGCTATCTCGCGATGCCGTGCTTCGTCGCGGTCGCCCTGGGCGCGCTGTACCTCTACGTCAGCTCGCAGGAGCTCGACCGCATCGAGGCGGTGCGGCTCACGCCCGAGTTCATCGCGGCCAGCACCGTCCGCCACCTGTACCTGGTCGGGGTGTCGACCGTGCTGGTGATCCTGATCGCCGTCCCCCTGGGGATCCTGCTGACCCGACCGTTCGCCCGCCGGGTCAGCCCGTCGATCGTGGCGGTCACCAGCACCGCCCAGTCGGTCCCCTCGATCGGCGTTGTGGTGCTGCTGGCGCTGTTCTTCAACCTCGGCGTGCGCATCGCGATCGTCGCGCTGGTCGTCTACGCCTTCGTCCCGGTCCTGCGCAACACCATGGTCGGTCTGCAGCAGGTCGACGAGTCGGTGATGGAGGCGGGTCGCGGCATGGGCCTGACCAAGCGGGGGGTCCTCACCCAGATCGAGCTGCCGCTGTCCGTGCCCGTGATGCTCGCCGGGGTTCGGACGGCGCTGGTCATCAACGTGGGCACGGCTGCGATCGCCACGCTGATCAACGCCGGCGGCCTTGGCGACGTCATCTACACCGGCCTCGTCCAGAACCGCACCATCGTCACCCTGACCGGCGCGGTCCTCACGGGGTCGCTCGCGCTGATGGTCGACTACATCGCGGGCATCGCCGAGGACGTGCTGCGCCCCAAGGGGCTGTAGGAAACAACGAGAGGAAACCTGATGACACCGAAGCTTCGCACCATCCATCTGCTGGCGCTGGCGACCGTCCTGGCGCTGCTGCTGGCAGCCTGCGGGGAGGACGCCGCGGCGCCCGGAGAGGAGCCCGACACAGAGGCGACCGGCGCCGAAGAGGCGGACGCCGATGCCGGTGACGCCGGCACCGAGGAGGCGGACGCCGATGCTGGTGACGCCGGCACCGAGGAGGCGGACGCCGAGGGCGGCGGTGCCGTCGCCGAGAGCGTCGACTTGTCCGGCGTGGACGTCACTGTCGGCTCGAAGGAGTTCACCGAGCAGCGCATCGTCGGGCAGATCGCCGTCGCGGCGCTGGAAGCCGCCGGCGCGAGCGTCACCGACCAGACCGGGCTGTCCGGCACCGAGGTGGTCCGCGGCGCCCTCACCGGCGGCGAGGTCGACATGTACTGGGAGTACACCGGCACCGGCTGGATCACGATCCTGCAGAACGACGAGCCCCTCGAGGGCGCCGACGCCTACTACGAGGAGGTCAAGTCCGCCGACGAGGAGAACGGCATCGTCTGGCTCGAGCCCTCCGAGGTCAACAACACCTACGCGTTCTTCACCAACCCCGCCGCCGTCGACCTCGACGTGACGTCCATCTCCGATCTCGCGGCGGCCGCGGAGGAGAGCCCCGACCAGGCCACGCTGTGCGCCGCCACCGAGTTCATCACGCGACCTGACGGACTGCCCGGCGTCGAGGAGACGTACGGGTTCGAGTTCTCAGACGTCGTCGAGGCCGACCTCAGCCTGGCCGTCCAGAGCGCGATCGACGGCGAGCAGTGCACGGTGGGCGAGATCTTCCAGACGGATCCGCAGATCGCCGCCAACGAGCTCAACGTGCTGGAGGACGACCTCGAGTTCTTCCCGGCCTACAACCTCGCCATGACGATCCGTGAGGAGACCTACTCCGAGAACGCCGAGGCCTACGACACGCTCTTCGGCGCGATCACCGAGCTGCTCAACAACGAGACCATGACCGACCTCAACGGGCAGGTCGAGCTCGAGGGCTCGTCACCGGACGACGTCGCCCGCGACTTCCTGGTCGACAACGGCATCATCAGCGAGTAGACCTCTCGCGTTCACGCGGTCGAGCGGCGGCCGGGGCCAACCCCGGCCGCCCTGTCTCGCTGGAGGCACACGAGGATGCGAGTGGCGCTGGCCCAGACCTGCCCGGTGCTCGGCGACATCGACGCCAACCTGGCCAGCGCCAGGGACACGGTCGCCGCCGCGGCCGCCGCCGGCGCGGACGTGACCGTGTTCAGCGAGCTGGCGGTGACCGGCTACAGCGTCGGGCAGGTCGCCGATGACCTGGACCTGCGTCCGGCCGATCCCCGGCTGCTGGCGGTCGGCGCGGCCGCCGGGCGGGGCGGGGTCCTGATCGGCTTCCAGGAGGGCGATGGCGGTCTGCACAGCTACAACTCGGCGGCGTACTACGAGGCCGGCGAGCTGCTCCACGTGCACCGCAAGCTGTACCTGCCCACCTACGGGCCCTTCGAGGAGCGCAAGCACTTCAGCCCCGGGCAGGCGCTCGGCGCCTACTCGACGGGGTGGGGTCGGGCGGCCACGCTGGTCTGCAACGACGCGTGGCAGCCGCAGCTGGCCTTCCTGGCGGTGCAGGACGGCGCGCGGGTGCTGTTCATGCCGACCTCGAGCGCGCAGAGCCTGTCACCGCAGCACTACTCGAGCGAGGACTACTGGACCAACATCACGCGCTTCTACGCGCGCATGTACCAGTGCTTCATCGTGTTCGTCAACCGCGTTGGGACCGAGGGGTCGCTGGCGTTCTGGGGCGGATCGCACGTCATGGACCCGTGGGGGGAGCGCGTCGCCGACACGGTGCACGACGCCGAGGCGCTCACGCTCGTGGAGCTTGACCTCGAGGACGTGCGGCGTCGCCGGCGGCAGGTGCCGCTGGTGCGCGAGGCGCGGCTCGCGCTGCTCGAGCGGGAGATCCGCCGGCTCGCCAGGGAGGGCGGCGACCTGTAGGCGCGGGCTAGCGGGCTAGCGCTGGGCTAGCGCGCGAGGCTGACCGCCGCGGAGCACCAGCGGTCGAAGCGGGCGCGCAGGCGGGGGACGTGCATGGTGCGAGCGCGCAGGCCGCGCGGCGGGGCGTCGAGCAGTCCGGCCAGGACCAGCCGGGACCCGAGCGGGTCCGGCGCGGCGCGCACCCCGATGCCCAGCCGCCCGCACGGCGTGTCGTCGGTCTTGATCTCGACCAGGCGCTCCGCGGTGGTGATGATCACCCATCCGCGCTCGCGCCCCCTGTCGCTGGTCGCAAAACGCTGCCCGACCTCCAGCGGCGGCTCAGGCGCGCCCGCGATCGTCTCGGCGTCGGTCCACTCCGTCAGCCGTCGCAGGTCGCCGACGAGCGCCCACAGCGCCGCCGGCGGCGCCGGCGACGTCGCGTACACCTCGAACGGGATCACTGCTCTGGGTCGTCCTCCACGGCGCGGCGAACGGCGTCGGCGACAGCTGGAGCGACGGCTGGGTTGAACACGCTCGGGACGATGTAGGTCGGACTCAGCTCCGCCTGCGTCACGACGGCGGCGATCGCCTCGGCGGCCGCCACCTCCATCTGGTCGGTGATCAGGCGGGCGCCGGCGTCGAGCGCGCCGCGGAACACGCCCGGAAACGCGAGCACGTTGTTGATCTGGTTGGGATAGTCGCTGCGCCCGGTGGCGATGACCGCCGCATGCTCGGCGGCGGCCGCGGGGTCGATCTCAGGGTCGGGATTGGCCAGGGCGAACACGATCGCGTCGTCAGCCATCGTGGCGATGTCGTCACCGTCGAGCAGGTCGGGTGCGCTGACCCCGATGAACACGTCCGCGCCGGCGACCGCGTCACGCAGGGTTCCGGTCCTGCCGTCAGGGTTCGTGTGCTCCGCCACCCAGCGCTTCGATGGGTCCAGACCGTCCGCGCCGTCATGCAGGATGCCGTTGCGGTCGCACGCGAGGATCCGCTCCGCTCCCTCGGCCCGCAGGAGCTTGACGACCGCGACGCCGGCCGCGCCAGCGCCCGAGAGCACGATGCCCACGTCCGGCAGCGACTTGCCGACCAGGCGCAGGGCGTTGGTCAGGGCGGCGAGCACGACGATGGCGGTGCCGTGCTGGTCGTCGTGGAAGACCGGGATGTCGAGCGACGCGCGCAGCCGCGCCTCGATCTCGAAGCAGCGGGGGGCGGCGATGTCCTCCAGGTTCACGCCGCCGTAGACGGGGGCGAGCGCCTCGACGACGCGCACGATCTCGTCGACCTCCTGCGTGGCCAGGCACACCGGCCAGGCGTCGACGCCGGCGAACTGCTTGAACAGCACCGCCTTGCCCTCCATCACCGGCAGGGCAGCCTCGGGCCCGATGTTGCCCAGCCCCAGCACCGCGGAGCCGTCGGTGACCACCGCCACCGTGTTGCGCTTGATCGTCAGGCGACGAGCGTCTTCGGGATTGGCGGCGATCGCCATGCACACCCGCGCGACGCCGGGGGTGTAGGCCATCGACAGGTCGTCGCGGGTCCGCAGCGGGACCTTGGAGGTGACCTCGAGCTTGCCGCCGAGGTGCAGCAGGAACGTCCGGTCGCTGACCTTGTGGACGTGGGCATCTGGCACGGCCTCGACGGCCTTCGTCACCGCGTCGGCGTGGTCGCCGTCGGCGGTGTTGACCGTGATGTCGACCGTCGTCGCGTGCTGGCCGGACTCGACGATGTCCACCGCGGTCACCGATCCGCCGGCCTCGCCGACGGCCGTGGTCACGCGGCCCATCCCGCGCGGGTCCGAGCCGAGCTCCACCCGCATCGTGATTGAGTAGGAGGCGCTTGGCGAGGGTCGGCCCTGGGGGGACGAGGCCGGTTCTGGCATCCGGGTCACTCCAGCCCGGCTGCGGTGCCGCGCGCCACGAGCTTGGCGGCCATCTTGCGGCTGGCCTCGTCGATCATCTTGCCGTCCAGCGAGGCCGCGCCCTTGCCGGCCGCGATCGCCTCGGAGTAGGCGTCGAGCATCCGCCGGGCGAACTCGAACTGGTCACTCGACGGCGTGAACACCTCGTTGGCGATGGCCACCTGCGACGGGTGGATGCACCACTTGCCGTCGATGCCGAGCAGCTTGGCGCGGGTCGCAGACTCGCGGTAGCCGTCGGCGTCGGCGTAGTCCCCGAACGGCCCGTCGATCGCGTCGCAGCCGACGGCTCGGGCGTGGTTGACGATCTGGGCCAGGATGTAGTGCCACTGGTGCCCGGGGTAGTCGGGCTCGATCATCCCGAGGTCCAGCTGCGGCACCCCCTGGTTGGCCGCGTAGTCGCCGGGGCCGAAGATCAGCGTCTCGATGCGGTCGGTGACGCCCGCGATCTCGGTCATGTTGACCGATCCGGTGCCGGTCTCGATCTGCACCTCCAGCCCCAGCCGGTCGCTGGTCTCCAGGTCCTGCTCCAGCTGGTTGAGCAGGTTCTCGACGAACCACAGCTGGCCGGCGTCCTGGACCTTGGGGATCATCAGGCAGTCGAGCTGCGCGTGCGCGCCCCTGGCGAGCTCGATGATGTCGTCGTAGGCGTAGCGGGTCGTGGCGTCGTTGACGCGCACGACCACCACCATGTCGCCGTAGTCGTTGCTGTTCAGCGCATCGACGACCTTCGCACGGGCGCCCTTCTTCTCGTCGGGGGCGACCGCGTCCTCCAGGTCGAGGAAGATCTGGTCGGCCTCCGAGTCCGCCGCCTTGGCCATCATCCTGGGATCGGACCCGGGGACGGCGAGGCACGACCGGCGCAGGCGCGTGGGCCGCTCAGGGAGGGCGCCGACACTGGCGAACGGGTGCATGGTCATGCGGGTTGCTCCTTCGTCGCGATGGGATCGAGGTTGCGCATCGAGGCGTCGACCAGCTGCACCGGGTGCAGGAGCGGCACGTCGGGGAGGTGGCGGCGGATCTGCAGCAGGCAGCCCGGGTTGGCGGTGGCGATCAGGGCAGGGTCGGCCGCCCTGAGGTGCTCGGCCTTGCGGCGGCCGAGGTCTGCGGCGGCCTCGGGCTGGATCAGGTTGTAGATGCCGGCGGAGCCGCAGCACAGCTCCGGCTCGGCGACCTCGACCAGCTCCAGACCGGGGATGGCCGCCAGCACCGCGCGCGGCTCGGCCCGCACGCCCTGCGCGTGGGCCAGGTGGCAGGCGTCGTGGTAGGCGACGCGCGCCCGGATCGGGTGACGCGGCGCGCGCGGCTCCAGCTCGGCGAGCAGCTCGGTGACGTCGCGCACCTGCGCGCTGAACGCGGCGGCGCGGTCTGCCCAGTCCTGGTCGTCGGCCAGCAGGTGCCCGTAGGACTTGAGCGACGACCCGCACCCGGCGGCGTTGATGACCACCGTGTCGACCTGGGCCTCCTCCATCGTCGCGATCATCCGTTTCGCGCGCTCCCGGGCGGTCGCGTCGCGGCCCGCGTGCAGCTCCAGCGCCCCGCAGCACTGCTGCTCCCGCGGCGCGACGACGGTGCAGCCCTCCGCCGCCAGGACCCTGGCGGTGGCGGCGTTGACCTCGGCGAAGAACACCGACTGCACGCAGCCGGTCACCATGCCGACCGTGCGACGCGAGGGACCCTGGGCCGCGACCCGCTCCACGGGGCGGCGCAGGGCGTCGCGCAGCCGCACGTCGGGCAGCAGCTGCTCGAGGGCGGCGAGCCTTGAGGGCAGCCGGTCGCGCAGCCCGCTGCGCGCGACGAGGGCCCGCAGGCCACTGCGCTGATAGCCCCACGCGAGGACGGCGGCAACCCGCAGGCGCGCGGGGTGGGGGAACAGCGCGAAGATCACGGCACGGAACCAGCGGTCGGCGCGCGAGCGCGGGTAGCCGCGCTCCACCTGGGCGCGCGTGTCCTCGATCAGCCGGTCGTAGGCCACACCCGACGGGCAGGCGGTCACGCACGCCATGCAGCCCAGGCACGCGTCCATGTGCTGCACGAACGTGCTGTCGAGCCCGATCTCGCCCTGGCTGGCCAGATCCATCAGGTAGATGCGGCCCCTGGGCGAGTCCATCTCCTCCCCCCATAGCTGGTAGGTGGGGCATGCGGGCAGGCAGAAGCCGCAGTGCACGCAGTCGTCGAGCGCGCCGCGATCCGGTGGGTGGAAGGCGTCGAACGCTCCGGTCGGGTTCGGCGTCATCCAGGCCCCCCTCCGTCCGGGCCTCTCCACCCGCGGGCCGCGGCGCAGCGGCGCTCGGGGTCCAGCGCGTCGGCGACCGCGCGCATCAGCGCGGCCCCGCCCGGCTCGGGACCCCAAGGGTCGAGGTGAGACGGGTCGAGGTGGTCGTTGAGCCCCGGCAGGCGGCGGCGCACGCTGACATGGCCGCCGCGCGCCCGCAGCGCGGCGCCCCACGCGCTGATGACCTGGGCGTGGTCAGCGGCGGCGCCGCCGGTCAGGCGCGCGGTGTGCAGGCCCAGCCCCGCGTGGCTGGACAGCGTCGCGGCGGCGTCGCTGCCG
>JACDBB010000071.1 GCA_013695145.1 Euzebyales bacterium
GGGCAGCCCGAGCTCGGTCGCCGCGCCGGCCAGATCGGGCGCGCCTCATAGCGCGAGGTGCCCGTCCTCCGGCACGCGACCCCCTGGCCAGAACGTGGCCTGCAGCGTCCCGGGCAGCAGGGTGTCCACGTCAGCGCTCACGGCGCTGGACGCTACCCCGAGTCGGGTGGGGCGCTCTACTCGAGCGCCCGAACGGTCAGGCCATCCGGCCCATGCGCCGTGGTCGAACCGGGCGGTTGGCGGTCGAAGCGGTACAGCGGCCGCCGGGCCATTTGCCCAGATCCTTTACCTCGCTACACGACGGTCATCGTCATGTCTGACGGAAGCGCTCGCGCATGCTGATATCGCCCGAGCCAGCGAGAGGCGAAAGGCGATGGTCTAGCCTCCGCGTCACTGTATCGGATGGCACGATCCGGACAGCGCTGGGCGCCAAGGGCCAAAGGGGGTGTTCTGCATGGGAGTGCAGCGACAGCGCACGTACAGCATCATCGACCTCGAGACGACGGGCGTTCGCCCCTCAGACGAGATCGTGGAGTTCGCCTGCCTCGTCGTCGACGACACGGGTCGCCAGCTCGTCGCCTACGACACGATCATCGACCCCCAGAGTGGGCCTGGTCCGACCTGGCTCCACGGGATCACCGCCGCAATGTGCCGCGAAGCGCCCACGTTCCCCGAGGTGGGCGCGGCCATCCATGAGTTGCTGGCGGGGAGGGTGCTCGTCGCGCACAACCTGCGCTTCGACTGGGCCATGCTGCGACGCGCTTTCAACCGCGCAGGCGCATCGTTCCTCCGCGAGGCCCAGGGAATCTGCACGGCGACCCTGGCCCGTGAGGCCGGCATCGCGGGGGGACTCCAGCGCGTCGCTCGTGTGCTCGGCCTTGAAGTCCGGCAGCCCCATCGGGCCCTCGATGATGCGCAGACGACGCGAGAGCTCTGGCTGCGGCTGCGCGCCTGCAGCCGCCGGGATCGGGGGCAGCCACTGCCGCCAGCGTCGGGGGCGCACCGGCTCGCCCGTGCGCGTGCGGGCCTCTCGCGCACCGGTGGGCCGAGCGAGGTTCGGCTGGCTCCCGGTGAGGGTCAGCGCCATGGGTGATCCCCTCAAGGTTGATCCGATCCTGGCCGCCTGGCGAGAGAGGAATAGCCCTGCGGTGGCCAACCAGGTGGGTGCCCTGTGGGGGAAGTCGGACGCAGGCGGCTCGGTCAACCTCCTGGTTCAGCACCTGCTGGACACCGTCGCGGTTGCCGAGCTGATGTGGGACCGGTTCCTGGCACCGTCGCTGCGGCGCCAGGTGGACGCCGTCAGCGATGGCAGGGGACGCGCGCTGTGGGCGTGGCTGTGTGGGGTACATGATGTGGGCAAGGCGACCCCGGCGTTCCAGCACCAGGAGAAGGACCTCGCTCCCGCGGTGCGGAGAAGTGGCCTCTCCTGGGGCGATCTTCCCATCCGAGCCAACCAGCGGTGGCGGCACGAGCGCGCGAGCGCACGAATCGTCAAGGACGCGACGGAGGCTGCGGGATGGGACCGTCGTGCCACCTGGTGGGTCTGGCCGCTGCAGGCCGGGCACCACGGACGCTTCTGCGCCAAGGGGGAACTCCGGCCAGAGGATCGCGAGCTGCACGGGAGGAGCGCGGAGTGGGGCCGCGCTCAAGAGGCGGTCCTGGACCTCGTCACCGTGTCCTGCGGGTTCTCCGACTTGGCGGCTGTCGAGCCGACCGCGGCGCCGCCGCGGGCCGTCCAGCTGGCCGTGGGCGGCCTGATCATCATGGCGGACTGGATCGCCAGCGACGAGACGCACTTCACGGGCATCGATGAGCTGAGCAGGGTCTCCCTGGAGGAGGCGCGGCGGCGTGCGACCAGGTCCTGGACGACGCTCGGCCTGCGGGGCGGATGGGGGGTGCTTCCGCAGCCCGGAGGCGATGTGATCCGGAGCCGCTTCGGGTTCTCCGCCCGCCAGGCCCAGCAGATCGTGATCGACGCCGCCCGGGCGCTTCCCGCACCGGGCTTGCTGCTCGTCGAGGCGCCAATGGGTGAGGGCAAGACCGAGGCTGCGCTTGCCGCAGCGGAGATTCTCGCCAGCCGTTTCGGTGCGGACGGCCTGTTCGTCGGCATGCCCACCCAGGCCACCAGCGACCCGATGTTCGTACATGCTTGCGGTTGGGCGGAGCAGATCGCCCCGGGGATCCAGGTGGCGCTGCTGCACGGCAACCGCCGTCTCAACAGACGGTGGCGGGATCTGGCCAGCCGCCGTCCGGCAGCGGGCCTTCCCTTGGCGCCCGATCCCTACGGGATGGACGACGCACCGCCGAGCACCTTCAACGAGGTCGGCGTGGAGGAGGGAGACGAGGCGTACGGCGTCGAAGCGGCGGTTGAATGGCTGCAGGGCCGCAAGCGCGGGCTCCTTGCACCGGTCGTGGTCGGCACGATCGACCAACTGCTGTTCGCGGCCACCCGCACCAAGCACGTGTCGCTGCGCTACGCGGGACTCGCGGGGAAGGTCGTCGTGATCGACGAGGTCCATGCGGCCGACCTCTACATGAGCCAGTTCCTCTACGAGGCGCTGTTCTGGCTGGGGCAAGGCGGGGTGCCGGTGGTGCTGCTGTCCGCCACCCTGCCTCCCGACCAACGCCGGGACCTCATGACCTGGTACCTCCGCGGAGCGAGCGGCGACGTCCGCTTGGAACTCGACGAACTCGACTCGCCCCCCGGGTACCCGAGCGTCACGGCGGCCTGGGCCGCCGATGGTGGCCCGCAGCATGCCGTCACGACGGCGCCGGCCTGGCGGGACTCCCTCCAGGTCGACATCGATGTGCTGGATGAGCCTGCCGACGATGCCATTACCGGCGTGGTCGATCACGTCGTGGCATCGGTGGCCGACGGCGGCTGCGTGCTGGTCCTGCGCAACACCGTCTGCCGCGCCCAGCACACCTTCCGGGCACTGCGCGAGCTCCTGCCGTCCGATCAGGTCGTGCTCCTGCACGGGCGCCTCAGCGCCGGCGGTCGGGCCAGGATGACCGATCGCCTGCTTTCGGATCTGGGTCCAGCCGGGCAGCAGATCGAGGGGAACGGTCGACCGCGCACCTTGATCGTGGTCGCGACCCAGGTGGCCGAGCAGTCATTCGACGTCGACGTCGACCTGCTCGTCACGGATGTCGCCCCAATCGACCTGCTGCTTCAGCGAGCGGGTCGCCTGCACCGCCACGACCGACCGCCTGACGCGCGCCCCGTCGGGCTGTCGCGCCCGCGCATGGTCATCACCGGGCTCCATCGTCAACCCGATGGCCCGCCGGTCATCTCCCGACCCCTGCTGTTCGTGTACGGCGAGAATCGCGAGCGTGGGGGACGCGCGTCAGACGAGGACGACACCCCGTATCGCGGCGCGGTGCCGCTGCTCAGAACCGCGGCGCTCGTCGAGCAGGCGGAAGGCGCGAGCTGGAGCGTCCCGGCGCAGGTCCCCGAACTGGTGGCCGCGGTCTACAGCGACGCGGCCATCGTCCCGTCGTCGTGGCGGGATGCGGAGGCGCTGGAGCTCACCCGAGCCGAGAAGATCCGGGCCCTGCGGAAGGACACCGCTCAGGGCTTCGTGCTGGCCGCGGGCGGCGAGCGCACCAAACCCGCGCTGGACGGCCTCCACCGCGGGGCCACCGGTGGAGGCGCTGACGAGGAGGACCTCGCCGCGGCGGTGCGCGACGGAGAGCGCTCCGCCGAGCTGCTCCTGGTGCGCCACGAGGAGGGCCGCTACCGCAGCTTGGACCGGAGCACCGATCTCGGCGTGAACGGCGAGGGGATCCACGACGAGGACAAGCGCGACGCGATCTTCGCGGGCACCGTACGACTGCCAGCGCAGCCGCGCCTCACGCGCGCCGCGGAGAATCTGGAGTGTCCGGTAGCGGAGTGGCGCAGCCACCCGTGGACCAAGCACGCCCACGTCCTGGCGCTCAACGCCGAGGGGAGCGCCGAACTCGCAGGGCAACAGGTGCGCTACGACCACGAGCTCGGCCTCCAACTCGGCGACCGGCCAGACTCTCCATACCCCGCGTCAGCGGGGACCACGTGAACAGGCGCACAACTTGCGGAGCACCCCAGCGGAACGCCAGGAGCGGCGGGTAGCGATGTCCAGTGTAGATCCCTTGACCCCAAGTGATCATGCGGCTAAGGTACCTTCAGACGCACTACTTGTTTAGGAGTAGTCGATGCGGTTCAGCCTGGTCGAGGAACCCTGGATCCCGGTCGTGCGGGGCGGAGAGCCCGAGTTGGTGTCACTGCGGGATGCGCTGCGGCATGCGCACGACATCCAGGCCCTGACGGCCCCGGTGGGTACGCAGATCCCCGCGATGCTGCGCCAGGTGCTGCTGCCGGTCATCATCCACGCCACGGACCTACCCGCCGAAGAGGAGGAATGGGGAGCGCGCTGGAGCGCGGGACGTTTCGACCCGGAGGTCGTCGACGCGTACCTGGACGAGCACGCCGAGCGCTTCTACCTCTTCCACTCCGATCAGCCCTTCGCCCAGGTCGGCGACCTGCGCACCGCCAAGGACGAGACCAAGCCGTCGTCGCTGCTCATCCCGAGCGAGGCGGGTGGCAACAACGTGCCCTTGTTCAGCTCGCGGACCGAGGCGGAGGCCCCCACGCTGACCGCGGCGGAGGCGGCCAGGTGGCTGCTCCACGTCCACTGCTGGGACACCGCGGCCATCAAGACCGGCGTGGTCGGCGACCCCAAGGTCAAGAACGGCAAGACGACGGGGAACCCGACCGGTCCCCTGGGCCAGCTCGGGGTCGTGATCCCCACGGGACGGACGCTGTTCGAGACGCTGCTGCTCAACGTCCCGATCCAGCCGGATGGACTTGAGCTCGCAGACCGTCCCCAGTGGCAGGGACCCGTCGCCGATGCAACCTGGAGCGAACGGCCGGTTCGTGGCCTGCTCGACCTGCTGACGTGGCAGGCTCGCCGCGTCCGCCTGATCCCTGAGGAGGGCCAAGAGGGACTCGTCGTCCGTCGCGTCATCGTGGCCGCGGGTGACCGACAACCACCGGCCCCAGACGTCGAACCGCACACCACGTGGGTGATCGACCGCAAGCCCAAGGCGGGTCAACCCCCGCGGCGTCCGCGGCGCCTCCGGGCGGGCTACGCCGCCTGGAGGGGGCTTGAGGCGCTGATCGCCATCCAGGGGCCCGGTGGGCAGGGCACCGTCGAGACCAGCCGCCTGCTGGCTCAGGTCGCCGACCTGCGGGAGGACCAGCTCGATGACACCTATCCGCTCACCGTCCTCAACGTGGGGGCGGTGTACGGCAATCAGTCCGCGGTCGTGGAGCACGTCATCGTCGACGCCCTAGCGCTGCCGGTCGCCGCCCTGCGGTCTGACGTCGACATGCGGGAGTTCCTGACCGGCGTCGTCAACCAGGTCGATGGGCTGGCGAAGGCCGTCAACTTCCTGGCAGCCGACTTGCGCCGCGCTCTGGGCGGTGAGGGGGTGCCATGGGACCAGGGCCAACGTCCGGACGTCGCGGTGGTGCACGAGCTTGATCCCCTGGTGCGCCGGCTGCTCGCGGGACTGCAGCACGACCCCGGTCAGCGGGGGGTCGCCCAGCGCGCCTGGGAGCAGGCTGCCTTCCGCGTGGTGCGGGCCGTGGCTGACGCGCTGCTGGATGCCGTTCCGCCGGCGGCCTTCGCCGGCCGGGAGCGCGACAAGCGGCGCTACGTGCCCGCCGTGGCGGAGCAGGCGTTCAGATCCAAGGTGGCGGACCTGCTCCCCCACCGGCACGACCGAGCGGACGCAGACCAGTTGCACGAGGAGGCGAGCTGACGTGGCGAGGATCGACCGACGCGGACCGTGGTACTGGGTGCGCGGGACCGATGGGAAGGGACGCTGGATCACGTACGCCGGACAGGCGTACCGACCTCCCGGGGAGGAGCTGGCCGCCCTCCGACGAGGGGCGCGCCGGGAGGCGGGCAGCGTCCCCGAGATGTGGCCCTTCTACGTATCCGTGGTCGAGGAGGAGCACCTCACGGGCCGCGACCGCGGCTGGCAGCCGCCGGTCACGCTGCAGGCCGAGCACCACGCGCTGACGCTGTTCGGCGTCCACCAGCAGTCGCAGCCCCAGCCGATGCACGTCGAGGACGTCGGGGTGGGCACCGCCATCCTCGCCCTGCGGCAGAGCGGACGCTTCAGCGAGGACGCGGTCGACCGTAGGTTCGCCCAGGCCGCGACCGCGACCAGCCTGGCCGAGCTCGCCCACCACCTCCGCGGCCTCGTCACGCAGCTGCGTAGCAGCGGAAGCGCACAGGCCCTGGACTACTCGCGGCTGGTGGAGGACCTGAGGGACTGGTGCTGGCCGCAGACCCAGCACCGGGTGCGCCGGCGCTGGGGCGGTCAGTACCACCGCTGGGCGCGGCGCAAGTCGGACGACGAAGCGGAGTCGACCACCGCTGCTGCCGATGACTGATCCACCGAATGCACGCACTGGAGGAGACATCCATGAGCTCGCGAATCTTCGTTGACGTCCACGTCCTGCAGACCGTGCCCCCCTCGAACCTGAACCGGGACGACGCGGGGAGCCCCAAGCAGGCGATCTACGGCGGGGTGCGGCGCGCCCGCGTCTCGTCGCAGGCGTGGAAGCGCGCCACCCGCATGGCCTTCGCCGAGGGCCAGCCGACCGCCGACCAGGCCACGCGCACCAAGAAGATCTCCCGCCTGGTCGCCGATCGCCTCCAAGCGCGGTCCGGGCTGGACCAAGAACAGGCCGTGCGCCTCACGACCCACCTCCTGAAACCGCTCGGCATCAAGGCTGGGAAGAAGGAGAGCGACACCGCCTACCTGCTGTTCCTTGGGCGGCCGCAGTTGGACCGCGTCGTCGACCTCATCGCCGACCGCGCCCAGGAGCTGGCGAAACTGGACGACAGTGCCCTCGAGGAGGCGCTCAAGGGCGAGCCCGTCCAGGATCTGCTCAAGGAAGGCCACCCCATCGACGTGGCGCTGTTCGGCCGCATGGTGGCGGATCTGCCCAACCTCAACGTGGATGCCGCCGTCCAGGTCGCGCACGCGCTGTCGACGCACCCAGTAGAGATCGAGTTCGACTACTACACCGCGGTCGACGACGAGAACCCCAAGGAGGAGACGGGTGCCGGGATGATCGGCACCGTGGAGTTCAACTCCGCCACCCTGTACCGCTACGCCACCGTCGCGGTGCCGCAGCTGGTGGAGAACCTCGGCGGGGACGACGAAGCAGCCCTGGATGGACTCGTCCGCTTCATCGACGGCTTCGCCCGTTCCATCCCGAGCGGCCATCAGAACGCCTTCGCCCACCGGACGCTGCCGTCGATGGTCGCCATCGTCGTCCGCACCGATCAGCCGGTGAACCTGGTCTCGGCATTCGAACGGCCCGTCCGCTCCTCCGACGGGTTGGGGGCCCGCTCCGCCCAGCAGTTCGCCGAGGAGCTGCGCAAGGTCGAGGAGCGCTGGGCCAGCCCCGCCGCACACCTCGTCGCAACCTATGACGACACCACCGACGACCACAGTGGCGTGCTGCGCGACGTCCTCGGCGAGCCGGTCCCGTTCCCCGCCCTGCAGGAGTCGGTGAGGTCCCAGGTGCAGACGCTCCAGGGTGCGGAGCAGACGTGATGGAGCCGCGCTGCATGGTCCTCCGACTGGCCGCGCCGCTGCAGTCCTGGGGCGGGCAGACGGACTTCAACCGCCGCGAGACCCTGGCGGAGCCGACACGGTCTGGTGTGATCGGGCTGCTGGCCGCCGCCCAAGGACGTAGGCGGGGCGATCCGATCGAGGACCTGCTCCACCTGCGCCTCGGCGTTCGGGTCGACCAGCCGGGTTCACTGCTGCGGGACTACCACACGGTGAGCGACTTCCGCGGGGTGCCGTTGCTGACCGCCCAGCTGTCGGCGAAGGGAGCGCAGAAGCGCACGCAGCCGGCCAAGCACACAGCGGTCACCCAGCGCTACTACCTCCAGGACGCGGCGTTCGTGGCCGTGGTTGAGGGCCCGCAGGAGCTCCTGCACGGCCTGACCGCGGCCGTCCGCCGCCCGGCCTTCCCCCTGGCTCTGGGCCGCCGTGCCTGCGTGCCGACCCAGCCGCTGCTGCTCACCGAGGAGCCGTCCGCGGGCGCCCTGTGGCGCGGGTCTCTGAGCAGCGTCCTGGAGCGCATCCCATGGCAGGCCACGGAAGCCGTTCGCCGGGTCATGCGACAGCGCGGGCAAGCCCCGACCCGCACGCGGCTCGCCACCACCGTTGACGACCTCGAGGGACAGGAGCTGCGCACCGACGTGCCCACAACCTTCGCCCCGAAGGAGCGCTCCTACATGACACGCCGCGTCCGCCGCGGGTGGGTCGAGGTCGACACGGGCTTCACCGACGGCAGCGATCCCCACGATCCGTTCGCACTGCTTGGGTGGTGAGCCGATGCCGTACCTCTCACGCATATGGATCAACCCGCTGCGTCAGCAGTCGCAGCGGCTGCTGAGCCAGCCCCAGGCAATGCATGCCGCGGTGCTCTGCGGCCTTCCCACCCAGCCGGTGGACGAGCGCGTCCTGTGGCGACTCGACACCGACGAACCTCGGCGGCCGGGCCTGCTGGTTCTGACCCGCTCCCGTCCCTCCTGGGAGCATCTGGTGGAGCAGGCGAGCTGGCCGTCCGCTGAGGAACCGCAGGCCGAGACCCGCGACTACACGCCGCTGCTCGAGAAGGTGACGCCGGGGGCGACGTTCGCGTTCCGCCTGACCGCCAACCCTGCGCAGTCCAGCAAGCGACCGGTGAAGCCCACGAAATCCCAGGCCGAGGCGGAAAAGCGCGCACCCCGCAGCTCACATCGGTTGGGCCATCGCACGGTGGAGCACCAGATGACCTGGCTGCTGCAGCGTGCGGAGTCTTGGGGCGTGCGGTTTCCGACGTCCTCGGCGGCCGCTGAGAACGATGACGCCCCGCCGGCTGATGTACGCATCACCGCCCGGAACCGACGCTCGTTCCAGCGTCGGGCGCAGGTGTCCCGCGTCGTGTTGCAGGTGGTCACCTACGAGGGTCACCTGGTGGTCGAGGACGCCGAGCGTCTGCGCCACCTCCTGCTGGCAGGGATCGGTCGTGCGAAGGCTTACGGTTGTGGCCTGCTCACGTTGGCCCCGGCAGGCCACGGCTGATGGGGCCGGTGTGGTGGCGAGCGGACCCCCACGACCTGCACCGCGTGTCGGATCGCGTCTCAAGCGTCTACGTCGAGCGCACGCACGTCGACCGTGACGAGAACGCGGTCATCCTCATCAACAAAGAGCGCACGGTTCGCGTACCGGCTGCGCTCGTCACCGTGCTGTTGCTTGGCCCCGGCACCAGGGTCACGCAGGCGGCCATGAACCTGCTGGGGGACTCCGGCACCGCAGTCTGCTGGGTCGGGGAACACGGGGTCAGGATGTACGCCGGAGGCCTCGGTCCCAGCAGAGGAGCGCACCTGCTGCTGCGCCAGGCGTGGCTGGTCAGTCGGGTTCCGGAGCGGCTGGGGGTCGCCCGCGAGATGTACGCCCGCCGCTTCCCGAACGAGGACGTCTCGTCGCTGACGATGCAGCAGTTGCGGGGTCGTGAGGGTGCCCGCGTCAAGCGCATCTACCGTGAGCAGTCGGAGCGCACCGGCGTCGAGTGGAGCGGCCGCCGCTACAAGCACGGGGACCCGTTCGCCGAGGGCGACGACGTGAACCGGCTGCTCTCCGCCGGCAACAGCTGCCTGTACGGGATCTGTCACGCGGCGATCGTCGGCCTGGGAGCCAGCCCGGGACTGGGTTTCGTGCACACCGGCTCCGCGACTTCGTTCGTCATGGACATCGCTGACCTTTACAAGGCTGAGACCACCATCCCGCTGGCGTTCGAGCTCGCATCGCTGGGGCGCGTCGAGGAGCGCGACATGCGGTTGGCCTTTCGCGACCGTCTGACCGACGGCAGACTGCTGCACCGGATCACCGATGACGTCCGGGATCTCCTCGGAGGTGAGGACGCTGACGGGTCTCGCGACCGCAACCTGCTCTGGGACGCCGAGCTGGGCGCCGTCCATGGCGGCGTCGACTGGTCCCGAGGTGCGGTAGACGCCGGGCGTCATCCGTCCCACCAGGTGGTCAGCGGCCCCGAGCTCACCCCCCGGCCGTCCGGGGATTCCACGTGACCGTGATCGTGCTCATCGCGGCGCCGGAAGGCCTTCGTGGCCATCTCACGCGTTGGATGGTCGAGGTGAACGCCGGCGTGTTCGTCGGCAACCCGAGCCATCGCGTCCGGAACGGCCTCTGGGAAATCCTGAGCGACCGGATCCGTGACGGGCAGGTCGTGATGGTCGAACCTGCGGCGAACGAGCAGGGATGGTCCGTCCGAACCGCCGGCACCGATCGTTGGTACCCTGTCGACTACGATGGACTGATCCTCTCGGCGCGTCTGCGCCGGTAAAGGCGCAGGTCAGAAAGCGTCGTCCCCGCACACGCGGGGGTGCTCCGAGGGTGAGCGTCGGGTTTGCGCCAGATGATCCGTCGTCCCCGCACACGCGGGGGTGCTCCTCGGAGACGGGCTCCTGGTCTACATCGCCACGATGGTCGTCCCCGCACACGCGGGGGTGCTCCGAACGGGCTGTCATGACACCAGCGGCTCCGGTCGTCGTCCCCGCACACGCGGGGGTGCTCCCGCCGTAGTCGCATTGAGCGGGACCGCGGCGGTGTCGTCCCCGCACACGCGGGGGTGCTCCGACGCGCTCATCGCTATTTCCCTTCGTCTTCGAGTCGTCCCCGCACACGCGGGGGTGCTCCCCGGTCGGTGCGGTGGATGCGGTAGCTGTCCCTGTCGTCCCCGCACACGCGGGGGTGCTCCCGGCGGGCCGACGCGGCGACCAGCACCGCCTTAGTCGTCCCCGCACACGCGGGGGTGCTCCGACCTTGTCGGTGCGCTCACCGAGGCAGGGTTCGTCGTCCCCGCACACGCGGGGGTGCTCCCCGGCGGAGGATGTCGCGGATCTCGCGGGCCAGGTCGTCCCCGCACACGCGGGGGTGCTCCTACGGTCCTGCTCCCACAACTCCCTGTCACCGGGTCGTCCCCGCACACGCGGGGGTGCTCCGTTGGTCATCCCTACCGCCAGGTCTGTGAGCATGTCGTCCCCGCACACGCGGGGGTGCTCCCTGCTCATGAGACATGCGGGGCGCGACCGCACAG
>JACDBB010000119.1 GCA_013695145.1 Euzebyales bacterium
CGCGGAGCTGCTTGGCCTTGCCGACGTAGACCACCCGTTCGCGGCGGTCACGCCAGAGATAGCAGCCGGGATCGGTCGGGATGGTGCCGGGATCAGGGCGGAAGGCCAAAGCGGGGTTGCGCATGTCTCCCCATCATGGCAGCCCCGCGGCCCTGGCCGGGTGACTGGTTTCACGTCCCACCACCCGCTCGCCGAGATCGTGGGGCGCGTCAACCCAGCAGCGGCGCCAGGAACTTGCCGGTGTAGGAGTTGGCCGCGGCGGTGACGTCCTCCGGGGTGCCCTCGGCGACCAGGGTGCCGCCCCCGGCGCCGCCCTCTGGGCCGAGGTCGACGATCCAGTCGGCGGTCTTGACGATGTCGAGGTCGTGCTCGATCACGATCACCGTGTTGCCCTTGTCGACCAGCCGGTGCAGGACGGTGAGCAGGCGGTTGACGTCCTCGAAGTGCAGGCCCGTGGTGGGCTCGTCGAGGATGTACACCGTCTGGCCGGTGGCGCGCTTGCGCAGCTCCGAGGCCAGCTTCACGCGCTGGGCCTCGCCGCCGGACAGGGTGGTCGCCGGCTGGCCGAGGCGGATGTAGCCGAGGCCCACGTCGTTCAGCGTCTCCAGATGCCGCGTGATCGTCGGGATGTTGGCGAAGAAGCCCAGCGCGTCCTCGACGCTGGCGTCGAGCACCTCGCCGATGTTGCGGCCCTTGTAGCGGACCTCAAGCGTCTCGCGGTTGTAGCGGGCGCCCTTGCAGACCTCGCAGGGCACGTAGATGTCGGGCAGGAACTGCATGTCGATCTTGATGGTCCCGTCGCCCGAGCAGGCCTCGCAGCGGCCGCCCTTGACGTTGAAGCTGAACCTGCCCTGCTGGTACCCGCGGACCCTGGCCTCCTGGGTGGAGGCGAACAGCTTGCGGATGTGGTCGAACAGCCCGGTGTAGGTAGCCGGGTTGGACCGCGGGGTCCGCCCGATGGGCGACTGGTCGATTCCCACGACCTTGTCGATCTTGTCGAGCCCGTCGATGCGCTTGTGGCGCCCCGGGACCGTCCGGCTGCTGTACACGTGGCGCAGCAGTCCGCGGTGCAGGATGTCGTTGACCAGCGTCGACTTGCCGGACCCGGACACGCCGGTGACCGCGATGAACGTCCCCAGCGGGAACGCCACGTCGATCCCCGACAGGTTGTGCTCGCTCGCGCCGCGCACGACCAGCTCCTGGCCCTTGCGGGGGGCGCGGCGCTCCTGGGGGATCGCGATCTCCTTCCGGCCGTCCAGGTAGGCGCCGGTGATCGAGCGGGGGTTGCGCTTCATGCCGGCCAGCGAACCGGCGTGGACGATCTCACCGCCGTGCTCGCCCGCGCCGGGGCCGATGTCCACCAGGAAGTCAGCGGCCGCGATCGTCGCGTGGTCGTGCTCCACGACGATCACGGTGTTGCCGAGGTCGCGCAGCCGCAGCAGCGTGTCGATCAGCCGCTCGTTGTCCCGCTGGTGCAGCCCGATCGACGGCTCGTCGAGGACGTACAGGCAGCCGACCAGGCCGGAGCCGATCTGCGTCGCCAGCCGGATGCGCTGGGCCTCACCGCCCGCCAGCGTGCCCGCGGCCCGGTCCAGGGTGAGGTAGTCGAGCCCGACGTCCAGCAGGAAGCGCAGCCGCACCTCGACCTCGCGCAGGATGCGCTCGGCGATGAAGCGCTCCCGGTCGGTGAGCTCCAGGTTGGCGAAGAAGCCCGCCGCGTCGGCGATCGACTGGTCGCAGGCCTCCGCGATGCTCTTGCCGCCGACGGTGACCGCGAGCACCAGCGGACGCAGCCGCGCGCCGTTGCAGGCGCTGCACGGCACCTCCCGCATGTACTCCTCGATCTTCTCGCGCACGTACGCCGACTCCGTCTCGGCGTGGCGGCGCAGCAGCTGCGGGATGACGCCCTCGAACGCGGCGCGGTACTGGCGCTTGCGCCCGTAGCGGTTGGTGTAGGTGACCAGCACCTTGTCGTGGCCGGGCAGCCCGTACAGCAGCTGGCGACGATCCGCGGCCTTGATCTTGCGCCACGGGGCGCCGGGCGCGATCCCCAGCTGGACGGCGACGGCGCGCAGCAGCTGGTCGTAGTACGTCGACTGCCCGCCGGAGGACCACGGCAGGATGGCGCCCTGGTCCAGGGCCGCGTCCTCGTCGCCGATGACCAGATCGGGGTCGACCTGCAGGCGCGTGCCGAGGCCGTGGCAGGTCTGGCAGGCGCCGTAGGGGGTGTTGAACGAGAAGCTGCGCGGCGCCAGCTGATCGAACGACAGGCCGCAGTGTGCGCAGGCGAGATGCTCGGAGTAGGTGGTGACCTCGGGCTCGGCGTCGCGCGGGGCCGTCTCGATCGTGGCGCTGCCGTCGGCGAGCTGGAGCGCGGTCTCGACCGAGTCGGACAGCCGGCGGCGGATCCCCGGCTTGGCGACCAGCCGGTCGACGACCACCTCGATGGTGTGCTGCTCGTAGCGAGCCAGCTTGGGCCGGTCGCCCGCTGCCAGGTCGACGGTCAGCGGCGCCGCGGTCCCTGAGGTGATCCGTGCGCGGGCGAACCCCTGCGCGGACAGTTCGGCCAGCAGCGACTCGTACTCGCCCTTGCGGCCGCGGACCACGGGAGCGAGCACCTGGAAGCGCGTGCCCTCCGGCAGCGCCCCGACCTGATCGACGATCTGCTCGGCGGTCTGCCTGGTGATCGGCCTGCCGCAGTTGGGGCAGTGCGGCCGGCCGATGCGCGCCCACAGCAGGCGCAGGTAGTCGTAGACCTCCGTGATCGTCCCCACCGTGGAGCGCGGGTTGCGGCTGGTCGACTTCTGGTCGATCGAGATGGCGGGCGACAGGCCCTCGATGAAGTCGACGTCGGGCTTGTCCATCTGCCCGAGGAACTGGCGCGCGTACGCCGACAGCGACTCGACGTAGCGTCGCTGGCCCTCGGCGTAGATCGTGTCGAACGCGAGGCTCGACTTCCCCGACCCGGACATGCCGGTGAAGACCACCAGCTTGTCGCGGGGGATCTCGAGGTCGACGTCTTTGAGGTTGTGCTCACGAGCGCCCCGGACGGTCAGGACGTCCTGCGCACGCACGTTCCTGCTGGGCACGGGCGTCTCCATCGGTGCGCCGTGGCGGATGTGCCGTGGTTCGTGCCGTTGCGGGGAAGGACCTGCGGGCGAGAAGCGCGGCCCGCATGCAATGCTAGCGACACGGATGCGCCGCGCCGTCACTCGAACTCACGTTCGTGATGATACGACGACCGAGGTCGCCGCACAAGGACGTGCGCGCCGACGAGGAGGACTTGCGATGACGGAGCAGTACGGTGGTCACGTGGAACCCGGTGGGCTGGCGATCAGCCGGTCCGTCGACGTCGGCGGGCGCTCGGTCGAGATCCGCAAGCTATCGGTCGGGCCGTTGGACAACAACGCCTACGTCCTCACCGACACGGGCAGCGGCCACGCGCTGCTGATCGACGCCGCCAACGACGCGGGCCGGCTGCTTGGGGAGTTGGACGGGCTCGTGCTCGATGCGATCGTCACCACGCACGGTCACCGGGACCACTGGCAGGCTCTTGCCGAGGTCGCGGACGCCACCGGCGTCCCCACCTGGCTGCACCCGGCGGACGCGGGCATGGTGCCGCGGGCCGCGGATCGGGCGATCGAGCACGGAGGCGAGGTGCGCTTCGGCGAGGTGGCGGTGCGACTCGTTCACACCCCCGGCCACACCCAGGGAAGCACCTGCCTGCTGCTCGGCGACACCCACCTGTTCACCGGTGACACCCTGTTCCCCGGCGGTCCTGGAAACACGTTCGGCAGCTGGAAGGCGTTCGAGCAGATCATGGACAGCCTCGAGCGGCGGATCTTCGGTGCGCTGCCCGAGGAGACCTGGGTGTACCCCGGTCACGGCGACGACACGACGCTCGGCGACGAGCGGCCGAGCCTCGCCGAGTGGCGCGAACGCGGCTGGTGACGTGAGCGGTCTGATCTGTAAGCACGTTGGCAGTTCAGAGAAAGTGGGCCAACGGCACGTCGACGCCGCCGAAGCTGAGGACGGCATCGGCTCCCGCCTCGGACTCGAAGCGGTAGCCGCCGGTGCCGGGATCGGTGTGGATCACCGCCCCGTCGTCCACGGCGGCGGCGGACCGAGGTGGCCGCTGGTCGGGAGGGTACGCTTGCGGCGATGCGGAAGCTGCTCCGCGCCCTCCTCGGCATCACCGTGCCGATCGCCCTGTGCCTCGGGGTGATCTACGTCGCCATCCCGCGTCCAGACGAGGTGGAGACCGCCCAGCTCGGCGACGCAACCGAGCTTCCAGGCGGCGCGGGCGCGACTCTCGTCGGGAGCCCGGACGGCACCTGGACGGCCACCGAAGGGTGGGTGGGATACCGGGTGATCGAGGACTACGCACGCCTGTCCGACACGATCGAGGGCTACGGCAGGACCGACGCCGTCCGCGCCGACATGGTCATCGACAACCTGACCGTCACGAGTCTCCACGCGACGGCGGACATGACCCAGCTCCGCAGCCAGCGCGACCTGCGGGACCGCGCCATCCGCGTCCGCTACCTGGAGACCGACACCCACCCGGAGGCCGGGTTCCGGCTCACCGAGTCCGTGCCGCTCGACCCGCTGCCGCAGCCGGGCGTCGTCACCGATTTCACGGTCGCGGGCGAGCTCGAGCTCCGCGGCGTCACGCGACCCGTCACCGTCGACCTGCGGGCGCGCTGGGACGGCGACGACATCCACGTGGTCGGCGGCGCCCCGGTGCGCCTGTCGGACTTCGACATCGAGCGCCCTGACATCGCGGCCTTCGTCGAGGTGTCAGACGACGCCACCTTCGAGTTCGAGCTGACCCTCACCAGCGCCTGAGACGCTTGCCCCCGGGGGGTGTCGACTTTGGC
>JACDBB010000120.1 GCA_013695145.1 Euzebyales bacterium
CGCGGAGCTGCTTGGCCTTGCCGACGTAGACCACCCGTTCGCGGCGGTCACGCCAGAGATAGCAGCCGGGATCGGTCGGGATGGTGCCGGGATCAGGGCGGAAGGCCAAAGCGGGGTTGCGCATGTCGCCCCATCATGGCAGCCCCGCGGCCCTGGCCGGGTGACTGGTTTTGCGTCCCGCGCATCGGGCACACCGGAGGGCTGGTCGACCATCGACCGCCGGAGCGCACGCCCACGGCGGCGCAAACACCATCCGAGGAAGTTCGCGAAAGGTGCTCATGTTCCGCCGAACCGACACCACCATGCCGGCCAGTCGGCGCCTTGTGGTCTGGGGTGCCGCGCTGGCGCTGGCGCTCGCCGCCTGCGGCACGGACGACCCCATCGAGGACAGCGCCGCAGAGGACACCGCCGCGCCCGCCGCCACCGACACCGACGTCGCCGTGGAGATGACGGAGCCGACTGACGCCGCGACGACCGAGGACGCGACGGCGGACGCCACCGACGATCCGACGGACGCCGCGACCGACATGGCGACCGACGATCCCACGGACGAGGCGACCGACGCCGCCACCGACGAGGCGACCGAGGCCGCGACCGATGAGGCGACCGACGACGCGGCCGATCCGACCGAGGCCGCGACCGAGGAGCCGCGGCTCGCCGCGGAGGGGGACACGATAGTCGCGGCGCTCGAGGCGTCCACCGGGTACGCGATGCTGATCGCTGGTCTCGAGCAGACCGGCCTCGCCGAGGAGCTCGAGGGCGACGGACCGTTCACCGTCTTCGCGCCCTCGGACACCGCGTTCGGGTTCATCCCCGAGGACACCCTCGAGGGCTACATGGAGGACGACGAGCGGCTGACGGAGATCCTGAGCTACCACGTCGTCGAGGGCGAAGCCGTCACCTCCGCCGACCTGGCCGCCGGCGACACGCTCACCACCCTGGCCGGCGCCGAGCTCACCGTCATCGAGACGCAGGGCGGCGACCTCGCGGTGGGCGGGGTGCCGCTGGCCGAGCCCGACGTCGAGGTTGGCAACGGGGTCATCCACGGCGTTGACGCCGTGCTCATCCCGCCCCGCGAGTAAACCGCACCGCGCGGCGCGTCAACCCAGCAGCGGCGCCAGGAACTTGCCGGTGTAGGAGTTGGCCGCGGCGGTGACGTCCTCCGGGGTGCCCTCGGCGACCAGGGTGCCGCCGCCTGAGCCGCCCTCAGGGCCGAGGTCGACGATCCAGTCGGCGGTCTTCACCACGTCGAGGTCGTGCTCGATCACGATCACGGTGTTGCCCTTGTCGACCAGCCGGTGCAGGACGGTCAGGAGGCGGTTGACGTCCTCGAAGTGGAGGCCGGTCGTGGGCTCGTCGAGGATGTACACCGTCTGCCCGGTGGCCCGCTTGCGCAGCTCGGAGGCCAGCTTCACGCGCTGCGCCTCGCCGCCGGACAGGGTCGTCGCCGGCTGGCCAAGGCGGATGTAGCCGAGACCCACGTCGCTGAGCGTCTCCAGATGCCGCGTGATCGTGGGGATGTTGGCGAAGAACCCCAGCGCGTCCTCGACGCTCGCGTCGAGCACCTCGCCGATGTTGCGACCCTTGTAGCGGACCTCCAGCGTCTCCCGGTTGTACCGGGCGCCCTTGCAGACCTCGCACTGCACGTAGATGTCGGGCAGGAACTGCATGTCGATCTTGATGGTCCCGTCGCCCGAGCAGGCCTCGCAGCGCCCGCCCTTGACGTTGAAGCTGAACCTGCCCGGCTGATACCCGCGGACCTTGGCCTCCTGGGTGGAGGCGAACAGCTTGCGGATGTGGTCGAACAGGCCCGTGTAGGTGGCCGGGTTCGACCTAGGGGTCCGCCCGATCGGCGACTGGTCGATCCCGACGACCTTGTCGATCTTGTCGAGCCCGTCGATGCGCTTGTGGCGACCCGGGACCGTCCGGCTGCTGTACACGTGGCGCAGCAGCCCGCGGTGCAGGATGTCGTTGACCAGCGTCGACTTGCCGGAGCCGGACACGCCGGTGACCGCGATGAACGTCCCCAGCGGGAACGACACGTCGAGCCCCGACAGGTTGTGCTCGCTCGCGCCGCGCACGACCAGCTCCTGGCCCTCGCGGGGAGCACGGCGCCGTCGGGGGACCGCGATCTGCTTCCTGCCGGCCAGGTAGGCGCCGGTGATCGAGCGGGGGTTGCGCTTCATGCCGGCCAGCGAGCCGGCGTGGACGATCTCGCCGCCGTGCTCGCCCGCACCGGGGCCGATGTCCACGAGAAAGTCAGCGGCCGCGATCGTCGAATGGTCGTGCTCCACGACGATCACGGTGTTGCCGAGGTCGCGCAGCCGCAGCAGCGTGTCGATCAGGCGCTCGTTGTCCCGCTGGTGCAGCCCGATCGACGGCTCGTCGAGGACGTACAGGCAGCCGACCAGGCCGGAGCCGATCTGCGTCGCCAGCCGGATGCGCTGGGCCTCGCCACCCGCCAGCGTGCCGGCTGCGCGGTCCAGGGTGAGGTAGTCAAGCCCGACGTCCAGCAGGAAGCGCAGCCGCACCTCGACCTCGCGCAGGATGCGCTCGGCGATGAAGCGCTCCCGGTCGGTGAGCTCCAGGTTGGCGAAGAAGCCCGCGGCGTCGGCGATCGACTGGTTGCAGGCCTCTGCGATGCTCCTGCCGCCGACGGTGACCGCGAGCACCAGCGGGCGCAGCCGCGCACCGTTGCAGGCGCTGCACGGCACCTCCCGCATGTACTCCTCGATCTTCTCGCGCACGTACGCCGACTCGGTCTCCGAGTGGCGGCGCAGCAGCTGCGGGATGACGCCCTCGAACGCGGCGCGGTACTGGCGCTTGCGCCCGTAGCGGTTGGTGTAGGTGACCAGCACCTTGTCGTCGCCGGGCAGCCCGTACAGCAGCTGGCGACGGTCCGCGGCCCTGATCCTGCGCCACGGCGTGCCGGGCGCGATCCCCAGCTCGACAGCGACGGCGCGCAGCAGCTGGTCGTAGTACGTCGACTGGCCGCCGGAGGACCACGGCAGGATGGCGCCATGGTCCAGGGCGGCGTCCTCGTCGCCGATGACCAGGTCGGGGTCGACCTGCAGGCGCATGCCGAGGCCGTGGCAGGTCTCGCAGGCGCCGTAGGGGGTGTTGAAGGAGAAGCTGCGCGGCGCCAGCTGGTCGAACGACAGGCCGCAGTGGGCGCACGCGAGATGCTCGGAGAAGGTCGTGACCTCTGGCTCGCCCTGATCCCGGCGAGGGGCCGTCTCGATCATGGCGCTGCCGTCGGCGAGCTGAAGCGCGGTCTCGACCGAGTCGGACAGCCGGCGGCGGATCCCCGGCTTGGCGACCAGCCGGTCGACCACCACCTCGATGGTGTGCTGCTCGTAGCGGGCAAGCTTGGGCCGGTCGCCCGCCGCCAGGTCGACGGTCATCGGCTCTGCCGTCCCCGAGGTGATCCGCGCGCGGGCGAACCCCTGCGCGGACAGGTCGGCCAGCAGCGACTCGTACTCGCCCTTGCGGCCGCGGACGACGGGCGCGAGCACCTGGAAGCGCGTGCCCTCGGGCAGCGCCTCGACCTGATCGACGATCTGCTCGGCGGTCTGCCTGGTGATCGGCCTGCCGCAGTTCGGGCAGTGTGGCCGGCCGATCCGCGCGTACAGCAGGCGCAGGTAGTCGTAGACCTCGGTGATCGTCCCGACCGTGGACCGCGGGTTGCGGCTGGTCGACTTCTGGTCGATCGAGATGGCCGGTGACAGGCCCTCGATGAAGTCGACGTCGGGCTTGTCCATCTGTCCGAGGAACTGGCGCGCGTACGACGACAGTGACTCGACGTAGCGCCGCTGGCCCTCGGCGTAGATCGTGTCGAACGCGAGGCTCGACTTCCCCGACCCGGACATGCCGGTGAAGACCACCAGCTTGTCGCGGGGGATCTCGAGGTCGACGTCCTTGAGGTTGTGCTCACGAGCGCCCCGGACGGTCAGTACGTCCTGCGCACGCACGTTCCTGCTGGGCACGGGCGTCTCCATCGGTGTGCCGTGGCGGATGTGCCGTGGTTCGTGCCGTTGCGGGGAAGGGACCAGCGGGCGAGAAGCGCGGCCCGCCTGCAATGCTAGCGACACGGATGCTCCGCGCCGCATCTCGAACGTACGTTCGTCATGGTACAACGGCCGGGCGCTGCGGGCAAGCGTCCGTGGACGCCGCGAGGAGGAGTTGCGATGGCACAGCAGTACGGCGGGCACGTGGAACCCGGCGGGCGGGCGATCAGCCGATCTGTCGACGTCGGGGGGCGCACGGTCGAGATCCGCAAGCTGTCGGTCGGACCGATGGACAACAACGCCTACGTCCTGGCCGACACGGCCAGCGGCCACGCGCTCCTGATCGACGCGGCCAACGACGCGGGCCGGCTCCTCGAGGAGGTGGACGGGCTGGCGCTCGATGCGATCGTCACCACCCATGGCCACCGGGACCACTGGCAGGCTCTGGCCGAGGTCGCCGATGCCACCGGCGCCCCCGCCTGGCTGCACCCGGCGGACGCGGACATGGTGCCGAGGGCCGCGGACCGTGCCCTCGAGGACGGGGGCGAGGTGCGCTTCGGCGAGACGGCCGTGCGGCTCGTCCACACGCCCGGCCACACCCGGGGAAGCACCTGCCTCCTGCTCGGCGACGCCCACCTGTTCAGCGGCGACACCCTGTTCCCCGGCGGTCCTGGCAACACGTTCGGCAGTTCCGAGGCGTTCGCGCGGATCATGGAGAGCCTCGAGCAGAGGATCTTCGGCACCCTGCCGGACGAGACGTGGGTCTACCCCGGTCACGGCGACGACACGACGCTCGGCGCCGAGCGGCCGCACCTCGACGAGTGGCAGGCGCGCGGCTGGTAGCAAGCAACGCCACCGTCCACGACCCGCGGGACGGTCGGATCCCACGTCCTCAACGCACGTCCCGCCGACCGGAACAACGAATGGTTTGCCTGTACGCGGTCACGTCGGCTCCTTCAGGTCACCTCGTGGGGGTGGGGATGCGGCCGCTGACCGGCCCGGAAACAGTGTCGAGCCGACCCGACGCTTGACCGGCGTCAGGCGGGGGGCGCGGCGGGAAGGGGGCCGCCGCGCAGCGGCAGGTCCTCCAGAGCGCGCTGCTCGTTGTCGCGTACGCGAGGCTCGTAGTGCGCGAAGAAGACCTTGCCGACCAGGTCGCGGCGGCTGCGCACGCCGGTCTTCTCGAAGATGTTCTTCAGGTGGTTCTGGACCGTGTGGGTCGAGATGAACAGCTCCTCGGTGATCTGCGCGGTGGAGCTGCCCTGCAGCACCAGCCGGGTCACCTCCTGCTCCCGGTCGGTGAGCTGGTAGGCGGCCATGAGCAGCGGGACGATCCGCGCCGGGTGCGCCGGTTCCACGATCACCGCGGCGCGTCGCCCGCCGTCGGACGCCAGCGCCGCGCCGTGCAGGACGATCCAGCGGCCGGCGCGGGACAGGACCCGGGCGAACGCCACCTCACCCGGCGCGGCGGCCCCCGCGGTGCGCAGCGCCTGGCCGGCGACAGCGAGAACCGCGGATGGGAGCCGGCCGTGCTCCCAGTCGCCGTCGGGCAGCTCGGCGAGCCAGCGGTCCACACCGGGGGTCATCGACTCGACGTCCCAGTCGGCGCCGAGGACGAGCAGACCGGGCGCCTCGGGGCCCTCCGGATGGGTCGCCTCGCCGAGCAGCAGAGCCCGGCGGGCGCCCTGGGCCAGCGCCGGCGCGAGCCTGCGGACGAACTCCAGGTCGTCCGCGTCGAACATCGACTGGCCCGGCTCCCGGTACAGCCCGAGCACGCCCCAGATCTCCCCGGCTGGGGTGCGCAGCCCTGCGAGCATCTCCTGCTCCCCGCCGTACGCCACGATCGTCGACTGGTAGCGCGGGCTGCGGCTCGGGTCACCGCCGGTGGCCTCGTGCAGCGTCGACACGCCGCGTGGGGAGCGCGCGACGTCGGCCATCTTGTTGAAGTCGTCCTCGTAGTACTCCTGCGCGAGCCACTCGGACGGGATCTCCTCCAGCCCCTCCTGGAAGTGGCTGGTCACCAGCAGCGACGCGGGGTCGAGCGTGAACCAGCAGGGGCCCATGTAGTGGGGCACCGCGGGGGCGAGCACCTCGGTGCACGCCCGCCAGAACGCCACCAGGTCGAGCCCCCGTGAGGCGAGCCGCGTGATCCGCTCCTGCGCCACCGCCTTGGCATACGCGCTCATGGTCGGGATGGTACGGCCGCTCGGTGCGGCGGGGAATAGCAGGTTTGTGGGATGGCGGGGCGCGCCGGCTGCTGCCTACCGTCGTGGCCGGGAGTCAAACGAGCGCTCGGGGCGCTCGCGACCATGAGGTGCGACCCATGACCGCTGCAGACCGCAACGCCCACCGTCCGGGGGGCAGGACCTTCGCTGCCATCGCCGTCGCCGGCGGCCTGGCCGCGTTCCTGGTCAGCCCCCATGCGCCGCTGGGCCGGCTGGTGTGGCCGGAGACCGTGCAGCTCAACCCCGCGCCGGCGGGGGTGCAGGTCGGGCTGTTCACGCTCATCGGCGCGATCGAAGCGCTGGCGTTCGGCGCCGGCCTGGCGGTCCTGCTGCTCGGCCGTGAGCCGATCCGCCGGCTGTTCGGACCGGCGCGCACGGGCCTTGCGGCGGCGACCCACCTGTCGGTGTTCTGGCTGCTGTGGAGCTGGTGGCTGCACGTCGCCATGCACACCACCTCGGGCCTGCGGCCCGGGCGGGTGCTGGCCATCGAGTACGCCTTCCACGCGTCGAGCATCGCCGCCGCAGCCGTGCTCGCCTACGCGCTGTCCAGGCTCGGCGCGGCCACGGCGGACACGAGCGCACGGTGACACGTCCGAGCGCCCCGCGGGCGACCACACCGGAGGAGCTCGAGACGCTTCTCGAGGACGCCTGCATCGTCCAGGACATGGACGCCGTGAGGCGCCTGCTCGACCGCGACGCCGTGCTCGATCGTCGCGCCCTGCTCGCGGCGCGCGGCGAGGAGGCGGGCACCCCGACCGCGCTGTGGGCCCGCGAGCGCCGCCTGCTCGCCACGCCGCGGCTGGTGCTGCAGGCCGGGGACACGGCCCTGAGCGTCGGCGCCGTGATCAACGTGATGCGCCGCGGCCCCGACCGCGCCTGGCGCTACGCCATCTGCACCGTCCCGAACAACGAGAGGAGCACGTGATGACCACCGACACGCCCGGCGCCACGCCGCAGATCCTGGGCCCGGCCGACGGCGAGATCCTCGGCCCCGAGGACGGTACCCGGGACCGGTTCCTCGTCAACGCCGCCGAATCCGGCGGCGGGTTCGCCCTGGTCGAGCACATCATCGCCCCGCGGGAGCTCGCCGCCCCGCTGCACCTGCACACCCGCGAGGACGAGTACAGCTACGTGCTCGAAGGCCACGTCGGTGCCCTGCTGGGCGACCACGAGGTGTTGGCGGGGCCGGGCGAGCTCGTCTTCAAGCCCCGGGGGCAGTGGCACACGTTCTGGAACGCCGGGGACACCACGCTGCGCATCCTCGAGATCATCTCCCCCGGCGGGCTGGAGGAGCTGTTCCGCGAGTTCGGCGACGCCGGACTCCCCGAGCCCGACACGCTCACCGAGATGGCGGCGCGCTACGGCGCCGAGCTGGACTTCGACAACACGATGCCGATCATCGAGCGTCACGGCCTGCGGTTCTGAAACGCCGCACGGCCAGGAAGGAGCACGCCATGTACACGGTGCGGATCGATCACCGCGTCGCCGACTTCGCCGCCTGGAAGGCCGCCTTCGACTCCGACCCCGCCGGACGCGCACAGGGCGGCGTGCGCCGGCACCATGTGCTGCGCGCGCACAACGAACCGAATTACGTCGCCATCGACCTCGAGTTCGACGACGCCGAGCAGGCCGAGGCGTTCCTCGAGCGGCTGCGCACGCTGTGGGAGCGGGTGGAGCGCGAGGGCCTCATCACCGGCCCCCGCGCTGCCGTCTTCGAGGAGGTCGAGACGCAGGAGCCTGCTGGCTGACCCACCAG
>JACDBB010000134.1 GCA_013695145.1 Euzebyales bacterium
CCTTCGGCGTCGCCGAGGTCCAGCTCCTCCACACCCCAGGGCACACGCCGGGCAGCATCTGCGTGAGGCTCGGCGAGCGGCACCTGTTCACCGGGGACACGCTGTTCCCCGGCGGACCGGGGCGGACAACAAGTCCGGCCGACTTCGCGCAGATCATGGAGACCCTCGAGACGAGGCTCTTCCCGCTGCACGATGAAACCTGGGTCTACCCGGGTCACGGTGACGACACGACGCTCGGACGTGAGCGTTCCAGCTTGCCGGAGTGGCGCGAGCGGGGCTGGTAGGGCACTCCCCCGGTCGCCTGCTCCGGCAGCGACCCGAGGGGGAACCGGATGACCACAGCGACACCGCCGCCGACCCAGCATCAACCCGACGACGCTCACGTCCTCGCCGAACGGCTCCGCTCGGCCGCGGCGTGGCTCGAACTGGCCGCCGACGCGCTCGGCTCGGGCAACACCACGATGGCCGCCGGCATGGCCGAGCTCGGCCTGTTCGCCGCCGACTGCGCGCCCGACCTGATCCGCGGCACCGCGCCGGCGGTGGCCGCGTGACCGCCGACACCGACCTGCGCGACACACAGACCATCGACCCGGCCCGCTGCGGCTGCGCGCTGTCTGAGCGTGCACCTGAGCTCCACGACCGGCTCCTCCGGTTCGAGGATGACGGCCTGGAAGGCGCCATGCGCTTGTGGGACGACTTCGCCGCCCGTGAGGACCACGGCTTCGAGGAGTACAGCGCCGAGCACCTCGACTGGGTCTGGGAGCAGCTGTTCTGGGTCGACCTCCCCGACTTCGTCGCCGAGCACAACTGGACGCAGCCGACCGTGGTCGCCGCCCTCGCACGACGGATCGCCGCCTACTTCCGGTCCCGGCTTGAGGCCGAGAAGAGCCTCCGGGCCCTCCGGGAGATCAGCGACACCGCGGCAGACGCGCTGAGGCGCTGACCTGACCGTGACGGCGACCGACAGCAGAACAGCCCCCGGCCGTGCGGCCGGGGCCACGGCGCACACCCTGGAGGGATGGCCATGCAACGGCGACTGAACGACTTCACCCGGTGGGGGTTCGACCGGCGGGGATGGCGGGAGACGACCCGGACGCAGTACGCCCACACCGTGCGGGCCGCCTACCAGGGAGGCGTCACCGACACCTCCACCTACGAGGGAGGTGGGAGAGTGGTTGGGGACGCTCACGCCGACGCCGCAGGCGCGCAACCAGGCCCGCAACGCGCTCGTCGGCTGGTTCGACCAACCTCGTCCACGCCGACGTGGCGGACACGCCGATGGTTGTGGTTTGCGTTTGACTTCGCCGCAGAGGTTGCGCCGGTAAACCACCCAAGGCTGGGAGGCTTGTGGGGCCCGATTCAGGAGGGTCCGACGAATGTCTCAAGCAGGTCGACGCAAGGGCCGGCAGCTGTCGCCGGAGGAGAAGTGGGAGGTCTTCTTGGAGGTGACCTCTCAGGAGCTGACGCAGGCCGACGCGGCTCGCAAGTGGCAGGTCGATGTGTCCACCGTGATCAAGATCAGGCGGCTGGCGAAGGACGCCGCATTGGCTGCGTTCGCCGCCTCGAAGCCTGGCCGGCCGCGCTCGCCGTTCGAGGTCGAGCTGGAAGCCGAGCGGGCCGAGACCGCCCGGCTGTCCGAGGCGCTCAAAGAGCTGGCGGTGGAGCTCGCCTTGGTGCGGGGAAAATCGCGTTGGGGCTGAGCGCCGGACCGGCGGTGCCGCGCCCCGACCGGGCAGGACGACCTCGGCGAGCGCGGGCAGGCGCGCCTCCGCCGGTGTGGCGTGTCCGCTGGCGCGCGCCCGCGCGACACACCCAGCCGCATGGCCACCGCCGAAAGACCGCTGTCCATAATCATAGGGTACCTGGGTTTGGGTTCGGACCCGTGCAGTACTGGTCCTCACACCCGCGTCGGGCCGCCGATCGCGCCGCGATCCAGCGCGCACGTCAACGTCCACTCCCTCATGAGCGCCCTGATCCAGGCGTGTGAGCCGCTCCTTCGAGCTCCGCCCCACAGAGGGCGTTCGGATGTCACCATCCCTGAGCCCTGAGCCGCAGGCCTTGCGCGTGTCACCTTTCGGGACGCGCTGAATCAGCGGGTGGTGCGCTCGCTCCGTCGACCGCGAGAGCCTGCCCGGTGATCTGGCGCGCCGCCGTGGAGGCGAGGAAGTGCACGGTGCCGGCGACGTCGTCGGGGGTGCCGGCCCGCCCACTGCTGGTGGCGGCGATGAGCGCCCCCCCCCCGGCGTGCATCGGTCAGCTTGCGTGCGGTCGTCGTGACGCTCCCCCCCGCCGGGCACGAACTCGTCGATGGCCTCGTGGACCGCGTCCTCGGACGCGAGGCCCAACTCGTCTCCGGACTTACCCCGCAGCAGCAGGCCGCGCTGACCGAGCTGCTCCGCCTCCTCTCGACGATCTAGGCGCGCTGCTTCGCGACCAACGATCCACTCACGTCGGCTCCCGCTGATGCCCCTGCCCGCTGTATCGGCCTCGGAGCGTTCCTCTGACCGATCGTGCTGCGAGATCAGGCGCCACTGTGGGCGTAGGCGGTCAGGCCCCGGTCGCTCCGACGTCCACTGGCACTGGCTAGTCGCCGGCTGCGCTACGGATGCGCTACAGTACCGTGCCTACGGATCTGGAGGGTCCATGGTGACGACCAGCACGTCCTTCCGGCTCAGTGAGGAGGCAAGGCGCCGGCTCAGCGAGCGCGCGGATCGCGAAGGCGTCAGCGCCACTGCCTTGCTGGAGCGGTTGATCATTGAAGGCGTGGACTGTCTCGAGCATCCGGGGGTCGTCTACCGCGGTCCGACGCACGACCGTCGCGCCGCCCTGGCGGCCGGGCCCGACGTGTGGGAGATCGTGGGGCGGCTGCGCGAGCTGGTAGGCGGCGAGGAGGATCGCATCGACCTCCTGGCGTCCGAAACGGACCTGCACCCGCGACAGATCCGCACGGCACTTGAGTTCGCCGCTCGCCATCCAGACGAGGTCGAAACGCGCAGCGCTCGCAACGAGGAGGCGATCGAGTCTGGCCGCGAGGCCGCCGAGCAGCGTCGCGCGCTGCTGGCGTGAGGTTCCTGCTGGACGAGATGTTCCCCAGCGCTGCCGCTGGCCACCTCCGGGACGAGTTCCACCACGACGCCGTCCACGTGGCTGAGGTTGGGCTCACGGGCGCGCCCGATGGCGAGGTCGCCACGGCCGCGAGGAGCGAACAACGTGCGCTGGTCACGGAGAACGTCTCGGACTTCGCCGCCGAGCAGGACCTCGTGCTGGTCTGCGTCCTCAAGCGCAGCCTGCCCGCCGGCGGTGGGCAGGCTCGCGCCCTCGCCAAGGTGCTCGATCGGTGGGCGACCGCCAACAGCCGCCCCTACCTCGGCCAGCATTGGCCGCGCTGAGCTCAGCGGCGCGGCCGGCGCCGTCGGTTCAGACGCCCGCGAGGGAGCGGACCGGCCGGGACAGGCCTCGGCTCGTGGCCCACACATCGAGCGTCAGGCTCGCGACGTCGTCGACCAGGGGGACGACCTCGCGACTGGCGTCCTCGCGCAGGTCGAAGGTCTTGATGTAGCCGCCGCAGGTGTCGCAGCCGTCGATGCGCACCCATCCCAACCCGTCCACCAGGTGGTTGGGGATGCGGTCGGGGTTGTCCTCGCCGCAACTGGGGCAGGTGACGCGAGAGAACGCCCACCAGGTGGTGCAGCGCCCGCACACCAGCGATCGCGGGGCGCCGCCGAGCAGGTCGCCGGGGCGCTCGGAGATGACCGACACCTGGGGCAGCCCCCCGCACAGCGGGCAGGCGGCGCCACGCCACTCCTGCGGATCGGGCGCGCCGACGGTCGCGGCGGCGAGTTCAAGCGCCGGCCCGGCGGCCACCTGCACCCAGAAGCCGAGCCGCGGGTCGACCATCGTCACGTCGTCGCCCCAGGCGGCGACGAGGGCGGTGCGCGCCTCCGGCTCGAGTGCGGCGACGGCCGCGCGCGACTCGGCGAGGGGCGCCGGCGACGTCCCGGTGGCGAGGGGCGAGCGGGCCACTCGCGCGGTCTCCTCGGCCAGCGCCGCCGTCGCGGCGGGCACGTCGAGCAGCGGGTAGCGCTGCGCCTCCCGTCGCTCCGCCGCACCGGCGACCAACAGCGCCGACAGCGCGGCGGTCGTCGGGCTGTCCCAGCGCCGGATCTGGTCATCGAGCACCGCGAGCGCCAGCGCGAGCGGCTCGCCCGCCGCCGACGAGACGCCGATCGCCTGCGCTCGCCGCAGCCGGCCTTTGAGATCGCCGGGCTGTCCCCTGTTGCCGATCAACGCGAGTCGTCGGAGCGGCGACCGACGTCCTCCCCGTCGGGCGTGGCGATCGGTTCACCGGCAGCGCGCTGCGCGGCCTCGCGCTCGCGGAACCAGCGCGGGTGGTGCCTCGCCGCCCAGGCGCGGCTGACCCTGCCGGTGGTCATCGCCGACATCGTGCCGGGGAAGGCGACGCTCGAGAGGTAGACGTGGATGATGAACGCGGCGAGGAACGCCAGGAACAGCACGTGGTGGACCAGCCGCATGGCGCGGAGGACGCCGCTGGAGTCAAGCAGGTCCGGGAACCACAAGGGGATGCCGGTGACGAGCAGCCCTACCGTGAGCAGGATCATCGCCCAGAAGTAGCCCTTCTGGCCGGCGTTGTATTTGCCGGTGTCCAGGTCCGTGTGGCCCGTCTTCGCGTAGGTGGGCAGCTTCTTGGCCCACTCGACGTCGCGTCGGCTGAAGGTGCTCTGGCCCATCCACAGCACCAGCATGACCAGCACGCCGACGGTGAGGACGACCCCGACGATCGGGTGCGCGACGCGTGCTGTCTGACCGCCACCGAGCAGCGGGTAGAGCCACGCCATCCGAGGATAGGCCAGCGCGAAGCCCGACAGCAGCAAGTAGATGAAGTTGAGCGCCACGAACCAGTGCAGCACGCGCTCGAAGAGGCCGTAGCGGACGAAACCCGCGTGCTGCTCGGCGTGCGCCTCGTCGGTGACGGCCGGTCGGGGTGCGGTCGGTGCGGCCATCAGCGTGTCCGCCCCTCGCCTCCGTCGTCGGGCGGCGGCGGGTCGTAGGGGTTCGTTCCCGCGGTCCCCGCTGCGCCGGCGGAGTCGTCGGGTGGGGGCCCGACCGTCCGCTCGTCATCGAGCGCGTAGGCCTCGGCCACGGCTTCGTCCTCGGGTGGAGGCCGGAACCTGCCGGTCCGCAGGAACAGCAGCCCGACGCCGAGCATCCCGGCCCACGTGGCTGCGGAGCCGAGCTTGCGCAGGCCCGACAGCGCCTGGAAGAACGTCCCGGGCACCTGCGGATCCTCGGGGAGGTCGTAGTCGGCGAGCATGTCCCCGCGCGGCACGACATACATCATGTGGAGCCCGCCGACCCCCTCGGGATCGTACAGGGTCGCGTCCGCGAAGCCGCGGTCGACAAGCTTCGCGACCTTCTCGTGGCCGTAGGCGACCATGTCCTGTTTGCTGCCGAACTTGATCGACCCGGTGGGGCAGGACTTGACACAGGCTGGCTCGAGGCCGTTGGAGACCCGGTCCACGCACATCGTGCACTTGTAGACCTTCTGGGTCTCCTCGTCGAAGCGCGGGATGTCGAACGGGCACCCCGCGACGCAGTACTGGCAGCCGATGCACTTCGAGGAGTCGAAGTCGACGATCCCGTTCTCGTACTGCACGATCGCGCCGGGGGCGGGGCAGGCGGCCAGGCAGCCGGGCTCCTCACAGTGCAGGCAGCTGTCCTTCTTGATGAGCCACGCGAGCCCGCCGTCGTCGAGGTCGACCTCCTTGAAGCGCATGAGGTCCCAGGTCGTGGGCGTCAGGTCCTGGTGGCTCTGGTAGCTGCCGAAGTTCCAGGTCTCCTCGGCGGGGAGGTCGTTCCACTCCTTGCACGCGACCTCGCAGGCCTTGCAGCCGATGCACAAGTCGATGTCGACGATCTTCGCGACCTCGACGCCATCCCGGCGGATGTTCGTGTCGCCGCCGGGGGTCGCCGAGCGCCGTCGGACGCGGAGGCCGAGGTCGTCAGCCATGGCGCATTACTCCCTTCTCTCGGTCGCGGCCTCGACGTCAACGAGGAAGCCCTTGTACTCCGGCGTCCGGGTGGTGGCGTCGCCGATGTAGGGGGTCAGCAGGTTCGCCATCGACGCCGCGGCTCGGCGCCCGCCAGCGTAGTTCCAGTGCAGCGGGATGCCGACCTGGTGCACGACCTTGCCGCCGGCGAGCCGCAGCGGACGGATGCGTTTGGACACGACCGCCACGCCCTGGACCTCGCCGCGCATCGAGCGGACCTTCACCTGACCGCCGTTGGTGACACCCTTCTGCGCCGCCAGGTCGGGGTCGAGCTCGATGAAGAACTCCGGCATCGCCTCGTTGAGGTAGCTGACGTGCTGGGTGACGTAGTGCTCGTGCTCGGTCACCCGGTAGGTGGTCGCCACGTAGGGGAAGTCGCCGTCGACGGGGGCGAAGGTCTCCTGCGCGCCGTCGTAGAGGTGGGCGATCGGGTGGCGTTCACGCCGACCGCCGGGCACCGGGTTGACGATCGGCGATTCGGCCTGCTCGTAGTGCTCGGGGAAGGGGCCGTCCGTGGTGAGCGTGCCCGGGGCGAACAACCGCGCGACGCCCTCGCCGGTCATGATGAACGCGCCCTTGCCCTCCTCGGGCGCGGAGGTGGGCGGGAAGTCCGGCACGTCGCCGATCCAGTTGCGCCCGTTCCACCTGATCCCGGGACGCTCGGGGTCCCAGGCGTTCCCGTCAGCGTCCGCGGAGGCACGGTTGTACAGGATCCGGCGGTTGAGGGGCCACGACCAACCCCAGCCGTGATAGTAACCCAGGCCGCTCGGATCCGAGGTCTGGCGCCGCTGCATCTGGTTGCCGTCCTCGGTGACCGAGCCGGCGTAGATCCAGTTGCCCGACGACGTGGTGCCGTCGTCGCGCAGGTCGGCGAACGTGTCGACCAGCAGGCCGGTCTCCAGGTCGTAGCCGTTGGCGTCGCGGGCGACCTCCTCCAGGTCGGGGTGCCCGGCGTTCGAGTAGTCCCAGCGCAGGTTCACGATCGGGTCTGGGAACGCCCCGCCCTCCTCCTCGTAGAGTCGCTTCAGCCGCAGGTGCAGCTGGGCGAGGACCCAGTGGTCGTCGCGGATCTCACCCTCGGGCTCCAGCGCCTTCCACTTCCACTGGGCCCAGCGCCCGGAGTTGGTGAAGGAGCCGTCCTTCTCGATCCAGTGGGTGCAGGGGAGGAAGAACACCTCGGTGTCGATCGCCGCCGGGTCCACCCCCGGTGAGCGCCAGAACTCGCTCGCCGTGGTCGGCAGCGGGTCCATCGCGACCATCCACTTGAGCTTGGACAGCGACTTGATCATCCGATTGCTGTCCGGCCCGGCGGCCGGGTTGTGGAACCCGAAGCAGATCAACCCCTGCAATGTCCCCTTCAGGGCTTCGTCGTGGGCGGTCAACCACGAGGAGTTGCCGGCGGGCTTGGGCAGCCACGCGTAGCCGAAGTCGTTGTCGGCGGTCGCGGCGTCACCGAACCAGTCCTTCAGCAGGCTGACGAGGAACGCCTTGTAGTTGTTGCCGAAGAAGTTGATCGCGTTCGCCGCGAGGCCCGTCGCGGCGACGCCTTCGAGGTAGTCGTCGATCGTCTCCAGCCCTGGCCTCGGGACGGCGAGGTAGCCGGGCAGGATCTCCCAGCTGATCGCGTTGTCGGTGTTGCCCTGGATGTTGGCGTGACCGCGCTCGGCGTTGACCCCACCCCCGGGCCGGCCCACGTTGCCGAGCAGCAGCTGCACCATCCCGAGCGCCCGGATGATCTGCACGCCGGTCGTGTGGTGCGTGAGACCGACGGCGTAGACGAGGTTGCCGACCTTGTCCGGCGCGCCGGTCGAGCTGAAGAGCTCGGCGACCTCCAGGAACTTCTCCCGCGGCATGCCGGTGGTGTCCGCGACCACCTCGGGGGTGTAGCGGGAGAAATGGTCCTTCATCAGCTGGAACACGCAGCGCGGGTCCTCCAGGGTCGGGTCCTGGCGCACGAACGGCGCGGCGTCGCCGCCGGCCTCCCCGCCGCCGGTCCCTGCCGGCAGGTCGTCGCCCTGCTCGGAGTCCCCGCCCTCACCACCCGGCTCGCCGGGCGGCGTGTCCTCCATCTGGTAGGACCAGGTGGCGGTGTCGTAGGTCTTGGCGGCCTCGTCGTAGCCGCTGAAGAGCCCGTCGGAGAAGGAGAAGCCCTCGTCGACGAGGAACGCCGCATTGGTGTGCAGCTTGACGTAGTCGGCGTGGTAGCGCTCCTCGGACAGGATGTAGTTGATCAAGCCGCCGAAGAACGCGACGTCGGCGCCGGCGCGAATCGGCGCGTAGACGTCGGCGGTCGCCGAGGTGCGCGTGAACCGGGGATCGACGTGGATGATCTTCGCGCCGCGCTCGTCACGGGCACGGTACGCCCAGCGCCAGCCGCACGGGTGGTTCTCCGCCGGGTTGCCGCCCACCACCAGGAACACGTCGGAGTTCTTGAAGTCCACCCAGTGGTTGGTCATCGCACCGCGACCGAACGAGGCGGCCAAACTGGCCACCGTGGGGCCGTGTCAGACGCGTGCTTGTTGCTCGATGTAGACGGTGCCGAGGCTGCGGATCACTTTGACGGCGACCTGGCCCTCCTCGTTGGACTGGGTGGCGCCGCCGGTGAACGCGAAGCCGGTCTGGCGGTTCACCGTGTTGCCGTCGTCGTCGGTCTCGGTGAACGTCTCGTCGCGCGTGTCCTTGACGAGCCGCGCGAGCCGGTCGAGGGTCTCGTCCCAGGACAGCTGTCGCCATTCGTCGGAGCCCGGCGCGCGGTACTGCGGCGCGGTGGCCCGCTCGAGGTTGCCGCCGAGGGCGAGCTGCATCGTGGAGGCGCCCTTGGGGCACAGCGTCCCTTCGTTGATGGGGCTGTCGGGGTCGCCCTCGATGTGGACCAGCGTGGGCTTGGTGTTGTTGCCGCCCTGGCCGGTGACGTAGGCGATCATCGAGCAGCCGACCGCGCAGTAGGGACAGACGGAACGCACCTCGGTGGCGCGGCTGGTCTTGAGGTTCGCTGCCTGCGCGTATGCGGGTTGCAGGTCGAACCCAAAGGTGCCCCATGCGGCGGCCGCCCCCGTCGCACCGGACAGCTTCAGGAAGTCGCGTCGGCTCAACGGCATCGCGTGCGCCTCTCGTCACCTGGTCCGGCGCGCCACCGGCGACGCGCAGACAGGGGGCCAGCGTCTCACCGCGGACGACTGAGGTCAACAACTTTCCCGATTTTCCGATGCGCGGATGGAGCCTTGCCATTCGCGCATGGTGCGAGTGTGATTGCGATCCACCGATCGCCCACCGCTGCCGGGAGACGCCATGCCACACGGACCTGATTCGCAGGCGACGCTGCACCAGCGCGTCACGGACGCGGTCGGGGCCGTGGTCGAGCCTGACGTCGAGCTGTCGCTCGCGGACCTCGGCCTCGTGCGCGGCGTCGTCGTGGACGCCGACCGAGCGGTGGTCGCCGTCGCCGAGCTGGTGCCGGCGGGCCCGTGGCGGGACCGTCTGCGGGCCGAGGTCGACGCCGCCGCCCGTCGCGCAGGCGCCGCGCAGGTCCGCGTCGATCTCGTGCAGCTGACCGACGACCAGCGGGTCGCGCTGCGCACCCGGCTGCAGGGGCCGACGAAACCCACGCCGGAGCAGGCGTTCTCCGGCGCGCGGGTGCTCGCCATCTCGTCGGGCAAGGGCGGGGTCGGCAAGTCGTCGATCTCGGTGAACGTCGCGGTCGCACTGGCACGCCGCGGACGGCGGGTCGCGCTCATCGACGCCGACGTCTACGGGTTCTCGATCCCGCGGATGCTCGGCGTCGACCGCCGGCCCGCGATCGTCGCCGACCTCGTCATCCCACCGAAGGCGCACGGCGTGTCGGTGGTGTCGGTCGCGTTCTTCGCGACCGACGAGCAGTCGCCGATCATCTGGCGAGGCCCGATGCTGCACAAGGCCCTGTCGCAGTTCGTCACCGACGTGCACTGGGCGGCGCCGGAGTACGTCCTGGTCGACATGCCGCCCGGCACCGGGGACGTGGCGCTGACGATGTCCCAGCTGCTGCCGCTGTCCGAGGTCGTGGTCGTCACCACGCCGCAGCCGGCGGCGCAGAAGGTCGCGCAGCGGTCGGCCTACATGGCGCGCAAGGTGAACCTCACCGTCACCGGCGTCATCGAGAACATGAGCCACTTCACCGGCAACGACGGTGAGCGGTACGAGCTGTTCGGCAGCGGTGGCGGCGACCTGCTCGCCCAGCAGCTCGACGTGCCGCTGCTCGGGAAGGTGCCGCTGGTGCCGGCGCTGCGCGAGGGCAGCGACGAGGGCCGACCGATCGTGGTCACCGACCCGCAGTCGGAGGGTGCGGCCGCGCTCGACGCCGTGGTCGACGCGCTCCTCGCCCACCCGCCGCGCCGCATGCGCCTGCCGGTGGTGAACGTCAGGTAGGCGCAGGGGCTTCGGCCCCGCCGCCCGCTGCCGGGTCGCAGGTGGCGCAGACGCACCAGGAACGCAGGACCTCCCAGGAGTACACGCCGTCGCCGTGCCCGTCGGTCCACGCCAGCGCGAGCCCGTAGGCGCCGACGAGCTCGGCGCCGGCCACGTCCAGGCGCTCGGCGACCGGCACGCCGCCGCCCGCCCTGGCGTCGTGGCAGGCCACGCACGGACAGCGTCGCCGCAACGCCGGCAGCGGGAGCTCGGTGAGGTGCCCGTCGGCCCAACGCAGCACGACCGCGCGTCCGCGCTCGACGGTGACCTCCGACGGGGGCGGCTGCGGTCGCATGCCGGCGACCCTATCCCGACGTCCCCGCGATGACGGCGAGCGGAGCGTGGGTGCTACGCGGCTGCACCGCCGATTCGAGGGACACCACGAGCTCGGACTCAGCTCTCATGGCCATCGCTGCGCGATGGCCACAACCGGGATTGTGAGAATCGCCTCCGCGGGCTCCGGCGATTCACGGATCAGCGGGGGCAGCCGAGGGCGGCGTCCAGAGCGACGCACAGCTCGTCGTCGCGGTCCGGCGGCAAGGTGGCGATGCGCTGGCGGAACTGGCTCTTCCGCACTGTGTGGAGGTTGTCGAAGGAGGCGACGCAGTCCTCGCCCATACCGTCCTGTGGCCCGAGTGGCAGCTCGCTGCTGAGACCGCGCACGGTGCGGGTGCATGCGGCGACGACGACCGCCTCGATGCGGCCTGCGACGGGGTCACGGGTGAGGACGAGCACCGGCCGGTCGCCGCCAGGCGTGGCCGCCCACCAGATCTCGCCTCTCACCACGACGGTGTCGCCGACCACGCGTCGGGATCGTCGGTCAGCGCCAGCTCGTTGTCTGTCAGTGGCTGCTCGGCATAGCGCTGGGCATCACGCTCGCAGGCGACGCGGTACAGGTAGTCCTCGACCGCGGCACGCACCGCTTCTGCGCGGGTCGCGTGTCTCTCCGGGACGAGCCGGTCCAGCGCTTCGACCAGCTCGTTCGGCACGCGCACCGCGAGCTGGACGTTGAGCTCCCGCCGGCGTGTCATGCGTAAAGCATACCACCCCGCTTGACCGCTCGGCGCCCGACCGCAGACCGCCCGCTGCCCATCGACCTCATCGTTCCCCATGGGATCGCTCCGCCCGGCGGATCCAGGGGCGCGCGTCTTGGTCCGCACGGCAGGAGGGCGGCCCACTGCGCCGACAGTTCGGCGCCCGTGGAGGACCAGGGGTGGAGATGGCCGTGCGTTCACTCCGTGTGGGCGTCCCAAAGGGTCGGATACGCGAAGTCTCCGTGGCCATCGTGGCAGCCTTGGGGTAGCGATCGTGACCCAGGCTGAAACAACTCGGGACCAAGAGATCCGGCCGGAACTGGGAGCAGGCAGGGGGGCGCACACCGATCCCTGCGGACCAGGGATCGCCGGACAGGGTCTTTGCGGTCCCTCCTCCGCCCACGGACGGGCATTCAGGCCGCTCGCGGGTAGACCCACGTCGCTTCCCGGGCCGCCGTGCGGACCAGGCCGGGCTCGTCGCCGAGGCGGTCCCACTCCGCCGCGGTGTAGACCAGCACGTCCGCCGGCACGAGCAGCGTCGTCGTGTCCCAGCGCAGCGCCCGGCGCTCGAAGGGCTCGGGACAGTGGCTGAGGATCACCACCAGGTCCAGGTCGCTGCCCACCCCCCAGTCGCCGCGCGCGTAGGAGCCGAAGTATCCCACCCGCACGACCGCCCCATCTCGCGCAGCGAGGTCCGAGGCCCACCGCCGGGCTGCGTGGTCAACGCTTTGGGCGTCCGGCCACCGCAGCAGTCGCGAACCCGAGGACCGCACGGGCATGCTCGATCGCTCCTTCGCTCTGCAGTCGCCCGTAGTGCTCGAACGGCGCCCCCTCGGGGTGACCGTTGGGATACCGGGCGGGGATGTAGTAGTTGTCCAGGATCTTCGCACGGTCGACGAGCTCTGGGGGTGCCTCGGCCTTGTCGGGCAGTTCCGTCAGCAGCCGGGCGACCAGATGCCCCCACGCCTCCTGGCCGAGGTGCAGGTGCAGAGCCTTGACCGCCTTCTGGGCCGCCTGGTGCGCCGCGAAGCAGGCCCACTCGTGACGGTCCGCCGCCCGTGAGTCCTCGGCCTGCTCCAGGTCCCGCCCGGCCTGGCGCATCCAGTCGGGTCCGCGGTTGACCATGCCCCTCAATTGTAGTCGCCACCTTGCGGCTGCGGTGGCACAGCGCATGCGGCTGGCCTTGGGACCACGGGCCGGTGGCGCCGGCCGTGGCGAGCGTCAGCGGCCTGCGGTGCGGCGGACCCACTCGGCGAGGAACGGGTCGACGAGGCGGTAGCCGGCCTCACCGGCGGTCTCAAGGTCGCCTTCGGCCAACAGGGCCTTCTGCGCGCCCTGCACCGACCCTTTGCTCATGCCAAGGGCGGTGAGCGCGTCGCGGCTCATGGCCGAGCCGTACTCCACGGTTCCGCGCAGCACCCGCTTCTGGTTCGCGGTCAGTGCGGCCCATCGAGTTTCCGACTCGATGCGGGTGCGCGCGAGCGCGTCGCCCACGGCGGCGACCAGTCGCTGGTGGGTGGCGCTCGTGCCCTTCGGTGTGCGGAGCCACAGGAGGTCGGCGAGCAGCATGCTGCGCTGGGGATGGCCCCCGGTGAGGGCGAGCAGCGCCTCGCCCATGTCCGCGAGATCCCGTCCAGTCGCGGAGAAGTCCTCATGGAGCCGCGTGAGGACGGCGCCACCAGGCAGTCGCGGTAGGCGCAGCGGCGTGGCCTGCGCGTACAAGGGCCGTCGTCGGTCGCTGAACGCTTGCTGCATCAAGCCGGGCTCGCTGCCCGCGAACGCGTACGAGGCATGATCGCGGTGCTGCTGGATGTGGCTGCGCAGGATCGCCTCGGCGCCGTCGATCGCCATGAGCGACTGGAACTCGTCGAACACGATGTAGGCGCGCGGTTCGATGCGCGTGGGTAGGTCCAGCAGCACATGCAGGGCGGGCAGCGGGTCGATGCGTGGCGCTCGGGTGACCTGCAGGCGGAAACCGCCGCCGCCGAGCGAGAGACCGACGTTCGCGGTAGCAAACAGCGCCTGCACGGTGCGGCGGATCGGACCGCTCAGGGCGCGGGCCGTACCCCTGCTCGATCCGCACCGTCAGGTCGGTCAGTGAAAGCACACCGAGGAGGTCCACACGCAACGCCACCAGCCTGTGCGCCTGGTCGGCGACTTCGACGGCGGCGTCGAGCAGTGATGTCTTGCCGTAGCGGCGCGGACCGTACACGCAGGTGAGCCTGCCGGCGGCCGCGGCGACCACGAGCGTGCCCAGCTCGTGCTCCCGGTCGATCAGCTGCTCCCGGGGCACGGGTCCGTCATAGATGAACGGGGAGAGCGGCACTGGTACTCTCTCACGTAGATATGCTAGAAGCATACCAACCGGTAGGCACAGAGCATACCACTCGCGGGCTCGTTCCCCCGCCATTGCCCGCTTGCGAGTCCTGCTCCTGGACGGTACGGACCTGATCTGATAATCTGATAACCATGGCAGACGTGAGCGCCACCGATGCGGCACGGAACTTCGCAGACCTTCTCGATGCTGTGGAGCGCGGTGCGCAGTTCACCATCATCCGGCGAGGCAGGGTGG
>JACDBB010000139.1 GCA_013695145.1 Euzebyales bacterium
TTAGAACGTCGTGAGACAGTTCGGTCCCTATCCGCTGCGCGCGCAGGAGACTTGAGAAGGGCTGCCCCTAGTACGAGAGGACCGGGGTGGACGTACCTCTGGTGTGCCGGTTGTCCTGCCAAGGGCATGGCCGGTTTGCTACGTACGGGAGTGATAAGCGCTGAAGGCATCTAAGCGCGAAGCACGCTTCGAGATGAGGTCTCCCATCCGTAAGGAGTAAGGGCCCCCGCCAGACGACGGGGTTGATAGGCCGGAGGTGTACGCCCAGCAACGGGTTCAGCTGACCGGTACTAATCGCCCGAGGACTTGCCAGATGCTCGCGCTCGCTATGGAGTTCCGAGGCGCGGCCGTTCGCGGTCGTGGCGTCGGAACGTGAGAACTACAAACGTGAGAACTACAGATGTGTTCCGTGGTAATGGCGGAGGGGGTACACCCGGTTCCATTCCGAACCCGGAAGTTAAGCCTTCCAGCGCCGATGGTACTGCACGGGCAACTGTGTGGGAGAGTAGGTCACCGCGGAACCTTCACGTAACTGATAGCCGCCCTCCGGGGCGGCTATCAGTGTTTGCATAACGAAGAGCACGGCGAGGAGCACGGCGACATGACCCAGCGGCGGCGGCGGCCCAGCGGCGCCGAACCTAAGAGCAGCGGCGCGCCGCGACCCCCTCCAGCTCGCGCGCGCCGGCCGCGACCCTCGAAGCCGGCGCTGCCAGTGGAGGTGCCGCGGGTGGCGAAGGCCGTGATCGCCGATCTGCGAGCCGCCGCCCCGGAGGGCGGGCTCGACGATCTCAAACGCGCGGTCGGCGCGGCGGGAGAGGCTCTCGCGTCCGGCGACCCGGTGCGGGCGTGCCAGCTGCTGGCGTGGGCCAAGCTGCTGGCCCCGCGCAGCGCGGCCGTGCGGGAGGCGTACGGCATCGCCTCCTATGCTGCGGGCGACTTCGAGACGGCTCACGCGGAGCTGGTGACCTACCGGCGACTGACTCAGCGGCAGGACCAGAACCATCTTCTGGCCGATTCCGCACGTGCGACCGACAAGGCCGACAAGGTCGCTGAGTACGTGGAGGCCATGCAAGCGGCCGACGTCGCCCCCGACCGGGTGGCCGAGGGCCTGATCGTGCTGTCCGGGACGAAGGCTGACCGGGGCGACCTGCGAGGGGCGCTGGCGGTCTTGGAAGGGCGGGGCGACCTCTCACCGGAGCGGGTCCGTTGGTGGCACCCGCGTCTGTGGTACGTCGCCGGCGACCTGTGCGAGCGGATGGGCGATCGCGAGCAGGCACGCGGGTACTTCGCGGCGGTCACGTCCGTGGCGGAGGACTTCCTCGACGCCGACGAGCGGCTGGCCCGGCTCGAGGAGTGACCCGCGGCGACGGTTACCTCGCGACCCGACCCTCGTCGCGTAGGTCGAGGTACCGGATGAGCCCCAGCGCGTTGGACTCGTAGCCGGACAGCAGCGCCAACCGTCGTGCGGCCTCGGGATCGCCGGGATCGTCGACGACCTCGTCGGCGAAACGCTGGGCGAGCGTCTCGGTGACGTGATCCAGCTCCGAGTGCTGCGCGTAGGCGGCCTCGGCTGTAGTGAACCAGTCGGCCAGCTGGTCGGATGCCTCATGCAAGGCGTCCATCGGCGGGTCCACCGCGCCGTAGTGGGCCAGGTACACGACCGCGGGCTCGAGCGCCTTGTAACGGTCGAGGGTGCGCTGGGACAGCACCAGGTCGAAGTCGGGTGGCGGGGTGGCGGGGCGGATGATCCGCATGCCAGGCATCTTGACGCCCACCGAATCCCCAACGAACAGCGCTCCCGCGTCGGGGTCGAAGGCGGCGATGTGGTGTTTGGCGTGCCCCGGCGTGTACATCAGCTCCAGACGGCGACCGCCGCCCAGATCGAGGAGCTCGCCATCGGCGACACCCCGGACGCGGTCGGCGCGGATCGGTGTGCAGTCGCCGTACACCGTGTCGTACAGCTCCCCGTAGACGCGCCGAGAGCTGGCGTTGAGGCGCTCCGGGTCGACCAGATGGCGCGCTCCCACCTCGCTCACCACCACGGTCGCGGAAGGGAACGCCGCGAGCACGTTTCCGGCTCCGCCCGCATGATCCAAGTGGATATGGCTGACCACCAGGAAGGCGAGGTCGCCGGGGTCCATGCCGACCGCCTTGAGCCGCCTGATGACCGCAGCGATGGACAGCGCGGGGCCACACTCGATCAGGGTCGGCCTCGGGGCGTCGATCAGGTATCCCGCCGTCACCTTCGCCATGCCGGCCGTGTGCGTGTCGATAGCGGTGATGCGGTCTGGCAGCGGCTCGATGCCGTCCATTTCTCAGCGCCTTTCCGTGTCGTGGGCTGCGGTCTACGTGCGGTCTTCGTCCTCGTCCTCGTCGGCCCGGTCGGCGTCCTCCTCGTCCGAGGGTTCGTCGATCAGGGGCTCGTTGATGGAGGAGGCAGCGTGCTCGCCAGGCAGCGCCAGGTGGACCACGGCGTCGCCAGGGTTCACCAGCGGCAGGGTCGTCATGCCGATGACCACGCCGGAGTAGGGGGAGTGGGTCTGGCTGCGCTCACGTCCGAAGGGGCCGGTCACCGTCCACAGTGGCTGGTCCTGCGCCACGTGCTCGCCGGCGCCGACGTGCAGGTGCAGGATCCCGCCGCGGTCCGCCCGGATCCAGTGGGTCTCATCGCTGGTGACCACCGCGACGGCCGGGGGCGGGGGCGCGTCCTCCAGCATCCCCAGCGCGCCCATCACCCGCAGCACACCGGCGGTGCCGACCGCGATCACGTCCTGCTCGAAGCGCAGCGCCTCGCCGCCTTCGAACGTCAGCACCGGCACGCCCTCGGCGGCGGCCGCGTCCCGCAGGGAACCGGGCCGCCGCGCGGCCTCGATGATGAACGGCGCGCCGAACGCCATTCCCAGGGCGAAGGCCCGCTCGTCGTGCAGCGAGCAGCGGATCTGCGGCACGTTCATACGACGGTTGGCGGCGGTGTGCAGGTCGATGCCTGCATCGCAGCGGCCGATGATCTCGGTCATCAGCGCGTGGGCGATGCGCCCTGCGGTGGACCCGCTCGCTGAGCCGGGGAAGCAGCGATTGAGATCGCGGCGGTCAGGCAGGTACCTGCTGTGGAACTGCACGCCGAGGACGTTCACCACCGGCACGCACATCAGGGCACCGGACAGGTCGGCGGGCTCCACGCGAGCCAGCACCTCCCTGACGATGGCGATGCCGTTGAGCTCGTCGCCGTGCACCGCGGCGGTCACGAACAGCAGTGGACCGGGGCGGACGCCGTTCACCACGGTGACCGGCAGCGATGTCCGGTCGCCTGTGTAGCTCTCGCTGACCTGGAGCTGCAGGTCGGTGCGCGCGCCCTCTCCGACCTTGGCGCCGCCGATCTCCAGGGGCCCGGTGCCCGCACCCTCGAGAGTGTGGGGGGACCAGGCCGGACCTTGCGTGCCGTCCGCGCCGGTCGGGGTCATTTACCGACCTTGTCCCTCGTGCGGCCCGGGCGGGCGTTGCGCTCGATGTGGGCGATGATCGCATCCGCGACGTCCACACCGGAGGAGCGCTCGATCCCCTCGAGGCCAGGTGAGGAGTTGACCTCCATGATCATGGGCCCCTCGTCGCTCGCGAGCATGTCGACGCCGGCGACGCCCAGGCCCATCCGCTGAGCCGCCGCGACGGCCGCCTTGCGGTACTCGGGGGGCAGGTTGGCGCGCGTGGCCGAGCCGCCCAGATGCACGTTGGAGCGGAACTCGCCCTCGACGGCGCGCCTGGTCATCGCGGCCACGACCCGCCGCCCGACGACCAGAGCGCGGATGTCGGTGCCCTTCGCCTCCTTGACGAAGCTCTGGATCAGGATGTTCTGACCGATGGCGTGGAACGCGTCGATCACCGAGTCGAACGACTGCTTGGAGTCGACGATGACCACCCCGGCGCCCTGCGTGCCCTGGATCAGCTTGACGATGGCGGGGGCACCTCCGACGTGGGCGAGCATGCGCCGCGCGTGGTCGGGCCTGCGGGCGATCGCCGTCGCAGGCACCCCGATCTCGTCGGCGCGGGACAACAGCTGCAGGGCGCGGAGCTTGTCGCGGCTGCGGGCGATCGCGTTCGACTCGTTGACGCAGTAGGTGCCGATCATCTCGAACTGGCGCACGACGGCGAGGCCATAGAAGGTGATCGACGATCCGATGCGCGGGATCACCGCGTCCACGCTGTCCATCTTACGGCCTTTATAGTATAGCTCCGGGTTGCGAGTTGATAGCACCATCGTGAAGTCCAGCGGGTTCATGACCCGCACCGTGTGCCCTCGTTTGCGCGCCGCTTGGGTCAGCCGGCGCGTGGAGTACAGCGACGCCCTGCGGCTGAGGATGACGAGCTTCACCTGCGCGCCTTCCTGGTTGCTGCGGCGGCACGGGTGGTGTACCCGCGCCCCGCGTCGACGAGGACCTGACCCGCCAGCGCCTGACGGCCCAGGATCATGCGAAAGATCATCCCCGAGCGGTCGGTGACGGTGACGTCGATCTCGCGGTCGAGCGGGCCGCACACGAGCCTGGTGCGGACGACGGGGCGACGCTCCGCCTTCGCGCTGGTGTCGCGGACGTTCTTGTAGCCCACGACGGGAGCGTCCACGAGAACGTGACGACCATGGTGCACACGGGACAGCGGGATGACCAGGCGCAGCACGGGCAACCGCTGCCCGCCGCGATGATGGCGCCCGATCACCTCCATGTGGCGCACATGGACGGCTGAGGTGCGCGCCCCGGTGTCCAGCTTGACGCGCAGGCCGAAGACCCCCCAGTCAGGGAGGTCGGCCTCCTCCTTCCAGCCGAGCACGGGCAAGATCATCCCTGGTCCTTGCGAGTGGGCGGCACGGGAGGCGCCGGCGCAGCGCGGCCGCTCGCCGCGCGGCGCGCAGTCTACGCAGACCCCCTGCCTGCACCGGGCTCGTCGCGCACGGGCCGGACGTACGTGGGGTCGCCCACTGCCCGCATGAGCAGACCGGTGCGCGGTTTTGGGTGGAAGGATGTGGTCTTGGCGGGCAGCGGCTCGCCCCGTTCCGCCACCTCGTGGACGACAGCGGCGGTCGTGGGGCGGACGAGGATGAGCGCGCTCGCCTGGCCGCCGTCGACCGCGGCCGCCGCCGCCGCTGCGTCGGTGCGCGGCTCGACGGCGCTGGGGTCCACGCCGAGCGGGCCGAGGACCGCGGCGGCCAGGATCACCGCGTCCACGGCTCGCCACGCTGGCGACCGATCGCCCGGAAGCCGGCCACGGAGCGCGTCCTCGTCACGGGGGCGCAGCAGGTAGCCGCGGCCCTCCGCAAGACGCAGCCCGAAGACGCAGCGCCTGCTGGCCCGCAGCCGCAGCTCAAGCGTGCGGGGGTCGGCCGGACCGGGCTCGATCGTGAAGTCGGCGGCGAGCCGGTCGAGCAGGTCGGCCGGCGCACTGCGCAGCAACCGGTGGACGGGCTCGAGCCGTGGTCCGTGCACCTGCGCGTCCACCAGGTACGCGAGCGTCCGGTGCGCCGTGGAGTCGGCCGCGTCCCCGAGGCGATGAGCGTGTGCCAGCGCCGTCGCGTACCGGTGGTGGCCGTCGGCGATCACGACGCGCAGCGTGGACAGCGCAGCGCGGACGAGCGCGATGTCCCCGGCATCACCGACCCGCCAGATGCGGTGATCGGTACCCGTCTCGTCGCTGGCGGCCACCAGCGGGCGGCTGAGGGGCGGGCGGTCGAGCAGGTCGCGCAGCTCAGTGGGCCCGTCGCGATACATAGCGAACACGGGTGAAACATCCAGCGGTGCCGCCTCGAGGCGCTCCAGACGCTCCTCTACCCTGGTCGGGTCGACCTCCTCGTGCGCGAGCACCGCACCGCGTCCGTCGAGCGGTTCCAGGCGCAGCGCGACCATGAGCCCCCGCTGCACGGCCGGGACGCCGTCGCGCAGCTCATGCTCCTCGTAGCGGTAGAACGCGGGCTCCGGGTCGGCGACGAGCACGCGCGTGCGCCACCAGCGGTCCAGTGTCCCGCCCGCGTCGGCGTAGCCGCGCGCACCTCGAGCGGCCAACAGCTCGAGCACGGTGTACGGGCTGGCCGTGCGGTGCCTGGCGTACGCGAAGCGCTCAATGTCGTCGTAGGCGGGCGCTGACGTCGTCTCCGCGTCTCCCGCCACCTGCGGGTCGTAGCGGACCCCGCGGAACGGCGCCGCGTCGACCACTCGCGCCTCCCTCGGTTGCTCGCTGTCCGCAGCCCCAGCCGCCGGCGTCACGATACTCTGCACCCCAACCCGCTCGTGCGACCCGAAGGAGGGGCGCCGTGGACACCGACGGCGCCGACGCCGGCCTCACCTACACCCTGTACCGCCAGGGCCTGTCCCGCCTCGACGCGGGCAACCCGGGGGCTGCCGCGGAGGTGCTCGAGCTCGCCGTGGAGCGTGAACCGGAGAAGGCCTCCCTGCAGGAGGCGCTTGGCCGCGCGTACTTCGCCGCCGCCCGCGTGACCGCTGCGCGGGACGCCTTCGAGCGGGCGCTGGCCCTCGACCCGACCGACGACTACGCCCACTTCGGCCTCGGGCGCTGCTTCGAGCGTGAGGCCAAGCTGCCGGACGCCGCGAAGTTCTACCGGTTGGCGTGCGCGCTCGCTCCCCGCGACGATTACCGCGACGCCCTCGCGCGCGTCGAACGTCGTCTGGACAGCTGACTCACGGATTCGTCAGGCCGTGGGTCGAGGTCGCGGCTGTCGACGGCGGCGCACGCGAGGCGTCCGCAGGCCCAGCACGAGCACCGCGACGGCTCCGAACACGAAACCGGCGACATGGGCGAGGTAGGCGACGCCGCCGCCTACCGCCGGTCCGCTGACGTCGCGCAGCTGCAGCAGGAACCAGCCGCCGAGCACGATGATCGCGGGCAGCGCGAACGGCAGGAAGAACAGGGGAGGGATGATGACCGTGACCCTGGCCGTCGGGAAGAGGATGAGATAGGCGCCGAGCACCCCCGCTACTGCCCCTGAGGCGCCGACCAGCGGCACCGCCTGGCCGGAGTTGGCGGCGACGAACACGGCGGTCGCCAGCAGGCCGACGAGCAGGTAGAAGCCGGCGAACCTGCCGTGCCCCATGCGATCCTCGATGTTGTTCCCGAAGATCCATAGGAACAGCATGTTGCCGAGCAGGTGCCAGATGTCGGCGTGCAGGAACAGGCTGGACACGGCGGAGCCGTAGATCGCCTTGTCCGTGACGGGGGACAGGCCGCACTCCGCGCTGAACGGTCCGTTCGCCACGTCGGCGGGATTGAGCGGGGTCCCCTGCAGCAGCTCTGCCGGGATCGCGGCCCAACGAAGGAAGAAAGCCAGCTGCGCGCACTGACCGTCGATCCAGGGCTGCAACCCGAAGAAGACGGCGAGGTTAGCCAGGATGATCAGGCGCAGCACCCAGGGGCGTCGCCGGACGGGGTTGAGGTCGCCGATGGGGATGACCACCTGACCAGGGTAGCCTCGTCCCCCGCCACGCCCGTTGTTTCCCGTATGCTCATGGGGCGTCGCGCGGCGACGGGTGCGGAAGCTCCCGGCGTGACGCGTGAGTCAGCGAGGAGGCGACGTGAACAGAGCCTGGGAGCGGTACCTCGACACGGCGACCAGCCTGACGGAGGTCACCCGCAAGCGCGCGGAGCAGGTCGTCCGCAACCTGGTCAAGCAGGGCGAGATCGCGGCTGAGCGCACCGAGAGGGCGGTCGACGAGCTGCTCAAGCGCACCGAGACGAACCGCAAGGCGGTCTCCGCGCTGGTCAAGAAGGAGACCGAGCGTGCCGTCGCGGGCCTCGGCCTCGCCCGCCAGCGTGACGTGGAGCGGCTCGAACGCAAAGTGGACAAGATCGACGGTTCCAGGGGCCGTCCCGCCGCGAAGAAGGCGACGGCGAAGAAGGCGACGGCGAAGAAGGCCACGGCGAAGAAGGCCACGGCGAAGAAGGCCACGGCGAAGAAGGCGACCGCGAAGCGGGCCACGGCCAAGAAGACGACACCGTCGGCGACGGCGCCCCCTGAGGTGCGGTAGTGCCTGCCGACCCGAGCGGCGATCAGTTGCCCGGCCTGACCGCGCGCGTCGACGGACTGGATGACCGGCCGGTGTCCCAGCATCCGCAGGTGCTCGAGGAGATCCACCGCGCGCTGGTGGCCGAGCTGGACGCGCTCGGCCATGTCGGCGCAAGCTCCGGCCAGCGGCGGCGGTAGCGGGCAGCGCTGGCCAGGCCCCGTCGCGCGCGCCTCGACACCGAGCTCGTCCGGCGCGGGCTGGCTGGCTCGCGGGCCGAGGCTCAGCGGCTGATCGCCGAGGGGCGGGTCACCGTGGCCGGCGCGCCTGCCGCCAAGCCCGCGGCGCAGGTGTCACCCGCCGAGGCGCTGGTCGTCGCGCCGGCGGGCGAGAGCTGGGCGTCCCGCGGCGGCCACAAGCTCGCCGGGGCACTCGACGAGCTGGGTGTGGCGCCAGCCGGTCGCCGCTGCCTCGACGCGGGGGCGTCGACGGGCGGGTTCACCGACGTGCTGCTCACCCGCGGCGCCGCGCACGTCGTCGCGGTCGACGTCGGCTACGGCCAGCTCGTCTGGCGGCTGGCCAGCGACGACCGCGTGACCGTGCGCGACCGCACCAACGTCCGCCATCTGCGAGCCGCCGACCTTCCGGGGCCCGCGCCCGATCTGGTCGTCGCGGACCTGTCGTTCATCTCGCTGACGCTGGTGGTGCCAGCGCTGCGGCGCTGCGCCGCGCCGGAAGCCGACCTCGTGCTGCTCGTCAAGCCCCAGTTCGAGGCTGGCGTGTCGCGCGTGGGGAAGGGCGGGGTGGTGCGCGACCCCGCAGTGTGGGAAGCGGCGCTGCGCGACGTCGCCGAGGCGGCGCGAGCCCAGGCGCTGGCCACCGCGGGCGCGTGCGCCAGCTCGCTGCCTGGCCCGTCGGGGAACGTCGAGTTCTTCCTGCACCTGCGCGCCGGGGTGGCCGACCGGCTGGACGCGGTCATCGGCGACGCGCTGGCCACGGCGCGCGAGCTGGTCCGGCGGGGTCGCTAGCTGGTCGCCTTCGTTGGCGCGGCTAGCATGCGGGCTGTGACCAGCAAGCCCACCGCCACGGCCGCCGGTCCCGTCGGCACCGTCGGGCTCGTCGTGCACGGGGGCCGCAGGGAAGCTGGCGAGGCCGCGCGCGCGGCGCTGCCGCATTTCACAGACGCTGGGATCACGGTCGTGGGCTGCGTCGGTGACGGGTGGCAGGAGGGGGAGCTGCCGCTGCGGGAGGCCGCGCGGTTCGCGGACGGCCTCGACCTCGTGACCGTGTTCGGCGGCGACGGGACGTTCCTGCGGGCCGCCTACCTCGCCCGCGACCCCGGCGTCGCGCTGCTCGGGATCAACCTCGGCCGGCTCGGCTTCCTCGCCGAGCTCGAGGAGACGCAGCTGGCGCCGGCGATCGACGATCTGGCGCGCGGCGCCTTCGAGGTCGAGGAACGCATGACCCTCAACGTCGAGGTGCTGGACGCCGACCGCAACACCGTCGGTCGCAGTTGGGCGCTGAACGAGGCGTCGGTCGAGCGCACCGTCCCGCAGCGGGTGATCATCCTGGAGGTGCTCGTCGGCGAGACCTCGTTCTCGCGCGTCCCCGCCGATGCGATGATCGTCGCGACACCGACCGGTTCGACGGCGTACGCGTTCAGCGCCGGCGGCCCGATCGTCTCTCCGCTGGTGGACGCCATCCTGCTCACGCCGGTCGCCCCGCACTCGCTGTTCAACCGCACGATCGTCGTCGACCCGGCGGAGCCGCTGTCGGTGCGGCCCGTGGACGGCGAGAACCTGTGCCTGGTGAGCCTCGACGGTAGGGAGTCGATCGCCGTGCCTCGTGGCGGGCTCGTGCGCGTCTCAAGGGGGGAGCAGCCCGTGCGGATGGTGCGGCTCGAGTGCTTCGACTTCTACGCCCGGGTTCGCCAGAAGTTCAGCCTGTAGCGCGGCGATGCTGGAAGAGCTGCGCATCGTCGACGTCGGCGTCATCCAGGAGGTGACGCTCGAGCTCGTCGGGGGACTCAACGTCCTGACGGGCGAGACGGGCGCGGGCAAGACCATGGTCGTCAGCTCGCTCGAACTGCTGCTCGGCGCGCGGGCGGACGCCGACGCGGTGCGTACCGGCGCGGCCAGAGCGATCGTCGAGGGCCGCATCCGCCCGGCGCCAGCGGGCGCGGTGGACTGGCTGGACGAAGCCGACGACGACCTGGTGGTCGCCAGGGAGGTCTCCGCCGACGGCGGCGGGACCCGCAGCCGGGCGCGCCTGGGCGGTCGCCTCGCTCCGGTGTCCGCCCTGACCGAGGTGGTCGGGGCGATCGTCGAGGTCCACGGGCAGTCGGAGTCGGCCCGCCTCGGCGATACCGCGGTCCAGCGCGGCTTGCTGGACCGCAGCGGCGGGCCCGCGCTCGCCTCCGCGTACGACAGCTACCAGATGACGCACGAAGCGTGGCGCGCGGCACTGCGGGAGCTCGCCGACCTCCGCGCCGGCGCACGCGACCGGGCTCGTGAGCTGGACCGGATCTCCTTCGAGCTGGCCGAGATCGACGCCGTCGAGCCGCAACCCGGCGAGGAGGAGAAGGTCGATGCTGAGCTGGCACGCCTGGAGCACGCCGAGGGACTCATCGCCGCAGCTGGGGCGGCGGCGGCCGCGCTGACCGACGACGGCGGTGGCCGAGACGCGCTGGGAGCGGCTGTGGGTGCTCTGCGCGGGATCGCCGGGGTCGACCCGGCCCTCGACGCGTTGCACGAGCGAGCGGAGGGGCTGGCCGCCGAAGCGCAGGATCTGGGCATCGAGCTCGGTTCGTACGCGCAGTCGGCGGAGCTCGACCCGGCGCGGCTGAGCGAGTTGCGCGACCGTCGCGGCGCGCTCGGCCAGCTAGCCCGCAAGTACGGCGCCGACGCGGAGGCCATCTGCGCCTACGCGCAGGCAGCCCGGGAGCGCTTCGCCCTGCTCAGCAGCGGCGAGGACCGCGCGGCCGCGCTCGCCGAGGAGGTCCAGCGGCTGGCCGCGCGGGTCGCGGAGGCGGGCGAAGCTCTGCGACAGGCTCGCCGGAGCGCAGGTGACCGCCTGTCCGAGCGGGTGGCGGCGCACCTCGCCGAGCTGGCCATGGCCGGGGCGGTGTTCCGCGTCGAGCTGGAGCCGGTCGAACCGGGTCCGTACGGCACCGAACGGGTGACGTTCCTGCTCGCGGCCAACACCGGTGAGTCGCCGCTGCCGCTGGCCAAGGCCGCCAGCGGCGGGGAGCGCAGCCGCATCGCGCTGGCGGTGCGCCTGGCGCTCGCCGACGCCGACGCCACTCCGGTGCTGGTGTTCGACGAGGTGGACGTGGGGATCGGCGGCGCCGTCGCGATCGCGGTGGGACGCAAGCTGGCCGCTCTCGCGCAGGGCAGGCAGGTGGTGTGCGTGACCCACCTGGCGCAGCTCGCCGCGTTCGCCGACGCGCACTTCTCCGTCGAGAAGGCCACAGCCGGCGCACGCACCGTCGCGACCGTTCGCAGGCTGGACGACGACGAGCGCGTCACCGAGCTGTCGCGCATGCTGTCCGGCAGCCCCGACAGCGCGCTGGCGACGGGCCACGCCGCCGAACTCCTCGCCGCGGCCCGCGCCGCGCGCCCCGAGTGACGGGGTCGGGCGCTGCCCACCGCACGAAGGGCTTGGCGCCGACACGGCTGGCGTGGTTGAATCCGCGGCGAACCACGCGCCTGCCGCCGCCGTTGCGGGCGCGGGTGATGACTGTGCCCCCAACTCGAAGGTTCACGTTCCCACCGTGGCCCCTTCCGACATCCGCGCGATCGGCCGCTTCGGTCAGCCGCTGCACTCGTCCCGTCGCTCCCGCAGACGGCGACCGAGCCTGCGCCGCCATGGCGCCGCGGGCGTGGCGACACGCCGCCCGGTCGTGCCGCGCTCTGTGCTCGCGGCGCTGGGCGTCGCGGTGCTGGCGTTCACCTACGTGGGCGTCGCCGCCGCCCGGCAGCTCCCCGTTGGGCCTGCGGCTCCCAGCGCGCTCCTGGCGGCGACCGACGGGGAGCGGGAGCGCCCGGATCCCGACGCCGCGGACCGTTCCAACCGGTCGGCGCCCGCCGCGTCCCCCGCCTTCGCCCAGATGGACGGCCTCGCCCTCGCCTTGCCGCACCCCGACCCGCTCGTGGTCGCCTTCCACGAGGCCAGCAAGGCCGAGGCGCTGACCCTGACACCGGTGGGGCGGCTCGAGGCCAACGACAACACCGCGAGGTTCGACCCGCCGCCCGACACCGCGGACGGCCCCGCCTACCGCGTCCTGTCATCCCGTGGACGCGGACGGCCCGCCACCAGCGCGGTCGACGTCGCCGTGCCCAACGGTGATGTCGTCACGGCCCCGGTGACCGGAGAAGTCGTCGAGGTGCGGCAGTACACGCTCTACGGCGGCGTGGAGGACTGGCGGGTCGTGATCGCGCCTCGAGGGCGCCCCGACCTGCATGTGGTGATGATCCACCTGCACCGCCCGCAGGTCCAGGTCGGCGACACGGTCACCGCAGGGCGGACGACGATGTCGCTGCCGCGCCTGCTGCCGTTCACCAGCCACGTCGACTACGTCCTCGACGACGAGCAGCCGCACGTCCACCTCGAGGTGAAGGCCGCCACCCGCGCCACGCCGCTGGACCCCAACGCTCCAGCCGTCGACGCCACCGAGCGCCTCGACGTCGCGGACTAGACGCCGCGCCCGCCGCACGAGCGACGCGGGTCGTTGAGTCCGCTCACCCCCGGCTGCTACGGTGGCGGAGGCCGCGCAGGTCGGTGCCCACCCGCGAGCAGGAGGCAACCATCCGTGGCCAAGCACATCCTCGTCACCGGTGGCGTGTCGTCCTCGCTGGGCAAGGGCATCACGGCCTCCTCCCTCGGCCGGCTGCTCAAGGCGCGCGGGCTGCGCGTCACCATGCAGAAGCTCGACCCCTACGTGAACGTCGACCCAGGGACGATGAACCCGTTCGAGCACGGCGAGGTGTTCGTCACCGAGGACGGCGGCGAGACCGACCTCGACCTCGGGCACTACGAACGCTTCATCGACGAGAACCTGCACCGCGCCTCCAGCGTGTCGACGGGGCAGATCTACTCCTCGGTGATCGCCAAGGAGCGGCGGGGCGACTACCTGGGCAAGACCGTGCAGGTCATCCCGCACATCACCGACGAGATCAAACGCCGGATCCTGTCACTGGCCGTGGACGTGGACGTGGTGATCACCGAGGTCGGCGGGACAGTGGGCGACATCGAGGGACTGCCGTTCCTCGAGGCCATCCGACAGCTGCGCTACGACGTGGGCCGTGAGAACATCTGCTACGTCCACTGCGCGCTGGTGCCGTTCATCGGCCCGACCGGCGAGCTCAAGACCAAACCGGCGCAGCACTCCGTGCGCGAGCTGCGCTCCATCGGAATCCAACCGGACGCCGTCGTGTGCCGCAGTGACCGTCCCCTGCCGCCCGAGCTCAAGCGCAAGATCGCGCTGCTCTCCGACGTCGACATCGAGGGTGTCGTGTCGGCCCACGACGCGGACTCGCTGTACGCGGTGCCGCTCATGTTGCGCGAGGAGGGCCTTGACGACTTCGTGGTGCGCCGCCTGGGGCTCGACCCCTCCGTTGAGCCCCAGCTCGACGACTGGCGAGCGCTCGTGGGGCGGGCGCTGGCGCCGTCCGACCGCGTCGAGATCGCCGTGGTGGGCAAGTACGTCGCGCTGGCCGACGCCTACCTGTCGGTGGTCGAGGCCCTGGCTCACGCCGGCATCCGCCACGGCGTGGAGGTCGACATCCGCTGGGTCGACGCCCACGAGCTCGCCAGCCCCGCCCTGACCGAACGGGCACTCGCCGGAGCGCACGGCGTGCTGGTGCCAGGCGGGTTCGGGCTGCGCGGCATCGAGGGCAAGATCGCGGCCGCGCGCCACGCGCGGGAGCGCCACGTGCCCTACCTGGGCATCTGCCTCGGTCTGCAGGTGGCCGTGATCGAGTTCGCGCGCCACGTCCTGGGGCTGTCCGAGGCGAACTCCAGCGAGTTCGACCCCGACACGCCCGATGCGGTGGTGGACCTCATGGCCGACCAGCGCGACGTGCGCGACCTGGGCGGCACGATGCGGCTCGGCGTGTACCCGTGCAAGGTCACGGAAGGGACACGCACGCACGCCGCCTACGGCGAACCGGTCGTCTACGAGCGTCACCGGCACCGCTGGGAGGTCAGCAACCGCTACCGGCAGCGGCTCGCTGATGCGGGGATGCGGTTCGCGGGCCTGTCGCCCGACGACCGGCTCGTGGAGATCATCGAGCTGGCGGAGCACCCCTGGTTCGTCGCCAGCCAGTTCCATCCCGAGTTCCGCTCCCGTCCCAACCGTCCGCAGCCGCTGTTCCGCGAGTTCGTCGGCGCCGCTCGCGAACGCATGCTCGCCCAGGTGGGCCGCCTGCCCGACGTGGCCGGGCTTGCGCGGCCAGACCCGGACCGCACCCTGCCAGCCCATCCCGCGGAGGTCTCCCGATGACCCTGTCCCTCGGCGATCACGCGCCCGACTTCGGGTTGCCCGCCACCGACGGCACGTTCGTGCACCGCGACGACGTGGGTGCCGGTCGACGTGCCTTCCTGGTGCTGTTCATCTGCAACCACTGTCCCTACGTGCGGCACGTCCGCTCGGAGCTGGCCCGGATCGGGCGCGACTACGAGACCCGTGACGTCGGGATCGTGGCCATCGCGGCCAACGACGTGGCGCAGTACCCCGAGGACGGCCCGGCGGCCATGGCCGAGGAAGCCGAGCGCGCGGGCTACACCTTCCCCTATCTGTGGGACGAGACCCAGGACGTGGCCAAGGCGTACGGCGCCGCGTGCACCCCGGACCCGTTCCTGTTCGACGCGCATCTGCGGTTGGCCTACCGCGGGCAGATCGACGGCTCGCGGCCCCGCAACGACCAGCCGGTGACCGGCGCCGACCTGCGTGCCGCGCTCGACGCGGTGCTCGCCGGGGAGCCGCCGCCCGAACCGCAGCACCCCCCGGTCGGCTGCTCGATCAAGTGGAAGCGGGGAAATGAGCCCGAGGGGTAATGGCTATCGGCGCCGCCGGCGTCGCCGCGACCGTCGCCAGCCCAGGAGCTGGCGCTCGACGTCCGCCAGCTCCCTGCGGAGGTGCCGGTAGACCCGTTGCGGCCACCGGTACTCGGTCGCCAGGATCGCCATGCCGGCCGCCACGATCAGCATTCCCGGGCCGGGCAACGGCATGAGGATCACGCCGATGACCGCGACGACGCCGCCGGCGAGCGTCACCAACACGCGGCGCAGCACCCGGGCGGCCGGTGGCGTCCGGCGGGGGTCGCTGCCAGCGGGGACGGCGTGCACCCAAGCAAACTACCCGACGGCACGGCGCTTGGCGCGCCCTTGACGGCGGCGAAACGCGCCGACAGGATGGCCATGCCATCCGGATGACGATCGTTGCGGATCCGACCGACGGCACGAGCGGACGAACGAGGAGCGGGTGATGGGTGACTCGGCGTACTGGAACCCGAAGACCGAGACGCTCGACCGCGAGGAGCTCGACGGGCTGCAGCTGACCAAGCTGCGTCGCAACTGCGAGTGGGCGGTGGCGCGCAGCGCCCACTACGCCGACACCTTCGCCGCGGCCGGGTTCGGCCCTGACCAGCTGTCGTCGCTGGAGGATCTGCGCCGCATCCCGTTCCTCACCCGCGAGGAGTGGATGGCCTCCCAGGCGCAGGCGCCGCCGTTCGGGCGCATGCCGACCATCGGGCCCGAGCAGGCGATCCGGGTCCACACCACGTCGGGGACCAGCGGTCGGGAGCCCATCCGGGTCCTCGACGGCACCAAGGACTGGTCGTGGATGGGGGAGATGTGGGCGTACGGGCTGTGGGCGTTCGGCGTCAGGCCTGCCGACGTGGGCTATGTCGCGTTCGGCTACGGCTCGTTCATCGGCTTCTGGGGCCTGCACTACGGGTTCGAGAAGATGGGTGCGCTCAACATCCCCGGTGGCGCGCAGACCACCGAGAACCGGGTCAGGCAGATCGTCGACTTCGGTGCCACGGTCGTGGCCTCGACCCCCACCTACGCGCTGCGCCTCGCCCAGGAGGCCCGCCAGCTGGGGGTCGACCTTCCTGGCTCGAAGGTCCAGCGGCTGATCCTGTCGGGTGAGCCGGCGGGCTCCATCCCCCAGACCAAGGCGCTGATCGAGTCGGAGTGGGGGGCCAAGGCCGCCGACACCGCGGGGATGACCGAGATCGGCACGATCATGATGTTCGAATGCTCCCACCAGCCGGGGGGCGCCCACATCATCGAGGACCACGTGATCGAGGAGGTCATCGACCCCGCCACGGGCGAGCCGGTCGGCTACGGCGAGCAGGGCGAGCGGGTGGTCACCTCCTTCGGGCGCGGCGCGATCCCCCTCATCCGCTACCGGACCGCCGACCTCGTGTGCAAGGTCCCCGCTGCGCGCTGCACCTGCGGGCGGACGTTCGATATCTACGATGGCGGGATCCTCGGCCGCGTCGACGACATGAAGCTGGTGCGCGGCACCAACGTCTACCCTCGCTCGGTGGAGGCGATCGTGCGGGAGTTCGCCGAGATCGAGGAGTTCCAGATACGCATCACCCGGGAGGGCATCCGCGACGAGATCACTCTGCGCGTGGAGGTGGCGGAGTCGACGCCGCTCGAGACGTGGCCGCGGATGTCGGACCGGCTGGGCAACGAGCTGGCGGCCGCGCACGAGGGGTTGCGCTTCAACGTGGAGCGGGCGGCGGCCGGCGAGCTGCCGCGCTTCGAGCTCAAGGCCAGAAGGACCGTGGACCTGCGCGACCAGCCGATCGGAGCCGAAGGTGACTGACCTGCTGGGCCGCGAGCTCACCGCCCAGGAAGCCGAGCTGGCCGAGCTCTACGAGCGGCTCAAGACCCTGCTGGGTGAGGACCTGCCACCCTGTGCGCAAGCAGGCGTCCGCGCCGCCCTGGTCGCCCTGTGGAACGTTGTGAACGACCTGGCGCTCGACCACGAGCACCTCAGCGACCTGGGCGCGTAGCGGCGCGTGGCGACCTTCGTCAACCTGCTCGTCGGCGGACTCCTCACCGGCGGGATCTACGCGCTGGTCGCGCTGGGTCTGGCCATCGTCTTCGGCGTGACCCGCATCCTGAACGTCGCCCATGGCGATTTCGTCATGCTGGGGGCGTTCGGGGCGTACTTGCTGTCCACGACGTTCGACGTCGGGCCGGTGTACGCCATTCCGTTCGTGTTCGTGGTCGTGGGCCTCGGCGGTGTGCTGCTCGAGCGGATCGCGGCGCGTCCGTTCCTGCGCTCCGGTCACCGTGAGCTGCTCGTCGGACCGCTGCTGGTCACCCTCGGCGTGTCGCTGGTCCTCGCCGAGCTGGTGACCCTGCGCTTCGACGCGATCGACCGGTCGGTGCGCACGGTGGCCGGGGCGGTCCGTGCCGGGCCCGTGGCGATCTCGACGACCCGGCTGGCCGCGCTCGTGGCGATGGTCCTGCTGACGGTGGCGCTGACGCTGTTCATCACCCGGACCTTCCCCGGCAGGGCGCTGCGTGCGCTGGCCCAGGACTCCGAGGGCGCCCGGCTGGTCGGCGTCGACGTCGGCGCCGCGACCCGCACGGCCTTCCTCACCTCGGCCGGGGTGGCGGGGATCGCGGGCGTGTTCTACGTCGTGCTGTTCACCGCCAACCCGCACATGGGGTTGCCACTGACTTTGAAGAGCCTCGCGGTGATCGTCCTCGGCGGTCTCGGCAGCCTGCCGGGGGCGTTCGCCGCCGGGCTGGTGCTGGGGGTGCTGGAGGCGATGACCTCCTACTACGTCGGCGGGCAGTGGACCGGCGCGGTCGCGGTGATCGCGCTCATCGGCGTGCTCGTGGTGCGCCCACAAGGCCTGTTCGTACGTGGCTAGGGCCCGGGGAATCATGCCTGGCCGGCGGCTGAGTCCTCGGGCTCTGGTCCACCCCGGCGTGGGGGCTGGCGCGGTCGTCGTAGCGGTGCTGGCCGTCGGCCCGCTGCTGCTGTCGCGCTACTGGGTCGGCTTCCTGCTCGGCGTGTTCGTCATGGTGAGCCTCGCGACCAGCTACGACATCCTCGGCGGATTCGCCGGCTACCTGAATCTTGGGCACGCGACCTTCTTCGGTGTGGGCGCGTACGCCTTCACCATCCTGGCGGGCCGGGACGTCGCCGTCCCGCTCGCGCTCATCGCTGCCGTCGTCGCGCCCGTGCTGCTGGCGCTGGTGGCTGGGCCACCGCTGCTGCGGCTGCGCGGCGTGTACTTCGCGATCGCCGCGTTCGGCTTGGTCGTGCTGTTCCGCGTGCTCGCGTACAACTTCAGCGACCTCACGGGCGGCGCGGCGGGATTGACGCTCATCACCGCCATCGAGCAGCGGACGGTGTACTGGGCGTTGCTCGCCCTCGCGGCCGCGGCGGTCCTCATCACCTTCGCGCTGACCCGCTCGCGGGCCGGCCTCGCGCTGGAGGCGATCCGCGAGGACGAGGAGGTCGCCGAGGCGTTCGGTGTGCGCCCCGGGATCGCGAAGCTCGCCGCGATGGCCCTGTCGGCCGCGATCGCCGGGCTGACGGGCGCGCTGTACGCCGTCGACGTGTTCTTCATCGGGCCGGAGACGGTGTTCGGACTGACCATCGCGCTCACGCCGATCGTGATGGCCCTGGTCGGCGGCAGCGGCGTCGTGGGCGGTCCGCTGCTGGGAGCCGTGCTCCTGTTCACCCTGTCCGAACAGGCGCGCGCGCTGATCGGCGAGTACTCCCTGCTGTTCTACGGGGTGGTGCTCACCCTGACCGGCCTGTTCATGCCGGGAGGCGCGCTGCGCCTGCTGCGGGCGCGCCAGCGCCGCGCACGCCGTCGGCGGGCCGTGCCGGCGTCCCCGGTTCGCGCACCCTGATCTATACGCCCTGATCTATACGCCCTGATCTATACCCCGAGATAGGCCGCCTGGGTGATCGGGTGGTCGACGAGCTCAGGGCCCGGCCCCGAGTGCACGGTCCTGCCCGTGTCGACGACGTAGCCGCGGTCGGCGCGGGAGAGGGCGTGGCGGATGTTCTGCTCGACGAGCAGCACCGCGATCCCTTCGGCGTGGATGGCGTCGATGACGTCGAAGACCTGTTGGACGATCTTCGGCGCCAGCGCGAGCGACGGCTCGTCCAGCAGCAGCAGGCGTGGCTGGCTCATCAGCGCTCTGGCGATCGCGAGCAGCTGCTGCTCGCCGCCGGACATGGTCCCGGCCCGCTGCCCTGCCCGGTCGGCCAGGACGCCGAAACGGTCGAGGACCTCGCTCAGGAGCGTGTCCAGCCGGTGGCGCGCGCGCTTGTTGAAGGCGCCCATCAGGAGGTTCTCGCGCACCGTCATGGCGGGGAACAGCCGCCGTCCCTCCGCTACGTGGGCGACGCCCGCGGCGACGATGTGATGAGGGCTCATCCTGGTCACGTCGTCGCCGTCGAGCGTGATCGTCCCCGTGCGGACCCGCTCCAGCCCGGAGATCGCCCGCAGGGTGGTGGACTTGCCCGCGCCGTTGCCGCCGACGACGGCGACGAGCTCGCCGGCGCCGACCTCCAGGCTCACGTCGGTGACGGCGCGCGCCTCGCCGCGGTCGACGCCGATGTGGCGCACCGCCAGCAGCGCCGGGGTGACCGCGGTCACGACAACGCCAGCTCCTCGCCCAGGTAGGCGTCGATGACGGCGGGGTCGGTGCGGACCGCCGCGGGCGGCCCGTCGGCGATCTTGCGACCGAAGTTCAGCACGACGACACGGTCGGAGGTGTCCATGACCACGCGCATGACGTGCTCGACGATCAGCACGGCAGTGCCCTGCTCGGCGACGCCGCGCACCAGTCCGAGCATCGCCTCGGCGGCGTCACGGTCGAGGCCGGCGACCACCTCGTCGAGCAGCAGCAGCTTGGGGGACGTGGCCAGCGCCCTGGCCACCTGGAGGCGCTTGCGATCTCCGAGTGGGAGCTCAGCGGCCTCCCACCCGCCCTGGGCTCGCAGGCCGACGAGCTCGAGCAGCTCGCTTGTCGGTGGGGGTGGCCCGGCGTCGCGTGCGCGCCCGAACGCGGCGGCGAGCTCGACGTTCTCGGCCACCGACAGCTCACCGAACACCCGCACGTGCTGGTAGGTCCGAGCCATCCCGGCGCGGCAGATCTGCGCCGGACGTGCGCCGGTGATGTCCTTCCCGTTGAACTGGATGCGACCGGCGGTCGGCCGCAGCGCCCCGGAGATGCAGTTGAAGACCGTCGTCTTGCCCGCGCCGTTGGGACCGATGATGCTCACAACCTCGCCTGGGGCCACCTCCACGTCGACGCCGTCGACGGCCACCAGGCCGCCGAAGCGCATGACGAGCCCCTCGACTCGCAGCAGCATGCCACCCTCCGCCACCGACCCTTTACTCGCTCCAGGACTGCTCGTACGATAGCGCTTTGGTTACGACCGCAACAGTATCGACATACGCCTGGCGTGGCCCTTCCGGGGCGCCGGCCGGTTCGAGGAGGCAGCATGACGCGTCGCATCCTGACGATCCTGGTGGGGCTCGCACTCCTCGCCGCCGGCTGCGGCGGCGACACCGAAGGAGCGGCCGTCGGTGACGACGGGACCGGCGCCGGTGCGCAGGACGCGGCGGACGAGGAGCTCTCGGACGAGGACGTGTCGGACACCGACGACGGCACCGAGCCGGCCGGACAGCCCGCGGGCGACCTCCCCGAAGAGATCGTCGTCGCCGGCTCGATCTCGCAGAGCGGGCCGTTCGCGGGCGCCGTCACCGACTTCGCCGAGCTGGCCGACGCCTACGCGGCGATGGTGAACGACGAGGGCGGTCTCGATATGTGCGGCCAGCGGGTCCCGCTGCGCTTCAGCTTCTCCGACGACGCCTCGGACCAGGCCCAGGCGCGGCGCCTGTACGAGCAGGCGGCCGACTCCGACCCCGCCCTGCTCATCGGCCCGTACTCGAGCCCGCTGTCCTTCGCGTCCGCGCCGGTTGCCGAGAGCGTCGGCGTCCCCATGCTGATGGTCGAGGCCAACTCCGACGCCATCTACGCCGAGGGCTTCGAGTGGGTCTTCGGCGTGCTGGACGGCGGCACCAGCTGGTCGGACAACTTCTTCGCCACGCTCGGCGAGCTGGACGAGGCTCCCGCCAGCATCGGCTTCGTCGTCGAGGAGAACCTGTCCAACCAGGAGATCTTCGAAGGGGCGAAGGCCAACGCCGAGGAGGCGGGCATCGAGGTGGTCGTCGAGGAGACCCTCGGCGGTGACACGCAGGACTTCACGCCGACCATCGAGCGGCTGCGGTCGGCGGACCCCGACGTCGTGTACGTGTCATCCTTCGAGCCGTTCGCGGTGGTGTTCATGCGCCAGGCACTGGAGCAGGGTCTGGACCCGCGGCTGTTCCACGTCGCCAAGTACGGCGCGACCTTCGTCGACAGCCTCGGCGAGGAAGCGGAGGGCGTCAGCGGCGAGCACTACTGGCTGCCCGGCGTCGCCGGCGAGGGCACGGAGGAGTTCGAGCGGCTGCTCGACGAGACCGGCCTGTCCGTCGGCGAGTACCCGTGGACGGCGATCCGGATGCCGGCCTTCCAGGTCATCCGCAACCTGTTCGAGACGGCGTGCAGCGCGGAGCCGGAGGTGCTGCGCGACACGCTGCGTGACCTGTCCACCGCCACCATCGCCGGCGAGGTGTCGTTCGAGGACAACGGCTCCGGCACGATGAACCCGTTCCCGTCGCAGATCCAGGGCGGCGAGTTCGTCGTCGTCGGCCCGCCGGACGCCGACGCGGAGGTTGCACCCTTCGCCTATCCCAACGACTGACGACTCACGACTGACGGGGTGAGCGTGACGAGGCGGCCATGCCTGTTCCCCGATCGAAGTCCCTGATCCTCGACATCTACGGCGGGTTCGTGCGCCATCTCGGCGGATGGATCGCCATCGCCCACCTGATCCGCCTGATGGGCGACCTTGGAGTGGACGAGCAGGCCGTGCGCTCGTCGGTCTCGCGGATGAGTCGCAATGGCATGCTCGTGCGACGCGAGCGCGGGAGCCAGGTCGGCTACGAGGTGAGCGACGCCGCGGCCACGATCCTGGACGAGGGGGACCTGCGGATCTTCGCCGGCGGCATGCCGGCGCGGCTGGAGGACGGCTGGGTGGTGGCGACCTTCAGCGTGCCGGAGGCCGACCGGGACCAGCGCCACCAGCTGCGGTCGCGGCTGGCGTGGCTGGGGTTCGGCAACCTCGGTGCCGGTGTCTGGCTTGCGCCCCGTCGGGCCCTGTCACGGATCCGCGAGGCCGTCGAGGAGCTGGGGCTGTCGGCGTACGTCGACCTGTTCGAGGCGCACTACCGGGGATTCGACGAGGTGGCTCGACTGGCCGAGCGCTGCTGGGACCTCGAGGGCCTCAACCAGCGGTACGCGCAGTTCATCCAGGGCGCGCTTCCGGTGGTCGGTCGCTGGCGGGACCAGACGAGCGGCGACGACCGCGCCGCGTTCGTCGACTACACGACGATCCTGCATCACTGGCGCAAGCTGCCCTACCTCGATCCCGGCCTGCCGCAGGAGCTGTTGCCTGCCCGCTGGCAGGGCGGGACCGCCGCGGGCCTGTTCAGCGAGGTGCTCGAGCGTCTCGAGAAGCCCGCGCGCCGGTACGTGGAGGGTGTCGTGACGCGTCGCTGACCTCGCGTGTCCCGAGCTTGGTCAGCACGGCCTCGCTGATGTCGCGACCGCGCCCCGTAGGGCAGTCCATCGACAGCTCGGCCGCCTGAGCACGGCCAGTGGTCGTGGTCACCGATGACAGAATCCTGGTGTGTACGATAGAGTCCTGTCGTCCTGCGGGACCGCCGCCCCCGATGAGGCGCTCACCGGTCACGATCCCGTTCCGCCGAATCGAGTCTTCCTGATGAGGACACGTCTAGCCGTGCCCTTGCTGCTGCTCGCGCTGCTCGCCGGAGCGTGTTCGATCGAGGACGGCGGGCCACCTGCGGCTGAGCCGCCGGTGGCGGAACGTCCCGATGAGCAGACGCCAGGGGCGGCCACCGAGGCTTCCCCCGGGTCTGACGCGGTTGGTGACGGCTTGGTGGAGGGTGAGATCGTGGTGCAGGCGGCGGCGTCGCTGACCGACGCGTTCGCGGATGTCGCCGAGGCCTTCTCGGCGGACCACCCCGACGCCACCGTCGTGTACAACTTCGCGGGCAGCCAGGCGCTGGCCACGCAGATCGTCGAGGGTGCGCCGGCGGACGTATTCGCGAGCGCCAACTTCACCCAGATGGACGTGGTGGCCGAGAATGGCCTCGTCGTCGATGAGCCCGAGGTGTTCGTCAACAACCAGCTGGCGGTCGCGGTCGAGGCTGGCAATCCGTTCGGCATCTCGTCGCTGGCGGACCTGGCGGACCCCGAGCTGGTGCTGGTGCTCGCGGCGCCGGACGTACCTGCCGGCAGCTTCGCCGCCGAGGCGTTGGAGGGCGCCGGGGTGGAGGTCACGCCGGCGTCGCTCGAGGTCGACGTCCGGTCGGTGCTCAGCAAGGTGGAGCTGGGCGAGGCGGATGCCGGCATCGTCTACACCTCCGACCTGGTCACCGCCAGCGACGCCGTCGAGGGCGTCGTGATCCCCGAGGCCGAGAACGTGGTGGCCGCCTACCCCATCGCAGCCCTGGACGAGGGCCCCAACCCGGAGGGTGCGGCGGCGTTCATCGACTTCGTCCTGTCTGCCGAGGGTCAGGCGATCCTCGGGGAGTGCGGCTTCGTGGGTGTCTGACCGCCGGACTTCCGACCAGCGCATGCCCGACACCGCACCCGCGGCGGCCGGCATCACCTCCGCTGACCCGGGCCCGCCGCGGCCGGCGCAGGGCGGCGTGGCGTCGTCGCGTCCCCGTCTCCCCAGCGCCCATGTGGTGCTGACGTGCCTGGCGGTGCTCGCCCTCGCGTTGTTCCTCGTGCCCCTCGTCGGGCTGGTGGCCCGCACCCCGCTGACGCGGATCCCGGAGCTGATCGTCAGCCCCGCCGTCGTGCAGGCCACACGCCTGTCCGTGGTCACCTCGCTGGCGGCCCTGGCGATCTCGACGGTGCTGGGGGTGCCTTTGGCCTGGTTCTTCGCACGGCGTGACGTCCCCTTTGCCAACCTGCTGCGCGCGATCGCGGTGCTGCCGATGGTGCTCCCCCCGGTGGTCGGCGGGGTGGCGCTGCTGCTGGCCTTCGGCCGCCGCGGCCTGCTGGGCGGGCCGCTGGAGCAGGTGACCGGAGTCCGCCTGCCGTTCACCACGGCCGGGGCGGTGATGGCCGCGACGTTCGTGGCGATGCCGTTCCTCGTCGTGACGGTCGAGGCGGGGCTGCGGCAGGCCGACCAGCGCCTGGAGGACGCCGCCTCCACCCTGGGCGCCAGCCGCTGGACGATCTACCGTCGCATCACGCTGCCGCAGATCGCGCCGTCGCTGGGGGCGGGGATGGCGCTGTGCTGGGCGCGGGCGCTGGGCGAGTTCGGAGCGACCATCACGTTCGCCGGCAACTTCCCCGGGCGGACCCAGACGATGCCGCTGGCGGTGTACCTGCTGCTCGAATCCGACGCGCAGGCCGCCTACGTCCTCAGCCTGCTGCTGCTGGCGATCTCCGTGGCGGTGCTGGTGCTGCTGCGTGGCCGGTACCTGTCCCCGTGAGCGCCGAGCCGTGACCGACGGTCTTGGTGTGGACGTCACGATGCGTCGGGGGACGCTGGACCTCCGGGTCGAGCTGGACGTCGCGGCCGGTGAGATCGTCGCGGTCGTGGGACCGAACGGGGCGGGCAAGTCGACCCTCCTGCAGGCGGTCGCGGGGCTTCTGCCCGTGGCCGCGGGCCGCATCGACCTGGCCGGACGGACGCTGGAGGACACAACGACGGGCCTGCGGCTCGCGGCCGAGGAACGCGATGTCGGCGTGGTCTTCCAGGACTACCTGCTCTTCGATCACCTCAGCGTGCGCGAGAACGTCGCCTTCGGGCAGCGCAGCACCGGCACGCCCCGCCGGACCGCACGGGCCATCGCCGACACCTGGCTGGCCCGCGTCGGCCTGGCCGAGCACGCGGCCACTCGCCCGGATCGGTTGTCCGGCGGGCAGCGACAGCGCGTCGCGCTCGTCCGTGCGCTGGCGGCCGATCCGGCGTGCCTGCTCCTCGACGAGCCGCTGGCAGCCCTTGACGTCGACACCCGTTCGACGGTCAGACGTGAGCTGCGAGACCACCTGGCCGACTTCGCCGGGCCGGTGCTGGTGGTGACCCACGAACCGCTGGAGGCGCTGGCCCTGGCCGACCGCCTGGTCGTCGTGGAGGACGGGCAGGTCACCCAGGTCGGGGACGCCGCTACCGTCGCCCGACATCCGCGGTCGGACTGGATCGCCCGCCTCGTCGGCGTCAACCTGCTGACCGGGACCGCATCGGGTGGCGCGGTGGCCCTGGACGGGGGCGGCGCCGTGCGCGTCCCCGACACCGACCAGCACGGCGAGGTGTTCGTCGCCGTCCATCCGCGCAGCGTGTCCCTGCACCGCGACGAGCCGACCGGATCCCCCCGCAACGTCTGGAAGGCCGCGATCGAGGATGTCGAGGTCGATCAGGATCGCGTCCGCGTCGCCGTGGGCGGCGCCCCGTCGCTCGTCGCCGAGGTCACCGCGGCGGCCCTGGCCGACCTGGACCTCGCCGCGGGGGGCGATGTGTGGATCTCGTTCAAGGCGGCTGACGTGACCGTCTACCCGCGGTAGCCCGATGCGCGACGCCGAGGACGCAGATGCGATCATGTGATCGAGGAGGCCAGCATGTTCGGTGATCGGGTCGCCCACGCGCGGGAGCGGTTGGGATTGACCCAGGCCCGCCTGGCCGAGCTGTCCGGGGTGAGCCGCCAGATGGTGTCGGCGGTGGAGGCCAACCGTCACCTCCCACGCGTGGATGCCGGGCAGGCGATGGCCGCGGCGTTGGGAATGTCGGTTGCCGAGCTGCTCGACGACGGCTCCGCAGGGGTGGTCGGGGTGCTGGGACAGCCCCTCGCGGACGGATGCCGGATGCGCCTCAGCCGGGTGGGCGATCAGCTGGTCGCCTGGCCCGTCAGCGTGACCGAGGAGGGGTGGGTGCCTGCCGACGGGATCATGGACGGCGGGCAGGTGCACGCCCGCGGCCGGCCCTCCGGCGCGGTCGTGGTGGGCTGCGACCCGGCGATCGGGCTGCTGTCCCGCACCGGGGAGCGCGGTCCGGGGATCGTCGCGGTGCCGGGGTCGTCGGCGGCAGGCATCGAGTCGCTGGAGAGCGGACGCACCCACGGGGCGATCGTGCACGGACCGCCAGGGGCGCTGCCGCAGCCGGCGATCGCGATCAGGCGGGTCCACCTGGCCCGCTGGCAGGTGGGGCTCGGTGGTCCCGCTGAGCTCGGTCGGCAAGCGTTCGAGGAGGTGTTGGACGGCCGTCGTCCGGCGATCCAGCGTGACGAGGGCGCAGGGTCGCAGCAGGCGCTGCTGCGCGCCGTCGCCTCGCGCGGTGCGACGGTGGCAGGGGGACCTCTCGCCGCGGGTCACGTGGCGGCTGCTCGGCGGGCGGCCCAGGACGGCGCCGTCGCCGTGACCATCGAACCGGTCGCCCACGCGATGGGGCTGGCCTTCCATCCACTGGAGGTGCATGTCGCCCAGTTGTGGCTGCGCGCTGCCGACGCTGCCGACGGCGACGCCGGGAGGCTGGTCGAGGCGATCACCAGCCCAGCGATGCAACGGCAGCTGCGGATGATCGCCGGGTACGACCTCACCGACGCTGGATCGCTGGTGACGTGACCGCCGCCGCTGCGCCACGGCCAAACCGAAACGCGCCGTGAGCACCGACGATGAGGCCGCGGTCGCCGAGGCGGGCAGCGGCGACCCAGAGGGCTGGCGCAACCCGGCGTCGGTCAGCATCGGCGTCGCCAGCTTCCTGGCCGATGCCGGCCACGAGGTCCCGACCGCGCTGCTGCCGGGCTTCCTCACTGCCACGTTGGGTGCCCCGGCGGCCGCGCTCGGGCTGATCGAGGGGATCGCCGACGGCCTCGCCGGTGGGGCACGCCTGGCCGGCGGGGCGCTTGCCGATGACCCGGTCCGGCGTCGTCGGTCGGCGATCGGCGGCTACACCGCGACCGCCGTGCTGTCCTCCGCGATCGGCCTGGCCGGCAGCACCGTCCAAGTCGGGATGCTGCGGGCAGGCGCGTGGACCGCGCGTGGCCTGAGGGTCCCCGCCCGCAACGCGCTGCTGGCAGACGTGGTCAGCCCCAAGCAGTACGGACGCGCCTATGGGTTCGAACGGGCGATGGACAACCTCGGCGCCATCGCCGGGCCGGTCCTCGCCCTGCTCCTCGTCACCGCCGTCGGCGTCCGCGGCGCGATGCTCATCTCCGTCGTCCCCGGCCTGATGGCCACCGGCGCGATGCTGTACGCGATCCGCCGCACCACCCGGCCCACCCAGCAACGCCGGTCGGTCCGCCTGCGCCTCAAGCCGCTGCTGGCAACCCCGCTGCGACGGCTGGCACCCGGCATCAGCCTGTTCGAGATCGGCAACGTCGCCGCCACCCTGCTGATCCTTCGGGCCACCGAGCTGCTCGAACCCGGCCTTGGCGCCGACCGCGCGATCACCACCGCCCTGGGCCTCTACATCGCCTACAACACCGCCGCCACCCTGGTCAGCATCCCCGCAGGCCGCATCAGCGACCGGCGGGGGAGCACCCTGACCCTGGCCGCAGGCGTCGGCTCGTTCGCCGTCGCCTACTCGATCATGGCCGCGACCGGCGCGTCCGTGGCCATGCTGGCCGTCGGGTTCCTCGCCGCGGGTGTCGGCATCGGGATCGCGGAAACCGCCGAGCACACGGCTGTCGCCACCTACAGCCCCGAGCAGGTACGCGGCTCGGCGTTCGGAGCGCTCGCCGCGGTGCAGGCGTTCGGCAACGTCGCGGCCAGCAGCATCGCCGGGATCCTCTGGACCGCCTTCGGCGCCCCCCTTGCCTTCACCTACGCCGCAGCGCTCATGATCACCAGCGCCATCACGCTGGTCGTCCGCCGCGCACCCGCAGCTTGACGGCCGTGGACACTAGGACCCCAGGTCACGCGGGGACCACCGCGACGCCGACCAGCTCGAGCAGCGCCGCGGGATCCATGAGGCCGGCGACCTCGAGCAGCGCCATCGCCGGATAGTGGCGGCCCAGGTGGCGGCGGTGCACCGGGGTCAGGTCGGACAGGGCCGCACGGTAGGCCGCCGCGTCGGTGACGTAGACGTGCAGGGACACCAGGTGCTGTGGGCGGCCGCCCGCCGCCTCGAGCGCGGTCACCAGGTTGGCGGCCGCGGCGTCGAACTGCTCGACGATCGTGGTCGCCGTGATGGTCCCGTCCCGCCGGTGAGCGGTCTGCCCGCCGAGGTAGATCGTCCGGCCCGGGGCGGCGACGACGGCGTGGGCGAACCCCCTGGCGGGCAGCATGGACTCGGGGTTGACGATGCGGTGCGGTGACGGGGCGTTCATCGGCCGGTCCACCGCGGCCGCCTGCCCTGCGTGAACGCGGCGTAGAACTCGGCGTGGTCAGCCGAGCGCATGAGCAGCGCCTGTGTCATCGCCTCCAGCTCGATCGCGCCGGACAGGTTCATGTCGAGCTCGCGGGACAGCAGCGACTTCGTGGTGGCGTACGCCAGCGTCGGGCCGTCGGCCAGGCGGCGCGCCAGCTGCGCGGTCGCCTGATCAAGGCCGTCGTCGTCCACGACCGCGGTGGCCAGGCCGATCCGGTCCGCGGCGTCGGGGTCGAGGCTGTCGCCGAGGATCAACAGCTCCGTCGCCTTGGCCAGCCCGACCAGCCGGGGGAGCAGGTAGGCCGAGCCCATGTCCGCACCCGCCAGGCCGACCTTGGTGAACAGGAACGAGAGCTTGGCCGAGCGGGCGAGCAGCCGGAAGTCTGCGGCCAGGGCGATCACCGCGCCCGCCCCGGCGGCGATGCCGTTGACCGCCGCGATGATCGGCAGAGGGATCTCGCGCATCCGCTGCACGACCGCGCCCGTCATGCGGGTGAAGTCCAGCAGCTCGCGCGGGTCCATGCGCCGCAGCTCGCCGATGATCTCGTCGACGTCGCCGCCCGAGCAGAACCCCCGGCCGGTGCCGCGCACGACCAGCACGGCGACGTCGTCTCGGTGGGGCAGCTCGGACAGCAGGTCACGCAGGTCCGCGTAGACGTCGAACGTCAGCGCGTTCAGCCTGTCGGGCCTGGCGAAGGTGACCGTGGCCACGCCGTCGTCCACGGTGAAGTCGAAGTGGCGCCACGAGCCGGTGATGCCCGGGGAGGCGCGAAAGGGACTCACGAGCTTCCTCCTCCATCTCCAAGGAGGGCGGTCACCGGTACAGCTCCCGGGCGACGATGTTGCGCTGGATCTCCGACGAGCCCTCGTAGATGCGGGTCGCGCGGACCTCGCGGTACAGGTGCTCGAGCAGGTGGCCACGCTCCAGGCCCGCGGCGCCATGGATCTGCACCGCGGCGTCGACGACCTCCTGCGCGCTCTCCGTGGCGAACAACTTGGCCATGGCCGACCGGCTGGTGACCCCCTCCGCCCCGGCGTCGTGGGCCATCGCCGCGTCGTACACCAGCAGGCGCGCGGCCTGGGTGCGCGTCGCCATGTCAGCGAGCTTGTGGGACACCCCCTGGAAATCGCGCAGCGGGCGGTCGAACGCCCTCCGCTTGCCAGCGTGCGCCACGGCCGCCTCCAGCGCCGCCTGGGCCATGCCCACCGCATGGGCTCCGACGCTGGGCCGGAACAGGTCGAGGGTGCGCATGGCGACCCGGAAGCCTCCGCCCAGCTCGCCAAGCACGGCGGTGCCGGGCACCCAGACCCCGTCGAGCTCCAGGCTGCCGATCGCGTGCGGTGAGAGCATCTCCAGGCGCCGGCCCGACAGCCCGTCGGTGTCGCCGGGAACCACGAAGGCGGTGACCCCCCGCGCTCCCTCGTCCGTGCCGGTGCGGGCGAACACGGTGTACACGTCCGCGTCGGGGGCGTTGGAGATCCATTTCTTGGCGCCGGACAGGCGCCACCCGTCGCCGTCGCGCTCCGCGGCCAGCGCGATGGCGCCCGCGTCGGAACCGGCGCCCGGTTCGGTGAGCGCGAACCCGGCGACCGCCTCACCGCGCGCCACCGGCGGGATCCACTTCGTCGCCAGCTGCTCGCTGCCGTGCAGCAGGACCGGGTAGGCGCCAAGACCTTGCAGCGCCAGCGCGGTCTCAGCGGCGGTGCTCTCGCAGGCCAGCCCCTCGCGCAGCAGGCACAGCTCGACGGCGGACAGGTCGCCGTCGTGGGCGCCGCCGTGCGTCGAGGGGAAGATCCGGGGGAGCAGACCGATCTGCCCCAGGATCCGCAGCAGCCTGCGGTCCACCCCCGGCGCGTCGTGCGGTGGGAGTGGGCTCAGCTCGGACCTGGCGAGCTCCCGAATGCCGGCGATCGCCTCGGCGTGCGCTGCGGGTGTCACGTCATTCTCCCCGGGCCGACCGTCGACCCGCTCAGCGATGCCGGCAGTGCACCTTCCCGGCCGCGACGATGAAACCAGCGGCCGCCGTCTGATGTCAACGACGGCCTCCCGTTGATCTTGACGCCGCAGTATAGTGCTCGTATGACGGGAGTCACCGGAATGCGATAGGCCAATCCAATAGGAGCGCCCGTTGCGGATCACGAGCATCGGTGGCGGCCCTGGTGGCCTGTACGTCGCGATCCTGCTCGCACTGGCGGACCCGCGGCATGAGATCACCGTCTACGAGCGCAACGCCGCCGATGACACCTTCGGCTGGGGTGTGGTCTTCTCGCGGGCCACCCTGGCCGAGTTCTCCGACGCCGACGCGCCCAGCTATCGGCGCATCATGCACGCGAGCGCCCGCTGGGATCCCGTCGACGTCTGGTTCCGCGGCCAGCGCATCCGCGCTCGCGGCAACGGCTTCGCCGCGATCGCCCGCAAGCGCCTGCTGGGCATCCTGCAGGGGCGCTGCGCCGAGCTCGGCGTCGACCTGCGCTTTCGAACCGAGGTCGAGCCGGCCGAGCAGCTCGACGCCGACTTGGTGCTGGGCGCGGACGGCGTGAACAGCCCCACGCGGTCGGCGTTCGCGGGCGCGTTCAGGCCGAGGCTGACCCGGGAGGGCGGCAAGTTCATCTGGCTCGGGACGACCAAGATGCTGGACGCCTTCACGTTCTTCTTCCGCGAGCATGCCGCCGGCTGGTTCCAGGCCCACGCGTACCCGTTCAGCGAGGAGCTGTCCACGTTCATCGTCGAGACGGACGAGGCCACCTGGCGCGCGGCGGGCCTCGACCACGCCGAGGCGGACCCGCCGTCCCCGGGCCGCAGCGACGAGGCGAGCATCGCCTTCTGCGCGGAGCTGTTCGCAGAGGATCTCGACGGCCACGAGCTGCTCGGCAACAGCTCCAGGTGGATCGACTGGGTGACCGTCCGCAACCGCGCCTGGCGGCACGGCAACGTCGTGCTGCTGGGGGACGCCGCGCATACCGCGCACTTCTCCATCGGGTCCGGCACGAAGCTGGCCATGGAGGACGCCGCTGCGCTGGCCAGGGCGGTCCAGGTGGAGCGTGGCGTGGACGCGGCCCTGGCCGCCTACGAGAGCGACCGCAGGGCCGTGGTCGACCGCACGCAGCGGATCGCGGGGGAGAGCCTCGACTGGTTCGCGCGCTACCACCGCTACGTGGGCTTCGAGCCGCCGCAGTTCGCGTTCAGCCTGCTGTCACGCAGCACGCGGGTCACCCACGAGAGCATGAGGCGCCGGGACCCGATTCTGGTGGGCGGGGTGGACCGCTGGTTCGCCGAGCGCAGCGGGCTCGTCGTGGACGCGGCACCCCTGTTGGCGCCGCCGCCACCGGCCTTCACGCCGTTGCGCGTCGGCGCGACGACCTTCGCCAACCGCATGGTCCTCGCGACGCGGCCCCACGGCGGCAGCGACGAGGGGGCGCCGACCGACGCGCGGCGGCGCGCGGTCGCCTGCCTGGCGCGCGGCGGGGCGGGACTGGTTCTGGTCGAAGGCGTTGCCGTGTCGCCCGAGGCCCGCACGACCACGGCTGATCTCGGCTTGTACCGCGACGCGCACGTCGGGGCGTGGAAGGAGCTGGTCGCCGACGCGCAGAGCGCCGCGGGAACGCCCGTGGGCGTGCAGCTGCGCCACGCGGGCGCCCGCGGAGCGACGCGGCCCCACGGCGGCAGCGACGAGGGGGCGCCGACCGACGCGCGGCGGCGCGCGGTCGCCTGCCTGGCGCGCGGCGGGGCGGGACTGGTTC
>JACDBB010000140.1 GCA_013695145.1 Euzebyales bacterium
CCTTCTGAGACGTGAATGCGCCCGAGCTTGCGACGGCGATTCTCCCAATCCTGGGTGGCCATCGCGCAGCGATGGCCATGAGCTGCCGAGCCACGCATGTCACCCGGCTGGCGAAGCGCTTCGATGACAACGGAGCACACCGAGCCCGTGAGGGCCGAAGCCGACCGCCCCATCGCCTGCTGGCCAAGGGGCACTGGTCGGGCGCCAGCCTCGTGACGATCCTCCACGACGAGGTGTCTTGGGGCACCTCAACACCCCAGGCCTCTAAGTCCCCCATCACTCAGGATCTAACTCCCCGTCACCCGCCGCTCACTACCCAGTTGGGTCCCGCTCGCCTCGGCGTGCAAACGCCTCCACGCAAGCCTCACACGATCCACGTCCTCCAGCCGATCGTCGGCTCGGTTAGTACCGAAGGTGATGCCGTCATGGTACCGTGACCGGTATGGCGACCAACCTTCGATTGCGCCCGGACGCAGAGCAAGCTGTCCGCATCGAAGCCGAGCGCACGGGACGTTCCCAGCAAGCGGTGATCCGTGAGGCGATCGACCGTCGACTTGGCCTGTCCTCGACCGATCTCGCGGCCAGGGAGGTCGACACGCTGCTGGTCACCGGCGCCGTTCGCGTGCCGAGAACGCCCTATCGCAAGGCGACCACGCGCATCACCCTCCCCGCTGGACTGCGCAGCGCAGAGCTGCTCGACCGCAGCGACCGGTCTTGACGTGCGCGTCTACGTCGATAGCAGCGCGCTGCTCAAGCGGTCGATCGACGAAGCCGAGTCCGAAGCCTTGGAAGCCGCCCTCGACCGCTACGTCGATGACGATGCCGTCATGATCTCCTCGTCGTTGGCGTGGATCGAGGTCAGCCGCGCGCTGCGCACGCTGCTCGATGACGACGCGCTCGACGACGACGAAGCCCACGAGGCCATCAGCGTCGCGCTGTCCGGTGTGGCCGAACGTGCGATCACCGAGGATGTCGTCAGCCTCGCCCGGCGCATCGCCCCGCCTCGGCTGCGCACCCTGGACGCCATCCACGTCGCGACCGCAGTCCTGCTCGACGCCGACGTGGTGCTCACCTACGACGGGCGGCTTGCCGCTGCCTGCCGACACCACGGGCTCGCCGTGGTTGCTCCGTAGGGCACGCGGCCGACGCCATCTTCGTCGCCGCGATGCGCCGCGCGGCCGCTAGCGCGGATCTTCTTCTTGTCGACTGCCGACGGCGCGGCCCTTCGGATCGAACCCGTCACGGGCCGGGTCGCGACGAAGCGGAGCGGTCGCCTCGTCATCGACGAGCCCGTGCTTGGCTGCGGTTGGACCGGCCGCCAGCCGCGGCATCGCCGTGTTCGGACCCGCCGGCCTGGCGTCGGGGCCGGATCACGCTCAGGGAACAGCGTTGGACACCGTCACCCCCGGGCGCCGATCACCTCGACGAGCTGCGCCAGGTGTTCGACATCGTCGTCGAACCGATCCCGCTGCGCACCCAGGTGCATTGAACGTTCCGTCCCGTCGGGCGTCTACAGGTCGACACCAACCACGCGAGGGGTGCGGTGAGGACAGGAGGCGAGGTCGCCAAGCCCGTCAGGTCAGCGCGGCGACCAGCCGATCGCCGTGGGGACAGCAGCGGGGCTGCTCGTCCAGGGCGCCGATGAAGGAGAGCTTGCGCTTGGGGCGGCAGATGCGCTCATCCAGCGCCTGTCGGATGACCTCGGCGAGCGGCACGTGCTCTTCGCGTGCGATCGCCTTGAGGCGCTCCAGGGTCTCCTCGTCGGCCATGATGGTGGCGCTTCATTGCCATCCCATCATCATGGCGAATTGTGCCATAACTTGTCGTCAGGCGCCGCCCGCCGGGTCGGTCGAGTCGCGTGTGATGGCTGGAGCGGACTCTCAGCGGGGCGGGCCGGAGTCGATCACTGCCCTGGCGCCGTCGGCGCTGATGGTCTCGGGGTCGAAGCGCACCAGCCACCAGGTCGCCCCGGCAGCGGCGTAGGGCCGGGGATCGTCGCCGGGCCAGCCCTCGGCTGCGACCTCGAAGCGGTCCATGCCGGCGTCGCCGCGCGCCTGGGCGATCATGGCCACCATCTCGGCGAGCTGGCCGGGATGGTCGAGGTCTATGGGGAAGGCGCCGTCCCAGCGGGCCGCCCGCCGCATCGGCGCGGTGTTGGGGTGCCGGCCCGCGACCCACACCGGGATGCGGGGCTGCTGCAGCGGTCGTGGGAGGAAGCGCACGCCGTCGGCCAGGAAGGCGGTGCCGGCGTGGTGAACCTCCTGGCCCGACCACAGCGCGTCGAGCACCTCGAGCGACTCGTCGAGCAACGCGGCGCGGCGCCGGCCGTCCAGCTCCTCACCGAACGCCGAGAGCTCGCGTCCGCGGCCGTCGAGGCCGAGGCCGACGCCGAGCACCAAGCGGCCGGCCGATAGCTGATCCAGGCCGGTGGCCTGGCGCGCGACGATCTGGGGGCGGCGGCGCGCCAGGGGGGTCACCATCGGGCCGATGATCAGCCGCTCGGTGGCCGCGGCCACCGCCGCGAGCCCGATCCACGGGTCACCGACCCCCCCGACAGGAGCCCGGTGCACATGGTCCCAGACGAACAGGCCGTCCCACCCGGCCGCCTCGGCGCGAACCGCAAGCTCCGCGAGGACCCGCGGATCGGCCAGCTCCCGGAACGGCGGCAGGAACAGCGCGTATCTCACGCCAGAGAACCTAACAGCGCCCTGCGCAGGCTCCGGCGATCCCAATCGCAGCTCATGGCCATCGCTGCGCGATGGCCACAACCGGTATACGAAAGAATCGCCCTCGCAAGCTCGGGCCATTCACGTGTCAGCAGGTCATGGGGGCTGGCGCCCCCACCCCGGATGATGAGAATCGCCTGTCGCGGCTGGTCCGACACTGTGTCGGAACAGCCACGCATAGCGCAGGAATCTCGACACGGTGTCGACCCCGGGGGGCTCGCCCCTGGGCGCTCAGGGCCGCCATTCACGTGTCAGAACCAGAACCACGCGTCGTGGGTCAGCTTCGGGAACAGCGCGGCGACGAGGCCTGCCTGCTGGCCCAGGACGACGTCGTCGTGCCACCGCTCCAGCTCGCGGGGGTAGCGGGCGCCGAGCAGCAGCTGCGGCAGCACGTCGGGTGGTACGCCGACGTTCTGGTCGTCCGGCTCCTCGAGCGGCGCGGCGGGTTCGACTGCGGTGACCGCGCCCCCGGCGTAGTCGATGCGGAACCCGCCGACGTAGGTCGTGACCCGCAGGCTGCCGCGGTCGCCCGCCCATGGCGATGCGGCCAGCCGCTCGGACAGCACCGGCCTGAGGTGCGCAAGGAACGCCACGGGGTCGGCGATCCGGGCGTAGTCGGTGGACGGGCTGGGCTCGAAGGCCACCGCGATGTCGTCGAGCAGGGCGTCCCACGGGGTGCCGGGTCGCCGGCAGAGGGCCACCCCCGCGCGGTCACCGTCCGCGGCTGCGTGGCCCGCCAGCGCCCTGGCCGCGTCGAGGCCGTCGACCGCGACCTCATAGAGCTGCCGCAGGTCGTCGCGCGCCCTGGTCCGCGCGTAGCCGCGCACCCGATCGTCGTGCACGGCGACCCACGACCGCTCCTGCGGGTGGATGCCGTCGAGGACGGCCCGCCACTCGTCGCGGCTGCGGACGAGGCTGAGGTCGGCGACCGCCGACGCCCGAGCGTCCAGGGCTGCGACCGCGTCGAGGTCGCCGGCGTCTGCCGCCCGGACCGACCAGCCGTCAGGGACGGCGGCCTTGGCTCCGCGGCGCAGCTGCACGCGCTCTGCGGAGCGGAGCGCGTAGGCGTAGCCGAACCGCCGGTAGAAGTAGTAGATGCCCTGGATGATCTGCAGCAGGTCCCCACGTTGCGCCGACCAGGTGTGCACGCGGTCCATCTGCGCGCGGACCAGGCCGCGGCGCTGGTAGGCGGGGTCGGTGGCGACGTACTCGACCCACCCCGCGGGGACGTCGAGGCCCTGCACGCGCGCCGTGGCCGAGCCGAGGCCGAGCGTGGACACGACCCGCTCGCCGTCGACGACGACCGTCCAGCGGGACGGACCGACGCGCGGATCGGCGAAGAACATGCGCAAGCCGCGCTCCTCGTCGTCGCCGTGCGCGGCCAGCGACAGCGCGACGATCTGCTCCAAGTCCGCTGGCGTCGCCGTGCGCAGCACGAGGCCGCCGTCGAGTCGTGTGTGGTCGCTCATGGCGCGCGGCACGGTAACCGATCACTCAAGATGTGAATCGCCGGAGCCTGCGGAGGCGATTCTCCGTGTCCCGGCTGTGACGTCGCGCAGCGACCGTCACAAGACGCTGGTGGCCGTATCCTGCGGGTCATGCTCCCCGCCGCCTTCCCCGCCGCCCGTGCGCGCCGACTGCGCCGCTCCCCGGCGCTGCGCGCCGCCGTCCGCGAGACCCGACTGACGCCTGACCGCCTGGTCGCGCCGCTGTTCCTCAAGGAGGGCATCGCCGAGCCGCACCCTGTCGCCTCGATGCCAGGGGTGTCACAGCACACCATCGACAGCCTGCGGGCGGAGGCCAAGGACCTGGCCGCTGTGGGCGTGACCACCCTGCTGCTGTTCGGAGTCCCGCGGCGCAAGGACGCACAGGGCAGCGAGGCGTTCAACCCTGACGGCATCGTCCAGCGCGGGTTGCGCGCCCTGCGCGACGACCACGGTGAGGCGCTGGTGCTGGCGGCTGACACCTGCCTCGACGAGTTCACCGACCACGGCCACTGCGGCCCGCTGCGCCCAGACGGCACGATCGACAACGACGCCGCCAACGACGCGTACGCGCGGACCGCGGTCACGCAGGCCGAGGCGGGCGCCGACGTCGTCGCCCCCTCGGGGATGATGGACGGCCAGGTCGCGGCGATCCGCGCGGCGCTCGACGGCGCCGGCCACGGCGAGACCGCCGCGATCATGGCGTACTGCACCAAGTACGCCAGCGCCCTGTACGGACCGTTCCGCGACGCCGCCGAGTGCGCGCCCTCATTCGGTGACCGCACCACCTACCAGATGGATCCGGCCAACGCCGACGAGGGGGTCCGCGAGGCGCTGGCCGACACCGCCGAGGGCGCCGACCTGCTTCTCGTCAAGCCGGCCGCCACCTACCTCGACGTGATCCACCGGGTGAAGGAGGCCACGCGCATGCCGCTGGCCGCCTATCACACCTCCGGCGAGTACGCGATGGTCCACGCCGCCGCCGAGCGGGGCTGGATCGACGGCGACGCGGTCATGGCCGAGACGCTGCTGTCCATCCGCAGGGCGGGCGCCGACCTGCTCATCACCTACGCGGCGGGCTGGATGGCCCGCCGCCTCGCAGGCGCGTGAAGGCCTACCGCGAAGGCGGCGCCGACACGCCGGACGGCGCCGCGCCGCCGAGCTGAGCCGCCCGTATCGGACGGTACGCTGTCGGGTGGCGGCATCGGTCCCCAGTCTCGAGGAGTTCGGCCACCATGCGCTACAGGCAGCTCGCCCCCGGCCTGCAGGTCTCCGAGATCGGCTTCGGCAACTGGACCATGACCACCGGCTGGTGGGGTGACTACACGCGCCAGGAGGCACTCGACCTCCACCGGGCGGGCTTCGACGCCGGCATCACCTTCTTCGACACCTCCAACGCCTACGCCGAGGGCTACGCCGAGCAGGTCCTCGGCGAGGCGCTCGCCGACGTGCGCGACCAGGTCGTCATCGCCACCAAGTTCGGCTACGACCTGGACGCCACCGAGGGTCGCCGCGGGCAGCAGGAGCGGCCGCACAGGACCGATGTCGACACCGTCAGTCGCGACCTCGACGACAGCTTGCGGCGGCTGGGCACCGACCGGATCGACCTCTACCAGCTGCACAACCCGCGCATGGGCCATCTCGACGACGACGAGCTGTTCGCGTTCCTGGAGCAGGCCAAGGCCGCCGGCAAGATCCGCCACTACGGCATGGCGCTCGGCCCGAAGATCGGCTGGCTCGACGAGGGCGTGCACGGCATGCGCGCCCGCGACCTCGGCGGCGTGCAGATGATCTACAACCTCCTCGAGCAGAGCCCTGGCCGCGAGCTGCTCGAGGTGGCGGCCGAGACCGGCACCAGGATGATCGTCCGTGTCCCGCACAGCTCGGGGATGCTCGAGGGCGGCCTCACCGCCGACCACGTCTTCCCGCAGAACGACCACCGGCGGCACCGGCCGCGCTCGTGGCTGGTCGAGGGCGTGCAGAAGGTCGCGACGCTGGGCTTCCTCACCGAGGACATGACGCTCGCGCAGGCGGCCCTGCGCTGGGTTCTGGCCGACGAGCACGTCGCGACGACGCTGCCCAACATCTACGGGCTCGACCAGCTGCGGGAGTTCGCGAAGGCCGCGGACCGCCGCGACCTGACGCAGCCGGAGCTCGACAGGGTGGCTGCGCTGCACGCCGACAACTTCGGCGTCGTCCCCGAGGCCGACCAGGCAACCAAGGTCAACGCGTGAGCCCCTCCACGAAGGCGTCGCAGGACCTGTTCGACCGTGCCCGCAAGGTGATCCCCGGCGGTGTGAACTCGCCGGTGCGCGCCTTCGGTGCGGTGGGCGGAACTCCCAGGTTCATCGCAGGTGGGCGGGGAGCCCGGATGACCGACGTCGACGGCGCCGTCTACCTCGACTACGTGTGCAGCTGGGGGCCGCTCATCCTGGGTCACGCCCACCCGGAGCTGCTGGCCGCGGCCAAGGCCGCGGTCGACCGCGGATCGACCTACGGCGCACCGACCAGGGCGGAGGTCGAGCTGGCGGAGGAGATCGTCGGCGCGGTCGACGGCGTCGACATGGTGCGGCTGACCAACAGCGGCACCGAGGCGGGCATGAGCGCCATCCGCGTCGCCCGCGGGGCGACTGGCCGTGACGTGGTCGTCAAGTTCGCCGGCCACTACCACGGTCACAGCGACACCCTGCTGGTCGAGGCCGGGAGCGGCGTGGCCACCTTCGGGCTGCCCGACTCGCCAGGCGTCACCCGCGGGGCCACCCAGGACACCGTCGTGCTGGCGTGGAACGACGCCGACGCGGTCGAGCGGCTGTTCGCCGAGCGCGGTGGCCAGATCGCCGTCGTGGTCTGCGAGCCGGTGCCGGCCAACATGGGTGTCGTCCCGCCCGCGCCCGGCTACCTGGAGCTGCTGCGCGACCTCACGAGCCGCGCCGGCGCCCTGCTGCTGTTCGACGAGGTCATGACCGGCTTCAGGGTCGCGCGCGGCGGCGTGGTCGACACCAGCGGAGTGACCCCGGATTTGGTCGCGTTCGGCAAGGTCGTGGGTGGCGGCTTCCCGCTGGCGGCGTTCGGCGGGCCGGCAGACGTCATGGGCCACCTGGCGCCGGAGGGGCCGGTGTACCAGGCGGGCACGCTGTCGGGGAACCCCGTCGCCGTCGCGGCGGGCCTCGCCCAGCTGCGGCTGCTCGACGCCGCCGCCTACGACCACCTCGACGCCCTGGCCGACCGGCTGATCGACGGGTTCGGCAAGGCGTTCGCCGACGCCGGCGTGGCGGTCACCGTGCCTCGCTACCGCAGCCTGTTCAGCGTGTTCTTCGGCGCGAGCGCGGTGGTGGACTTCGCGGGCTCACGAGCCGCCGACCATGGTCGCTACGCGCGGTTCTTCAACGGGATGCTCGCCAGGGGGCACTACCTGCCGCCCTCCGGCTACGAAGCGATGTTCGTGAGCCTCGCCCACACCGAGGAGGACATCGATGCGACCGTGGCCGCAGCGGCGGATGTCGCGCAGGACCTGGCTGGGTAGCGCCGGTGCGCTCCTGCTGGCCGCGTGCGGCGTGACCACGCTGGGTCGCGACGCCGGCTCGGGACTGGCGCCACAACTGGGGCCGGTCGCGTTGCTGGGCGGCCGCGTGTGGCATGAGGGCGCCACCGAGCCCGCGGGGGTGCTCTCCGACGGCGGGTCGATCCTGGCCGTCGGGCCCGACGTGGCCGCCCGCGACGCGGCGACCACCATCGACTGCACCGGTTTGGTCCTCCTGCCGGGGTTCGTCGACACCCATGTGCACGTGCGGTTCGCGCGGGCGCAGGACGTGCTGCTCGGCGGGGTCACCACGGTCCGCGACCTGGGTAGCACCCCGGAGGATCGGGCCGCCTGGCAGGGCGTGCCGGTGACCGTCCGGGCGGCCGGCCGGATCCTGACCCCGCTGGGCGGTTACCCGACGCGGTCGTGGGGTGGCCGCGGCGAGTCGCGGGAGGTCGCCGACGCCGACGACGCCCGCGCCGCCGTCGACGAGCAGGTGGCCGCGGGCGCCGTCATCGTGAAGATCGCGCTGGAGGACTCTGGCGGGCGGCCCCTGTTCGCGCCGGACGTGCTGGCCGCGGCGGTCGACGCGGCGCACGCCGCCGGCTTGCGCGTCACGGCGCACGTCGGCACCGCCGACGGCCTGCGGCTGGCGCTGGACGCAAGCGTCGACGAGCTCGCTCACCTGCCGCTGTACGCGATCGGCGAGGACGAGGCGGCCGACCTCGCCATGGCCGGAATGGCGCTGTGCCCGACCCTGGCGATACGCGGCCGGGACGACGGCGCCACGCGGGCGGTGGCGGCGTTCCGCGAGGCGGGGGGTCGTGTCCTGTACTCCACGGACCTGGGCAACGGCGGCACGCGACCGGGGATCATGGGCGAGGAGTTCGCGGCGCTGCGCGCGGCGGGCATGTCGGCGGCCGAGGTCGTCGACGCCGCGACGGTGGAGGCGGCCGATCATCTCGGCCTGGACCGGGTGGGAAGGGTGGAGCCCGGTTGGCGCGCCGACGTGATCGGGGTCGCCGTCGACCCCGCCGGCGACGAGCCGCTCGACGCCGAGCACGTCCGCGTCGTGGTCGCCGGCGGCAGGCCGGTGCGCACCGACCCCGCCTGAGGATCGCCACGGGAACGCCCGACGCCGCCCCGTCGTTGGCTTGAAGTGGAAACGAACCCCCAGCCGCGCCTCGGCTCGCCGCTGCGCACGACGTTCGGGGTGGGGCTGGCCGTCGCCGCGGCGTTCGTGGTCGGGGCGGTGGCCACGACCATGATCGACGCCGAGGACGGCCCTCCGAGTTCGGGCGCGACCAGCACGGCGCAGGCGGTCACGCCCGTGCCGCTGGTGAGCCGGATGCCGGCCACCGCGCGCGCGCCGCTGCCCGAGACGACCCTCGACGGCTTCGCCGGCGCCGGCGCCGTCGCCTTGAGCGACTACCGTGGGGACCCGCTGATCCTGAACTTCTGGGCCAGCTGGTGCGCCCCGTGCGTGGAGGAGATGCCCGACTTCCAGGCGTTCGCGGTCGCGCATGCGGATGAGGTGCCGGTCCTTGGGGTCAACGTCAAGGACGCCCCGAGCAACGCGGAGGCGTTCACGACCGAGCTCGGCATCACCTACGACCTCGCTGTCGACCCCGACGGGGACCTGTTCACCGCCGTGGAGGCCTTCGCCATGCCGACGACGCTGTTCGTGGACGCCGAGGGCGCGATCGTCTACCGGCACGCGGGGTTCCTCGACGGCCGGGGGCTGGCCGACCTGGCCGCACAGCACCTCGGCGTCGACTCGAACGATGGCTGAAACGGCGTTTGGCGGGCCGCCGCACGCGCCGGTAAAGTTGGGGTCCGCGCAACAGTGCGGGTCGGCGCCCAGTCGGGGTGCGCTCCGCTAGGCAGGCGATCGACGAGCAAAGGGCCCAGATCGTGGAGTACGTGACGCGGTTCTTCGCGAACCTGCCGGACGTCTTCGCCGAGATCTGGGAGCTTGGCGGCGGCTGGTCCGGTGTCGTGGTGACCGCCGTAAGCCTCGTGCTGTTCGCGGGTTTCCTACTGGCCGCGCCCCGCCTTCGGGATGGGCACGGCTGGCTCAGCGCGATCTTCGGCGTCATGGCCGGCTCGATCGCGTTCTGGTGGCTGTTCGGCATCATCCCGTCGGCGATGACCTACTTCTTCGACGGCGTGCGCGACCAGTTCGAGGGCATCGTGCTGCCGGGACCGATCCCTGGCATGGACAACGCCTACCAGGTGGCCCGCGACGTGCTCGTGATTGGTGAGCACGTCGTCGCGGTGGTCGCGTTCGCGGTGGCGGCGCTGGTCATCCAGCGGCGGTTCCCGCGCACGCTCGCCGGGGGCGAGGGCTCACGACCCTCGTCTGGCGGTTACAAGTGACACCGCGTGACCGGGACCTCGTTCTCACACTCGCGGTCGCGGCGGTCGCGCAGCGATCGTCACGGAGGCTGATATGGGACTGACCGACCAGGGGCTGCACCCGGAGATCTACGACGACTACCGGGTCGAGACCGTCGACGCGTCCTGGCTGCAGGAGCGGGTCAAGCCCAAGCGCCACATCGGGCTCACCCCGGAGCTGTGCATCCTGTGCCGGGCATGCGAGGACGTGTGCCCCTGGGAGTGCATCTTCATGATGGCGCCCTCCATCGTGACCGGGGCGGAGAACGCGGAGGTCATGACGCTGGCCAACACGGCTGAGGCCATCTTCGTGATCGACGACAACGAGTGCACCCGCTGCGCCATCTGTGTGGAGCGGTGCCCGTCCGACGCCCTGTGGCTCGGGCGGGTAGAGGCCGGCTAGGCAGTGCGGCAGACGAGACAGCGAGCGACAGGACCCGCCTCGTGAGCAAGATCCCCAGCCCCACGGACGTCAAGAAGCGCGTCCAGGACAACGTCATCTGGAGGTCGGTCTTCCGTCCGGGGTCGATCTACCGGAAGGGCTATCGCGACACGTCCCGCGACCGCGCCCTAGCCGCGATGAACAACGTGCTGTACCACCTGCACCCGGTGAAGGTGAAGCGGCACGGCCTGAAGCTCACCTACACCTACTGCCTGGGCGGCACGAGCTTCTTTCTGTTCATTCTGCTCACGGTCACCGGCATCTTCCTGATGTTCTTCTACCGCCCGACGGCGGGCGCGGGCAGCGAGTTCGCGTTCCAGGACATGCAGAACCTTGACCAGACGATCCAGTTCGGGGCGCTGGTCCGCAACATGCACCGCTGGGCGGCGCACCTCATGGTGCTGACGACGTTCCTGCACATGGCGCGGGTCTTCTACCACGGCGCCTACAAGCCGCCGCGCGAGTTCAACTGGGTTGTGGGCGTGATCCTGTTGCTGCTGACCCTGCTGCTCGCCTTCACCGGCTACCTGCTGCCGTGGGACCAGTTGGCCCTGTGGGCGGTCGCCGTCGGCACGTCGATGATGGGCTACACGCCGGTCTTCGGGCAGCAGGTGCAGTTCGTGCTGCTCGGCGGCGTGGAGATCGGCCCAGAGACCCTGCTGCGCTGGTACGTCCTGCACGTGCTGCTGCTGCCCTTCGTCCTCACCATCTTCCTCGCGGTCCACTTCTGGCGGATCCGCAAGGACGGCGGAATCTCCGGCCCGCTGTAGACCGGACCGCCCAAGGAGCGCGCACATGGCTGAAGAAGTCGAAGTCGACCAAGAGGTCTACGACGAGCTCATCGCCGCCGGGAAGAGCGAGCGCATCGCCCGGGCGAAGGCGAAGGCTGCCGCTATGCGCAAGAAGAAGGCCGCAGCCGGCGAGCAGATGGGGCCGCGCGAAGCCTCGGCACCGCAAGCACCAGCGCCCAAGGCCAAGGCCGCCGCGGGCGCAGACGCCGCCGAGGGCGGCGCCGTGGCCACCAAGTCTCGCAGCGGTGACGGCAACGGCGCCGGCAACGGGGCGCTGACCCCCCAGGAGCGCCAGGCACGTGTGGCGGCCGCGCTGCAGCAGAAGGGGGGCGGCGGCGGTCCGCAACCCGGTCGCTCCACCAAGCTGGGCGGCCAGGACCACACGCACCGGCTGCTGGCCATGGTGCCGCCGACAGGGATCCAGCAGATCCGCGGCAAGCAGGACGACAAGGTGTACACCTGGCCGCACCTGATCACCGCCGAGTTCGTCTGCCTGATGGCGGTCACGGCGGTCACCACCGTGTTCTCCGCGCTGGTGAACGCGCCGCTGGGCGACCTCGCGAACGCGAACCTGACACCCGACCCGTCCAAGGCGCCCTGGTACTTCATGGGCCTGCAGGAGATGCTCCGCTACCTGCATCCGATGGTCGCCGGCGTGACGCTGCCAACGGTGTTCCTGGTCGGCCTCATGGCGTTCCCCTTCATGGACAAGAACCCGTCCGTGCGCCCGGAGAACCGCAAGACCGCCTACACGATCTTCACGTTCTTCCTGGTGTTCTGGGCGGTCCTGACCATGGCCGGCTCGTTCTTCCGCGGCCCTGGCTTCAACTGGGTGTGGCCGTGGGTCGACGGGCTCTGGTTCACCCTCTAGGCAAAGGTAGGACACATGACCATCGCGCTGATCCTGCTGGCCACGGCCGCCGGCCTCCTGGCGCTCGCCCTGTGGTGGATCCGACGGCAGAATGAGGCCTTCGGCTACGCCAACACGGGCGCCAAGCGGGTCGGGGCGGGCTGCGAGATCGGCCAGCGGCTGCTCATGGCCAGCGCCGGGGAGGGTGGCGGCGGGGCGGGCGCAGGTGGCAGCGGCGGGGGCGTCAGGCCCAAGCGCCGCAAGCCGTCGGGGCCGTCCCGCCGGGCGTTCCTGCGCAACTCGATGGCGATCGGCTGGCTCGGGGTCCTCGGCGGCTTCGGCGGGGCCACGCTGGCGTTCTTGTGGCCGAGCCTGCGCGGCGGCTTCGGCGCGGTGATCGACGTCGGCAACGTCGACGACATCGTCGCGACCATCCGCGAGGAGCAGCGCCCCTACGAGTTCCCTCAGGGGCGCACGTACCTGGTCGAGTACGACCCTGCCCTGGACCCGACCGGCGAGTACGCGGAGATCACGGGGGGCGCTCCCCTCATGGCCCTGTACCAGGTGTGCGTGCACCTGGGCTGCAAGGTCCCGTTCTGCGAGCAGTCCCAATGGTTCGAGTGCCCCTGTCACGGGTCCAAGTACAACCGCTGGGGCGAGTACCGCAGCGGTCCCGCACCCCGCGGGCTGGACCGCTTCGGCGTGGAGGTCGAGGACGGCACCCTGCGGGTCGACACCTCGCAGATCATCGAGATCTCCCGCCAGACCTCGGCCCTCGAGCAGCCGCCCGAAGGGCCGAGCTGCGTCGACGGCTAGCCCCCGAGAAGGACAGGAAGCCCGACACCGTGAGCCAGAGCGTCGTCGTCATCGGGATCCTCGCCGTCGCCGGCGCGGCGGTCCTGGCGTTCCTCTTCGCCAACGCCTCACGCCAGCGCCGCGCCGCCGAGAACGTGCCGCCAGGCATGCGCCCCGGCTACTCGGACGAACAGCTGGAGCGCAGCGTCCTCGAGCGGTACATGGCCTGGGGCGTCGTCCTGACCCTGTTCTTCGCGGTGTTCTTCCCCGTGTACTGGATCCGCGAGCAGAGCCGCACCGCCGGGGCTGTCGAGGCGAGCTTCGTGTCGCAGGTCGTCGCCGGCGAGGCCCTGTATGTGGAGAACTGTTCGCAGTGCCACGGCGGCAACCTCGGTGGGGGCGCCGCACCCTCGCCATACGACCCCGAGAGCCAGTGGCCCGCCCCCAACCTGTCCAACATCGTCACCCGTTACGCCGACAACCGGAACGTCACCGACATCGAGCAGTTCATCATCCGGACGCTCCAGATCGGGCGGCCCGGAACGCCGATGCAGGCGTTCGGTGGCCAGGGCGGCGGCCCGCTCACCGACGAGCAGCTGAACGACATCGCCCTGTACATCCTGACCAACCAGGTCGAGGAGACCGAGGAGGCCTCCGCCGCGGCGGACCTGTCCGGCGAACAGCTGTACACCGACAACTGCCTGCGCTGCCACGGGGAGCAGCTGCAGGGTGCCGACGGGGACCCTGCACGCCCGGGCAAGAACCTCGTCGGGGTGTTCCAGCGCCACAGCGAGGAGTCAATCCTCGGCATACTGCAGAACGGGATCCTCGTCCCCACCGGCGCGGTCATGCCGCCCTGGCAGAACGGCTACCAGGAGCAGCCCTACACGGACGAGGCGCTGCAGACCATCATCGACTACCTCCGCGAGCAGCAGCCGGCCGACGCGCTGCCCGATGAGGGCGGCACCGAGGACACCGACGAGGAAGAAGGCGCCGCCGACGACGGTGGCGCGGACGGGGCCACCGATGAGCCCAGCCCGTCGCCCGACGTCTAATCGCACGAAAGGTCATGCCCATGTCCGCACCTGGAGGCCTGTGGGTCCTCGCCGCCGAGGGCATCCCCGCGTCCAGCCCGCTGGCTCAGCTGGCGACGCCGCTGGGCATCCTGATCTTCCTGGGCGCCACGCTCCTGCTGCTGCGGTCCAACCTCGGGACCAAGCGCGGCTACCTGGTGCTGGCCACCTCGTTCTTCGGCTTCATGTTCCTGCTCGGCCTGTTCTGGGCCTACGGTGCCCCGGGGACCCCCCAGGCGGTGGGACCCACGAACCTGCCCGGCCAGCAGCCCAACGCGCTGCAGGCGAAATGGATCCCCTTCGCCGGGGACGCGACGCTCGCTGACCGTGGTGACCTGTCGGTCTCCAAGTCCTATCCCGAGGGCTTCGAGGTCAGCGCGGTGACCGACGGAGGCTTCCAGCTTCAGGGCGTCGACGAGGAGCTGCAGAGCACGATCGAGACGGGCGTCGACGAGACGCGCAACTTCTTCTCCTCGGAGGTGACCGGCGAGCCCATCGAGGCGACCTGGGTGCCCGAGGAGGTCGGCTACGCGGAGACCGCGACGGGCTTCCCGCTGATCGGCATCACCTTCAGGGCGGTCGACGACGCGCTGCAACCCGACCCGGACGGTGCGACCTACACCGCGTTCGCCTACTTCGACGCCGGCAGCCCGCTGCTGCCCGCCCAGCTGATCGCCGGTCTGGCGCTGCTGCTGTTCGTGCTGCACGCGTGGCTGCTGGACCGCGACGAGCGGCTGGAGCGCCGCGAGCTCGAACGCGTCGACGAGCAGGCCGAGCCCGAGAAGGTTCCCGCCAACGCCTGACCCTCCGCCGCACGCCGGGGTCCAGCTCGGCTGGCACACTGGTCCTATGCGCAGATCCGTCGTGCTGCTGCTGTGCGCCGCGCTGCTCGCGGCGTGCGGCGGCGACCTGTCCGGGCGGCCGGAGCTCGCCGAGCCCGGCGACCGCGAGCCCGGCCCCGAGATCGCCGCCGAGACCCTCGACGGCGAGCGGCTGGCGCTGGCTGACCTCGAGGGGCCGGTCATCGTCAACTTCTGGGCGTCATGGTGCGGGCCGTGCGTCGCCGAGGCCCCGGAGCTGGCCCGCCTGCACGAGGTCTACGAGGGACGCGTCCACGTGGTGGGGGTGAACGTGAAGGACAACGTCACCAACGCGCAGCGCTTCGAGGGCGACCAGGACATCCCGTTCCCCTCGTGGTTCGACCAGGCGGCGACCATCGCCGCTGACTTCGGCGGCGTGGGCCCGCAGGCGCTGCCCTCGACGATCATCCTCGACGCCGATCATCGCGTGGCGCTGCGGCTGTCCGGCGCGGTGACGTTCGCGCAGGTCGCCAACTACCTGGAGCCGCTGCTCGCGGAAGCGGCGGCGAGCACCTCCTGATGGATCTGGACGGGCTGGTCCGCGACGCGAACTTCCTGCTGCCGGCGGCCGTGGCGTTCGCGGCGGGTGTGGTGAGCTTCGCCTCGCCGTGCGTGGTGCCGCTGGTGCCCGGCTACCTGTCATACATGACGGGACTGTCGGGGGCGGAGCTGCGGGGCGGAACCGGCAGTCGCGCGCGGGTGCTGGCCGGTGGCGTGCTGTTCATCCTCGGCTTCGCGATCCCGTTCACGCTGATCGGGTTCGCTGGAGCGGCGATCGGCGCGGCGCTGTCAACCCGCCCGTGGCAGATCGCGATGGGACTCCTGGTGGCCGTGCTCGGGCTCGCCTTCGCCGGCTTGCTGCCGTTCGACGTGCTCCAGCGTGAGGCGCGCGTGACGGACCGCGCGATCGACTCCGGCGTCCTTGGTGCGCTCCCCCTTGGGTTCGTGTTCGGTGTGGGCTGGACGCCGTGCGTCGGCCCCGCGCTGGCCGCGATCCTCACGCTCGCGGCCAACGCCACGTCCAGCGGGGAGGAGCTCCGCGGTGGCCTGCTGGCGTTCATCTACGCGCTCGGCCTCGGTCTGCCGTTCGTGCTGGTCGGGCTGGCCTTCCATCGCGCCTCGGGCGCGCTGGGCTTCCTTCGACGGCACGCGCGCGGGCTGCAGGTCGGCGGCGGTCTGATGCTCACCGTGGTCGGTGTGACCATCGCCACCGGGCTGTGGGACCGCCTCGTGCTGGCCCTGCGCCCGCTCGTCAACGGCTTCGCCCCGCCGCTGTAGATCGGCGATCCTTCCAACCTCATGACCCAGACCACCGCCGCGACCGACACGCGACCTCGGGAATCCGGGCCGCGCGGCAGCCGCCTGCCCGAGATCCCGGGACCGGGCGAGACATTCGCGCGCGCCTGGAAGGCGCTGCGGCGGATGTCGACCGCCTTGAAGCTGCTTCTGGCGCTCACCGTCGCGGTGATCCTCGGCACGTTCGTGCCGCAGGAGCCGGTCATCCCCACCACGGTCGCCGAGTGGCGGCTCGGGACCAGCGGACCCGGCGAGGCCACGGCAGCGGCGTTCGACGCCCTCGGGCTGTTCGACGTGTTCGGCGCATGGTGGTTCAACGCGCTGGTGGTCCTGCTGGTCACGAGCCTCACCGGCTGCCTTGTCCCACGCATCCGCGCGTTCGTGCGGACCGCCCGCCGCAGGCCCGCCGCGGGGCGCAACCTCGCGAGGCTGACCCACCACGTGGAGCTGCGCACGCCACTGCCGCCCGGCGAGGCGCTCGACCGTGCGGAGACGGCTGTGACCCGGCGTCGGTTCCGACGTCGGCGCATCGCCGCGGACGACGCACCGGGCGGCGCGGCGCAGCTGGCGACCGAGCGCGGGCATGCCCGCGAAGGCGGCAGCATCGCGTTCCACATCTCGTTCTACGTGCTGGTCACCGGAGCGATGATCGGCCACACGTTCGGCTTCACGGGGCAGGTCAACGTCGTCGAGGGCGCCAGCTTCGCCGACACCCGCATCGCGTACGACCTCGCCCAGCCGGGTCGCTGGTTCCCGTTCGCCGCCCACCGCGGCTTCGTCGTCGAGCTGGAGGACTTCTCCGCTTCGTACCTGGAGACGCCGAGCGGTACCGACCCGGGGGCCGAGGCGCCTGGCGATCTGGTGACCGGCGGGGCGCTGTCGACGTTCATGCCCACCGATTTCTCCTCCCGCGTGACCATCAGCGAGGGCGGCGAGGTCGTGCGCGAGGAGGAGGTGCGCGTCAACGACCCGCTGTCGCACGACGGCGTGAGCCTGTACCAGGTCCGGTTCGGGCTGGCGCCGCAGATCGAGGTGCGCACCACGGACGGCACGGTCCTGTACACCGACTCCGTCATCCTCACCGAGGCGGGCGGGTTCGTGTGGCAGGGTGTCGCCCCGGTCGCCAGGACTGAGGTCGACCGCCAGGTCGCCCTCGAGCTGATCCTGCTCCCGGACGCGGGGTTCAACGAGCAGGGCCTGCCGGTCAGTCGGTCTCCGGAGCCGCGCAACCCGCGCCTCGCGGCGGTGGTCTGGGTGGGAGAGCTCGGCCTGGAGCGCAACCGCCCGCCGTCGGAGTTCCAGCGTGACCGGGGCCAGCAGCTGCCCCAGCCGGTCATCCTCGAGCTCGGCGAGACCGCCCAGGTCCAGGGCCTGCCGCTGGAGATCGAGTTCACCGGCCTACCGTACTGGTCGGGATTCCAGGTCTCGCAGGAGCCGGGCCGCTGGGTGCTCCTGGCCGGCGCGGGGTTGATGCTCATCGGGTTGGTACCATCGCTGTACGCCTACCGGCGCCGCGTGTGGGTCGAGGCGCATCCGGACGGCGAGGGTTCCCGCGTCGTCCTCGCCGGGGTCGCCCTGCACCGCAAGGGCGTGTTCGCCGAGGCCTTCGAGGGGCTCGCGGACGACGTGGCGCACCGGCTGGGCGCCGTCGAGGCACCCGCGCCGGAGCCGCACCTGGAAACGACCGAGCGAAAGGCCTAGCACCCGTGGCCGACCCGCAGCTCGCAGCCTCGTCGAACTCGCTGTTCAACCTCGCGTTCGTCAGCTACATCGTCGCGATGGCCGTCTACTTCTTCCGGTTGGCGTTCACGCGTGTCTCGGTGGTGGGAGTGCCGAAGGCGACGAGGGCCGGCAGCGTCGCCGGGGCCATGGCCACGATGCTGGCCACCGGTGGCGCGCTGGTGCACCTGGCCAGCATCGTGACCCGTGGCATGGCCGCGGACCGCTGGCCGTGGGCCAACATGTACGAGTACTCGTCGATCCTCGCGTGGGGCGCCGTCGTCTTCGGGCTGCTGGTCGTGCAGCGCAGGTGGGGCTACGGGCACCTGATGGGGTTCGTGCTCGCGGGTGCGGTCTTGTCGATGACCTCGGCGCTGCTGCTGTTCACGGAGGCTGGTCCTGTCGTCCCCGCGCTGGACAGCTATTGGATCACGATTCACACCTCCGCGGCGATGGTGGCCTCGTCGATCTTCATCGTCGCGTTCGTCGCGACCGCCCTGTACCTGGTCAAGGACACCGCCGAGCGGAGGGTGGCCCGGTCCGACGCGGAGTATGGGGGCTCGACGGTCGGTGCCGCACAGCTCCCGCGGGCCCCCGCGCGCCATGAGGGGAGCGGCGGCCCGCGACCCGAAGGCTACACGGACCCGAGTGCGGGCAGCGGGGGCGACGCGGAGGCGTACGCGTCACCGCTCGCGCAGCGCGAGGCGCTGTCGCCGGTCGCGTTCCCGCTGGTGCCCTTGGTGGTGGTGGCCGCCTTCGTGCTGATCGTGTGGCGCGACCCGGTCGCCACGCTGATCGCCGGGTCGGCGGCGGCGCTGCTCGGGACCGCGACGTGGTACGCCGTGCCCTACCTCCCGCCAGCTGCGAAGCTCGACGCGCTGGCCTACCGGATCATCGCCTTCGGGTTCCCTGTGTGGACGTTCGCGGTGATGGCCGGGGCCATCTGGGCGCAGGAGGCGTGGGGCCGCTACTGGGGCTGGGACCCGAAGGAGACCGGCTCGTTCTTCACCTGGCTGCTGTACGCCGGTTACCTCCACGCACGCTCGACTCGCGGGTGGCGTGGCCGCGGTGCCGCGTGGATCGGCGTGCTCGCGTTCGTGGCGCTTATGGTCACCTACTACGCCGTGAACCTGTTCATCGTCGGTCTGCACAGCTACGCCGGCGTCTAGTGCTCCTCCGCGGAAGTCTCCTACATTCGGCCACGCCTGCCCGTTCATGGCCTCAAGCGCCGGCCGGGCTGGGGCTCGCTGCGTTGCGTCGTCGCCCAAGTACGGCCCAGTACGAGGCGCTGT
>JACDBB010000032.1 GCA_013695145.1 Euzebyales bacterium
TCGACATCCCCGACGGGGCCACGTGCCGTCTGGAAGGCACCCAGGTCGGCGGCAACGTCATCGTCGGAACCGGTTCCACCCTGGTGGCCACCGGCGCCAGGGTCGACGGCAACGTCCAGGCCGAGGGGTCCCGCTCGGTGACCGTCAGCGGCGGCAGCGTGATCGGGTCCGTCCAGCACAAGCAGGGCGGCGCAGCGACCGTCGACACCGTCGCGGTCGACGGCAACATCCAGCTCGAGTCCAACGGCGGCGCCCTGCGCGTGACCGGCAACGACGTCGAGGGCGACGTCCAGGCGTTCTCCAACTCCGGTGGTGTCGCGATCTCGGGCAACACCATCGACGGCAACCTCCAGTGCAAGAGCAACGATCCCGCGCCCACCGGAGGCGACAACACCGTGGGTGGCAACGCCGAGGACCAGTGCGTGAACCTGTCCGGCGGCGGTGGCGGTGGTGGCGGTGGTGGCGGTGGCGGCTCACCGACCACCCGGGAGACCGGCCGCCTGGCGGGGCAGAACCGCTTCGAGACGTCCGTCGCGATCAGCGCGAGCCAGTTCCCCAACGGCGCGTCGGTCGCCTATCTCGCGCGGGCTGACGCCTTCGCCGACGCCCTGTCGGGCGGTGTGCTCACAGACGGCCCGATTCTCCTGGTGCCCTCCTGCGGCCAGCTGCCTGGCGTGATCGGCGACGAGATCCGCAGGCTGTCGCCCGATCGGGTGATCGCCCTCGGCGGTGGGGGAGCGGTCTGCGACGACATCCTGGACGCAGCAGCCTCCGCCTGAGCCGTGAATCGCCGGAGCGTGCGGAGGCGATTCTCACAATCCGCCGCTTGTGGCGGTCGCGCAGCAACCGTCCTGAGACCCTGACGCCCGTCGTCGCCGTCGCGGCCCCCCGTGCGTCGGCGGCGACGCGGCGTCAATCCAGCTCGCGGTGGGCCGCGAGGTAGCGCGGCAGGAACGTCCCTTCGAGCAGCTCCCAGGTGGCCGCCGCGTCCGCGAGCGACAGCCCCAGCTCATGGCCCGCAACGGTGAGGCCGGTCAGCTCGCCGAACAGCCGGTGCAGCCGGTCAGCGTCCCGCTCGCGGCCGTGGGCGCGCAGCTGGATGAGCGTGAGCTCGAGCCGATCGCCCGCCGCGGGGCGCCACGCCACCGTGCGCTGTCCTGCCGTGCGGAACACCCTGGCCCGACCGGTGTCGATCACCGTGAGCCCCTCAGCGCGCGCCCATGTCAGAAGTCGTTCGTCGACGTCGACCATGGCGCCACCGTAACGCCGTGGCCCCTGGCGGGCTGAAGGCACCGTGTCGGGATTTCTGCGCGTGGGACGGCCCGCTTGACACCGTGTCGGGATTCCTGCGCGTGAAGGGTCGGCTCGACACGGTGTCGGGATGGCGGCGGGACCTCGACACGGTGTCGGGATGGCGGCGGGACCTCGACACAGTGTTCGGGATGGCGGTGGGACCTCGACATGGTGTCGGGATGGCGGTGGGACCTCGACACCGCGGGCCGGTCGGCTCCGCGACTACACTTCGTGGGTCGGCGGCGTTCGCCGCCACATCCCGCGTTTCGAGGCCCTTCGCCATGCCTGCTGCTCCGCCTGCCGCCATCGAGACCGTCGACGGCATCCGCAACGTCGCCATCGTCGCCCACGTCGACCACGGCAAGACCACGCTGGTGGACGCGATGCTGTGGCAGTCGGGCGTGTTCCGGGCCAACCAGGACGTGGCCACGCGCGTGCTGGACTCGACCGACCTGGAGCGCGAGAAGGGCATCACCATCCTCGCCAAGAACACGGCCGTGGACTACGCGGGCGTGAAGCTCAACATCGTCGACACCCCCGGCCACGCCGACTTCGGTGGCGAGGTCGAGCGCGGCCTGGCGATGGTCGACGGCGTCCTCCTGCTGGTCGACGCCAGCGAGGGCCCGCTGCCGCAGACCCGCTTCGTGCTGCGCAAGGCCCTCGAGCGGCGCCTGCCCGTCGTCCTCGTGGTCAACAAGATCGACCGCCCCGACGCGCGCGTGAAGGAGGTCGTCGACGAGGTCTACGAGCTGTTCCTCGACCTGGACGCCGGCGAGGACCAGATCGACTTCCCGATCGTCTACACCGTCGCGAAGGCCGGGACCGCGACGCTCGACCCCGCAACGCCGGGGAGCGACCTCAAGCCGCTCTTCGAGCTCCTGGTCTCAAACGTCCCCGCACCGCGTCACGACCCCGTCCACCCGCTGCAGGCGCTGGTCACCAACCTCGACGCGAGCCCGTACGTGGGCCGCCTCGCCCTGTGCCGCATCCACCAGGGCAGGATGCGGCGGGGGCAGACGATCGCGTGGTGCCGTCGGGACGGGACCATCGAGCGCGCGAAGATCACCGAGCTGTACATCACCGAGGCGCTGGACCGCGTCGACGCCGACGAGGCCGGGCCCGGCGAGCTGGTCGCCGTCGCCGGCCTGGCCGAGGTCACCATCGGCGACACGCTCGCCGACCCTGACGATCCCCGCCCGCTGGCGCCGCTGGTCGTCGACGAGCCGAGCCTGTCGATGACCGTGGGGATCAACACCGCGCCGGTGGCCGGCCGCGAGGGCAGCAAGCTGACCGCGCGGCTGGTCAAGGGCCGCCTGGACGCCGAACTCGTCGGCAACGTCAGCCTGCGGGTCCTGCCCACCGAGCGACCCGACACCTGGGAGGTGCAGGGGCGCGGTGAGCTGGCCCTGGCGATCCTCGTCGAGGTCATGCGCCGCGAGGGCTACGAGCTGACCGTCGGCAAGCCGCAGGTGGTCACCCGCGAGATCGACGGCACCCGACACGAGCCCATGGAGCGGGTCTCCGTCGACGTGCCGGAGGACTACCTCGGCGTGGTCACCCAGCTGTTCGCCCTGCGCAAGGGCCGCATGGAGCAGATGGTCAGCCACGGCGGGACCGGCGGCCGCCAGGCCGTCGGAGGGTGGGCATCTCGTGGCTGGGTGCGCCTGGACTACCGTGTCCCGGCTCGCGCCCTCATCGGCTTCCGCACCGAGTTCCTCACCGAGACCCGCGGGACCGGCCTCATGCACCACGTGTTCGACGGCTACCAGCCGTGGCACGGTGAGCTGCGCACCCGCCCGACCGGCAGCCTCGTCGCGGACCGCGCGGGAGTTGCGACGACGTTCGCGCTGCAGAACCTGTCCGCGCGCGGGACGCTGTTCATCCCGCCGGGAACCGAGGTCTACGAGGGCATGATCGTCGGCGAGAACGCCCGCACCGAGGACATGGACGTCAATCCCGCCAAGGAGCGCAAGCTCACCAACGTGCGCTCCTCGACCGGCGAGGAGCTGGTTCGACTCGTGCCGCACCGCCAGCTGTCACTGGAGCAGGCCCTCGAGTTCTGCCGCGGCGACGAGTGCGTCGAGGTGACCCCCGCCACGGTGCGGCTGCGCAAGGTCATCCTCGACGCGCACTCACGCAAACGAGCGACCAGCCGCGCCCAGTAGGCTCCCGCGATGCATCCGAGGCTGCGCGCGATCTGCGACCTGACGGTCCCCGCCGCTCGCGAGCACGTGGGGCTGCACGCCTACGACGGCCAGCTGCAGGACCTGTCGGACGCGGCGCTCCAGGCCGGGATCGCGCGCCTCGGCGGGCCGGTCGTCGCGGACCCGCACGACGAGGCGCAGCTGGCCGCCGTGGAGGCGGGCCTGCGGCTGCGCTACGGCGAGCTCGCGGAGCACCGCTGGAACCCGCTGGTGCACCTGGCCAACCTGGACCTCGCTTGCTACGACCGCGACTACGCGCCCGAGGCGGAGCGGGCCGAGGCCAAGCGCCGCCATCTCGCCGGCTGGCCGGACGCCGTCGACAGCGCCGTGGCCACCCTCGACCGCGTGCCCGCGGCGGTGGCCGAGGGACTGCTGGGCTCAGTCGAGGGCCTCATCGCCGACCTCGATCCTCGGGCCGACGACGTGATCGTCGCGGCGTTCTCCGCCCACGAGCGGCTGGTAGCCCACATCCGGGACGCGGCGGACACCGGCGACCCGGATCCCTCCCTGGGCGCGGACCTGCTGCGGCGCCTGCTCGCCACCGCCGAGGCGGCCGACGTGGACCTCGGCCGCCTCGCCGAGCAGGCTGACGCCGAGCGCGACCGGCTCACCGACCTGCTGCGCGAGTGCTGCGCACAGCTGCGCCCCGGCATGAACTCCTCCAGGGCCGACCTCGCCCGCGCGGTCGCGTCGCTGCAGGAGGACCACCCGACCATCGACGGGGTGCTGGAGGAGGCGCGCGAGCTGACCGGGGAGGTCCTGGCGTGGACGCGGGCGAGCGGCCTGGTGCCCGACCACGACGGTGAGTGCCTCGTCGGCCCGGCCCCACCCTCGAGGTCGTGGGCGATGGCCATGATGTCGCCGGCCGCGCCCTACGAGCGGGACGGTCCGTCCTGGTACCACGTCACCCCTCCTGACCCCCACGTGGCCGGTCGCCGAGCAGCGGGAATGGCTGACGACGTTCAGCCGGACCAGCCTGCCGCGATCACGGTCCACGAGGTCGCGCCAGGGCACTTCACGCACTTCCGGCTGCTGCGGGGGCTCTCCAGCGACGTGCGTCGCACCGTGTTCTCCGACGCGTTCGTGGAGGGGTGGGCGCACTACGTGGAGGAGCTGCTGGTCGAGGAGGGCTTCCGGGACGGTGACCCGCGGCACGCGCGAGGAGCACTACCATCGGCGGCGTGGATCCCACGACGCGACGACTCACGGAGTTCAGCCACGGCGCAGGGTGAGCGTGCAAGCTCGCCCCAGGCGACCTGGCGCAGGTCCTGCGCCGGCTGACTCCCGTGACCCACCCCGACCTGCTGGTCGGCACCGACACCGGCGACGACGCGGCGGTGTGGCGGCTCGACGCCGCCCGCGCGCTGGTGGTCACGGCGGACTTCATCACGCCCCTGGTGGACGACGCCCGCACCTGGGGCGCGATCGCCGCGGCCAACGCGGCAAGCGACGTGTACGCCATGGGGGGGCGCCCGCTGCTGGCGCTGAACCTGGTCGGCTGGAACACCGATGAGCTGTCCAACGAGCTGCTCGTCGAGGTGCTCGAAGGCGCGGCTGAGGTGGGTCGCGCCGGCGGGTGGGTGAGCGTCGGTGGTCACACCGTCGACGACCCCGAGCCCAAGTTCGGCCTGGCGGTCGTCGGCGAGGTGCACCCCGACCGGATCCTCACGAACGCGGGACTGCGGCCTGGTGACGCCCTGGTGCTCACCAAGCCGCTGGGGATCGGCGTCACGGCGACCGCGATCAAGTCCGGCGCCGCCCCACCGGGCCTCGTGGACATCGCGGTGGCGTCGATGACGCGGCTCAACGCCGAGGCGGTCGACGCGGCGCTGGCCGCCGGCGCGACCGCGGCCACCGACGTCACCGGCTTCGGGCTGCTCGGCCACCTGCGCAAGATGGTCGAGGCGGCGGGGGTGGACGCCCAGGTCGAGGTCGGGGCCGTGCCGGTGCTCGAAGGGGTCCGCCGGCTCGTCACGGCCGGGGCGGTGCCCGGCGGATCGCGCCGCAACCTCGACTGGGCGCGCGAGCGGATCGACGCCGCGGGCCACGGCGAGGACGACCTGCTGATCCTCGCCGACGCGCAGACCTCAGGCGGCCTGCTGTTCGGTGCGGCACCGGCCGCCGCGGCGCGGGCCGTCGACGAGCTGCTCGCATCCGGGCACACAGCGGCGGTGATCGGCTCGGTCAGCGATGGCGGCGGCCGCACCCTGCTGCGCTAGCCGTCGCGTCGCCGGTGGTTCGCAACGTTTCTCGCGTCGGCGCCGCCGCCGCCGTCCGTGGGGCCGTCGCTAGGCTGGCCCGGTCCCAGAAACGACGAGAGTTCCGAACGTGACGCGCGCGCAGGGCAACGGCCGATTCGACCTCGACCAGGCGACGTACGACGCGCTGGTCGCCCACGCGCGCAGCGACTTCCCCTACGAGGTGTGCGGCCTGCTGGCCGGCAAGGACGGCCGCGTCGCGCGTCATCTTCCGGTGTCCAACGCCGCCCGGTCCATGACCTACTACGAGATGGACTCGCGCGAGCTCCTCAAGGCGTTCAACGAGATGGACGACGCTGACCTGGACCTGCTGGCGATCTACCACAGCCACACGCACACCGAGGCGTTCCCGTCACCGACCGACGTGGAGCTCGCGTTCTACCCGGAAGCCGTCTACCTGATCGTCTCACTGCAGTACGCGGACGAGCCCGCCGTCCGCGGCTTCGAGATCGTCGACGGGCACGTCGCCGAACGCGCCGTGCACGTGGACGGAGATGGCGCCACCGCCGCCGCTCGCTGAGCAGCCCCGACCCAAGAAGGATCACCCGATGGCTATCGAAGTCCGCGTCCCGACCGTGCTGCGCACCCACACCGGTGGGGAGAAGAGGATCACCGGCGACGGCGCGACGCTGCAGGAGCTGATCGACGATCTGGAGCGCCGCAACAGCGGTCTGAAGCCCGCCATCGTCGGCGGGGACGGGCAGCTTCACCGCTTCATCAACCTGTACGTCAACGACGAGGACGTGCGCTTCCTCGGCGGCATCGCCACGCCGTTGGAGGACGGCGACTCCGTGTCGATCCTGCCGGCTGTGGCCGGGGGCTGAGTCGTGAATCGTCGGAGCCCGCGGAGGCGATTCTCCGTCCAGCGGTTGTGGCCAGCGCGCGGCGATGGCCATGAGAGGCTGACGCGCCGTGCTGGCTGGTGACATCACCCAGGCGGTCGGCAACACGCCTCTGGTGGGTGTGCCGCACCTGTCGCCGGATGGCTACGAGCTCTACCTGAAGCTCGAGGGCAACAACCCGACCGGATCGGTCAAGGACCGGGTCGCGAAGTACCTGATCGAGGCGGCCGAGCGCTCAGGACGACTGCATCCCGGCAGCAGGATCCTAGAGCCGACCAGCGGCAACACCGGGATCGCGCTCGCGGCGCTGTGTGCGCCGAAGGGCTACAAGCTGACGTGCGTGATGCCGTCCAACACGTCGCAGGAACGCAGGCAGCTACTCGCGGCCTACGGCGTCGACCTCGTGTTCAGTCCGCCCGACGAGGGTTCCAACGGAGCGATACGCGTTGCACGTGAGATGGCTGACGCCGACCCCGACGTGCTGCTGCCGTTCCAGTACGGCAACCCCGCCAACCCGGCGGCGCACTACGAGACCACAGGACCGGAGCTCCTGCGCGACCTGCCCGACGTCGGGGCCGTCGTCGCCGGCCTCGGCACCGGCGGCACCCTCGCCGGAGTCGGACGGCGCCTCAAGGAGCACGACCCGTCGATCAGGGTCTTCGCCGCCGAGCCCGAGTACGGCGACCTCGTCTACGGCCTCCGTAACCTCGACGAGGGCTTCGTCCCCCCGGTCTTCGACCCCTCCGTCCTGGACGGGAGGATCAAGGTCGACTCGGTCAAGGCGCTCGCGGCGACGCGGGCGCTGGTCGTCGACGAGGGGATCTTCGCAGGCGTGTCGACCGGCGCCGCGGTGCATGTCGCCCAGCGAGTCTGCACGCCGAGGCGTCTGCCGCTCGGCTCCAAGGTGGTCGTGATCTCGCCCGACGGCGGCTGGAAGTACCTGTCCACCGGCGCGTACGGGCCCGGTCGGGTCGAAGACCTCGCCGGCGACCTCGAGGACACCCTCTGGGCATAGCACCCGCCTGTCGGGTTAGTCTGCGCAACCATGCTGCCGAGTGACCGTGCGCACGACGACCGCCCGATCGGCGTGTTCGACTCGGGCGTCGGCGGGCTCACGGTCGCCAGGGCGCTGATCGACCTGCTGCCCGACGAGCAGGTGGTCTACGCGGGCGACACGGCTCGCGGCCCCTACGGGCCCCGCGACCTCGACGAGGTGCGTGGCTTCACCGATGAGCTCGTGCTCCACCTGGCGGGTGAGGGCGTCAAGCTGGTCGTCGCCGCGTGCAACACCGCGACGGCCGCGGCGTTGGCGGTCGACGGCACGCTGTCTGGCCGCTTCCCGGTCCCGGTCGTCGGGGTCATCGCGCCCGCCGTCGCCACCGCCGTGCGGGCCACCCGTAACGGTCGTGTGGGCGTCATCGGCACCGTCGGCACCATCGCATCCGGCGCCTACGACCGCGCCATGGCCGCCGCGGCCCCCGACGTGAAGCTGCACACGCGCGCTTGCCCGTTGTTCGTGGAGCTTGTCGAAGCCGGCCGGACCAGCGACCCGGAGGTGCTGGCGATCGCCCGTACCTACCTCGCGCCGCTGGCCGCGGCCGACGTGGACACCGTGATCCTCGGCTGCACCCACTACCCGCTGCTCACCGGGGTGCTGTCCTACCTGCTGGGCCCCGGCGTCGTCCTGGTGTCCTCAGCGGAGGAGACGGCCCGACGGGTGTTCGCCACCCTCGTCGAGGCCGGCGCGCTGGCCCGCGGCCAGGCGGGACCCCATCGCTTCGCGTCCAGCGGCGACCCGGCGACGTTCGCCCGTCTGGCGTCCCGCTTCCTCGGACCGCGCCTGCCTGCCGTCGGCGTCGAGGCGCTGGCCGTCGGCGGGCCAGCCGACACATGAGCGTCCGGCTGACCGTGTGCGGCAGCGCGGGCACCCACCCGGGACCTGGGCGGGTGTGCTCCTCCTACCTGGTCACCGCGGACGGGACCGATCTGCTGCTCGATGCCGGCAACGGCTCGCTCGCCAACCTCCAGACGGTCCGCGACGTGGCCGACCTCGACGCGGTCGTGCTCAGCCACCTCCACCCTGACCATTGCGCCGACATGTACGGCCTGTACTACGCGCGCCGCTTCCATCGTCGCGAGCAGCCGCCCCTGCCGGTGCATGCCCCAGCCGGGGCGGCTGACCGCCTCGCCGCGCTGCTGGGCGACGACGGGCCTGACGCGTTCACCCCTTGGTGCGCGTTCGTGGACCTGGCCGCCGGCGACGCGTTCGCGGTTGGGGGGCTCGACGTCACCGCGTTCCGCGTGCGCCACCCTGGCACAGCGTTCGGTGCGCGGGTGGCGGCCGGCGGGCGGGTGCTCGCCTACACGGGCGACGCCGCGCTGACCGCGGAGCTGGTCGCAGCCGTCGCGGGCGCGGATCTCCTGGTGGCCGACGCGACCTGGCTCGAGCGGGACCGCCCGCTGCTGAGCGGGATCCACATGACCGGCCTCGAAGCCGGCAGGCTGGCCGCCCAGGCCCGCGTCGGCCGCCTGCTGGTCACCCACGTCAAGCCAAGCAACGACCCCGCCGAGGTCGCAGCCGAGGCGGCGCGCGCCTTCGACGGGCAGATCATCGTCGCCGCCGACCGCATGGAGCTCACCCTGTGACCGACTCGCCCGCCACCACCACCGTCCGTCCCGACGGCCGCGCCCCGCACGCGCTGCGACCGGTGGCCATCGAGCCTGGCGCTGCGCCGTACGCGGAGGGTTCAGCGCTGGTCAGCTTCGGCGACACCCGGGTGCTGTGCGCGGCCAGTGTCGAGACCGCCCTCCCGCGGTGGCTGCGCGGTGCGGGCCGCGGCTGGGTGACCGCCGAGTACGCGATGCTCCCGCGGGCGACCAGCGAACGGACGCCCCGCGAGTCGAGCCGCGGCCGGGTGGGGGGGCGCACCCACGAGATCCAGCGTCTGATCGGCCGCAGCCTGCGGGCGGTGATCGACCTCGAGGGCCTGGGCGAGCAGGCGATCACCGTCGACTGCGACGTGCTGCAAGCGGATGGCGGGACGCGCACCGCGTCCATCACCGGCGCGTTCGTGGCCCTGTCGCTTGCCCTGGACACGATGGTCGCGCGCGGGCTGGTCGCCAGGCGTCCACGCCTGGCCCCGGTCGCCGCGGTCAGCGTGGGCGTGATCGACGGCGTGCCGTGCCTGGATCTGTGCTACGCCGAGGACGTGCGTGCCGAGACCGACATGAACGTCGTCATGGCCCGCGACGGCCGGTTCGTCGAGGTGCAGGGCACCGCCGAGGGCGCGCCGTTCAGCCGCGCGGAGCTGGACGAGCTGCTCGACCTCGCCGCGGCCGGCTGCCGCAGCCTGTTCGCCGCTCAGGCCGACGCGCTCCAGGGCGGGGGCGGTGAGCGGTGACGCTGCGGCTGGTGCTGGCGACGCGCAACCCTGGGAAGGTCGCCGAGGTGCGACGGATCCTGGCCGGGCTCGAGGTCGAGCTGCTCGACGCCGCGGACATGGATCTCCCCGCCGTGGCGGAGGACGGCGAGACCTTCGCCGACAACGCGCGCCTGAAGGCCCGCACTGGCGCCGCGGCGTGCGGCCTGCCCTGCGTCGCCGACGACTCCGGGCTGGTGGTGGACGCGCTGGACGGTGCGCCTGGGGTGCACTCGGCGCGTTACGCCGGCGAGCAGGGCCAGGACGCGGCGAACCTTCGCCTGGTCCTCGAGCGCACGCGGGGGGTCGCCGACCGCACCGCGGCGTTCGTGTGCGTGGCCGCGCTGGCCACCCCCGACGGGCGGGACTGGCTGGCTGTGGGCGAGCTGCGCGGGACGCTGGCGGACGCCCCCCGCGGCGACGGAGGGTTCGGGTACGACCCGATCTTCGTGCCTTACGGCGAGACCCGCACCACCGCCGAGCTGGATCCCGCCGAGAAGGACGCCATCAGCCACCGCGGCCTCGCCTTCCGCGCCATCCGGCCCGCCGTCGAGGCGCTGGTCGAGGCCGCCAGCGCCCCCGAGCCGTTCACCGACTCCAGCCCATGACCCCCATCTCGTGACTAGTCGCCGCCGCCGATGTCGACGGCGTAGGCCTCGTACACCAGGTCCGCCCCGCGCTGGCGGTGACGCATCAGCTGCTCGATGAGATCGAGCACCGCCTCGCGGCTGGTCGAAAAAGGCTCTGCGGCGTCTGCGGCGCGGTGGACGGCATCCAGGGCGTCGCCCACTGACTGGCGGATCTGCCGGTGCTGGCGGGTGAGCTCGTCGATCGTTCCCGCCAGGCGGGGCGCATGCGACGTGACCGACTCGAACAGGCCGTCTGGCCCCTCGGTGACGGCGATGTGCCGCTCGAAGGCCGCGCCGAGCTCGACCAGCGCCTCGTGCACGCGCAGCGACCATGCCGTGACGCGCCCGGAGGCGGGAGCGGCCAGGGCGGACTCGAGTTCGACGAGGACGCCATGCAGGTCCGACCGCCGTCGACGCGCCCGCTCCAGCGCCTGCTCGTCGGCAGGGCCGGCGGCGACCGCCGTCGACGTGCGGGCTTGACCCGTGTCGGATTCCATCATCGAGGTCCCCTCGTCGGCTGCCAGCGTTCCAGGGCGGTGCTTCGCACTGCCACCCCCGAGACTGTGAGAATCGCCCTCGCAAGCTCGGGCGCATTCACGAGGCATCAGTCTGACCGAGAAGCCCCTGGAGGGGAAGGGGCAGCCCAGGCGGGCGCACTGCGGGTAGCCTCGCGGTCATGCGCGTGGCCACCGAGATCGTCTGCGTGGACTGCGGCGGCCGCTGCCACCTCCTGTCGCACCAGCCGGAGGGGGGGTTCGAGCCGGGCGACGTGGTGGCCTACCGCTGCGCGGACTGCCTCGACCGCTGGGATCTGGTGGTCGAGGAGGGCGACGAGCAGCACCCGCGCATGTAGCGCGGAAACTTCGTACGAACCCTCGGTACGAAGTGTCCGCGCTACCGGATCCACGGCCCTGATCCGTGATGGCTCGCCGGCATCAGGAGGCCTTCGAGCCCTTCGCGTCCTTCTTGCGCCGGCCCTTCGCCGCCTCGACGGACTGCTTGAGCGCCTCGACGAGGTCCACGACCTCGGCCGGCTCGCCCCCCTGGTCGATGACGGTGACCTCCTCGCCCTCGACCTTGGCCTGGACGGCCTCCAGGAGCCGCTCGCGATAGTCGTCGTGGTAGGCGGCGGGGTCGAAGTCCTCGCTGAGGTTCTCGATCAGCGTCTCCGCCATGGCCACCTCCTGCTTGCGGGGCTCCGGGAGCTCATCGACGTCGAAGTCGGCGAGGCTGACGTCGCGGATCTCGTCCGGCCACCACATCGTCTCCAGAACGAACAGCTCGTCCCGCAGGCGCAACGTGGCCAGGTGTTCCTTGTCGCGCAGCGAGATCTTGCAGATCGCGACCGTCTCGCGGTCACGCATCGCGCTCGCGAGCAGCCCGTAGGCCTTGGCGCCGGAGGGATCGGGGGCCAGGTAGTAGGCGCGCTGGAAGTAGATCGGGTCGATCTGCGACAGCGGCACGAACTGCAGGATCTCCAACGTCTTCGACGACGGCGGCTTGAGGGCGTCCAGCTCGTCCTTGTCGAAGACGACGTACCGGTCGCTCTCGTACTCGAAGCCCTTGACGATCTCGTCGTAGCCCACTTCGGCGCCGTCGGCCTTTGCGACGCGCTGATAGCCGATCCGGCTGTGGTCGGAATCGCGCAGCTGATTGAACGACAGGGACTTGTCCTGGGTCGCCGGGTACAGCTTCACCGGGATCGACACCAAACCGAACGACAACGTCCCCGACCACAGTGTGCGCATCGTGCCGCCCTCCTTCGCCCTGTGCTCCCGCTGCGGTGCACTCGGTGTCCAGGCTACGCACCCGCACGGCTGCGCGCGCGCAACCGCCGGTGCGCCCCGGTCGATCGCACGGGCGGAGGTTAGGATTCCCGCCCATGCGCACTGTCGACGAAGTCGTGCTGGCCCTGTACGAGCGCGACCGCTGCGCCCAGGCGCACGGCATCACGATCGAGGAGGCGCGGCCGGGTTACGCCAGGCTGCGGATGGAGGTGCGTCGCGACATGCTCAACGGCCATGACATCTGCCACGGCGGCATCACGTTCCTGCTGGCCGACACCGCCTTCGCCTACGCATGCAACGCCGGCAAACCAGTGACCGTCGCCTCTGCCGCCAGCGTCACCTTCCCTTCGCCGGCGCGGGAGGGCGACATCCTCACCGCGGCGTGCCGCGAGGTGCACCAGCGCGGCAGGACGGGCACCTACGACGCGCTCGTGACCACCGCCGACGGCGACACGGTCGCCCTGTTCCGGGGCAGCTCGGTTCGCACCGGTGCGTCCAGCGGCCCGTCGCTCCCGCCCCCTGCACGCGGCGGGACCTGAACCGTCCTACATTCGTGATCTTCCTGAGTCGGAACCCACCAGAGAGGATCGACCGTGGCACGCCCCTTCTCGCGACTGACAGCGATGGGCATCGCCCTGCTGTGGATGACGGCGGCCTGCGGCGCCGGGCAGACGGCTGAACCCGGAGCCGGCGGCGACGACGACGGCGGCGGCGACGGCGGCGACGGCGGTGAAGCCACCAGCCTCGCCGTCGGGTTCGCCGCGGAGCCCGCCAACCTCGACTTCACCCAGACCGACGGCGCGGCCATTCCGGAGGCGCTGCTCGTCAACGTCTACGAGGGCCTGGTCAAGATCGACCAGGACGGGGAGATCCAACCGCTGCTCGCCGAGTCCGTCGAGGTGAGCGACGACCGCACGACCTACGACTTCATGCTGCGCGAGGATGTCACGTTCACCAACGGCGAGCCGTTTACCGCCGAGGACGTGAAGTTCAGCATCGAACGCGTGCAGTCCGACGAGTGGACCATCTCGCTCAAGCAGGCGATGGACGTCGTCGACTCCGTCGAGGTGATCTCGGAGGATCACGCGCGCGTGACGCTGGGCGAGCCGAGCAACCGCTGGCTGTTCCAGATGACGACGCGCATCGGCGCCATGTTCTCCCGCGAGGGCGTCGACGACCTGGCCAACGAACCCATCGGCACGGGCCCCTACCTGCTCGACGACTGGGTGCGCGGCGACCGGCTGGTGCTCGAGCGCAACCCTGACTACTGGGGCGACGCGCCGGCGGTGCAGACCGTCACCCTGCGCTACTTCGACGACCCCACCGCGCTCAACAACGCGCTGCTGTCCGGCGGCATCGACGTGATCGGGACCGTGCAGGCGCCCGAGGCCCTGGAGCAGTTCAGCGACGAGGACACCTACCAGATCATCGAGGGCACGACCAACGGCGAGGTCGTGCTGTCGTTCAACAACTCCCGCGCCCCGCTGGACGATCGGCTGGTGCGGCAGGCGATCAAGCACGCCATCGACCACGAAGCGGTCCTCGAGACCGCCTGGGCGGGCCGCGGGATGTTGATCGGCAGCATGGTCCCCCCGCACGACCCCTGGTACGAGGACCTCACCGACGTCTACCCCTATGACCCTGACCGTGCGCAACAGCTGCTCGACGAGGCGGGCGCCACCGACGTGGAGCTCGCGTTCCGCATCCCGAACCTGCCCTACGCGGTCAGCGCGGCGCAGGTCGTGCAGTCACAGCTGGAGGAGGTCGGCATCACCGCCGACATCGACGTCCTGGAGTTCCCCGCCGTCTGGCTGGAGGAGGTCTTCACCAACGCCGACTACGACATGTCGATCATCAGCCACGTGGAGCCGCGCGACATGAACACGTTCGGCGACCCCGACTACTACTGGCGCTACGACAACGAGGAGGTGCAGCGGCTGCTCGACGAGGCGGACAGCGCGGACGAGGCCACCCGCGACGAGAACATGCGAGCGGTGGCCCGCATCATCGCCGAGGACGCGGCCGCCGACTGGTTGTTCCTGCTGCCCAACCTGATCGCCGCCAAGACGAGCGTGGACGGCCTGCCGCAGAACCGCGTCGGCGAGGCGTTCGACCTGACCACCCTGAGCGTGTCGGCGGCGTCCGGCTGACGAGGGGGTAGCCCGTTCTCCTTCTCCTGCTCCGCCGCACCGGGGTGTTCCTGGCCAGCCTGGCGCTGGCGTCGGTGACCGTGTTCGCCTTCATGTCGGTGCTGCCGGGCGACCCCGCACGCGTCGCGCTGGGCGTGACCGCCGATCCGGAGAGCGTCGCCCAGCTGCAGGCCCGCTTCGGCACCGACCGGCCCCTGGCGGTGCAGTACCTGGACTGGGTCAGCGGCCTTCCCACCGGAGACTTCGGCCGCTCCTACGTGACCGAGGCGACGATCGGGCCGCAGATCGTCGACCGGCTGCTGGTCACGCTGTGGCTGGTCGCCACGGCGTCCGTGCTAGCGCTGCTGGTGGCGGTGCCCGCGGGGGTGGTCGCGGCGGTGCGGCACCGGCGCCCCAGCGGCGCGTTCCTGTCCGGCATGAGCCAGGTCGGCATCGCGATCCCGAGCTTCCTCGCGGGCATGCTGCTGATCGCGCTGTTCGCGGTGCACTGGGGCCTGTTGCCCGCCGGCGGCTGGACGCCGCCCGCCCAGGACCCCGCGCGGTTCGTGCGCCTGCTGATCCTGCCGGCGCTCTCCCTGGGCGTCGTGCAGGCCGCGGTGCTCACCCGTTACGTCCGCTCGGCGATCCTCGACGTCCTGCGCGAGGACTACCTGCGGACCGCGCGCGCCAAGGGCATGGGCCCATACCGGGCGCTGATCCGCCATGGGCTGCGCAACGCCGCCATCCCGGTGGTGACCGTCCTCGGCCTGCAGCTGGCGACGCTGCTCATCGGCGCGGTGGTCGTCGAGCGGGTGTTCGTCATCCCAGGGCTGGGCAGCCTGCTGCTCGACGGTGTGGCCAACCGCGACCTGCTGCTCGTCCAAGGTGTGGTCATGGTCCTTGTCGTGGCGGTCCTGCTGGTCAACTACCTGGTGGACGTGGCCTACGTGGTCATCGACCCGCGGCTGCGCAGGGCGCGATGACCGCCGCAGACGCCGCTGGTGCCCTGCGGGAGCCCGGTACCCAGGCTGCCGCCGCCCGGCCGCCGCGTCGTGGCCGAGCCAACCCCAACCTGGTGATCGGCGCCGTCCTCGTCGGCCTGGTCGTGGGGATGGCGCTGACCTCGTTCGTGTGGACGCCATACAACCCGACCCGCGTCGACACCCCGGCGCGGCTGGCCGGCTACGGCGCCGACCACTGGCTGGGCACGGACAAGTTCGGTCGGGACGTCCTCAGCCAGCTGATGGTCGGCGCGCGCACGACGCTGTTCGTCGGGGTGGTGGCGGTGGGTGTCGCGGCGCTGTCGGGCACGCCGGTGGGGGTCGTCGCCGGGATGGCGCGGTCGCGGTGGCTGAGCGAGGGCATCATGCGCACCAACGACCTGCTCCTGGCCTTTCCGGCGCTGCTGCTGGCGATCATGTTCGGCGCGGTGTTCGGCGCGAGCACGCTGACGGCGATGATCGCGATCGGCGTCGCCACAGTGCCGACGTTCGCGCGCATCGCCCGCGCGCGGACGCTGCAGGTCATGAGCACCGAGTACGTTCTGGCGGCTCGCGCCGCGGGGAGAACCAGGCTGGCGATCGCGCTGCGGCACGTGCTGCCAAACATCTTCTCGCTGCTGATCGTGCAGGCCTCGGTCTCGTTCGCGATCGCCGTGCTCGCCGAGGCCGCCCTGTCGTTCCTGGGGTTCGGCACGGCTCCACCGACGCCCTCCTGGGGACGGATGCTGCAGGAGGCCCAGGAGCTGCTCAGCGTGGCGCCCCGGCTGGCGGTGTGGCCCGGCCTGGCCATCGCGCTCGCGGTACTGGGGTTCAACCTGCTCGGCGACGGCCTGCGGGACCGGTTCGACCCGCAGCTGGACGACCGCAGATGAGCTCCGCAGCCGGGAACGCCGTCCTGACCGTCGCGGGTCTCAGCGTCGGCGTGCGCGACCTGCGGCTGGTGACCGACGTGTCGTTCTCGCTGGGACCAGGCGAGCGGGTCGGCCTCATCGGCGAGTCGGGCTCCGGCAAGTCGCTGACCGCCCTGTCCTTGATGGGGCTGCTGCCCGAGGGTCTGCGTGCGGCCGGTTCCGTCCGGATGGCCGCCGTCGATCACGACCTCGTCGACGCGTCGGAGCGGGACATGACGCGCGTGCGCGGGGACCGCATGGCGATGGTGTTCCAGGAGCCGATGACGGCGCTGAACCCGCTGATGAGAGTCGGTGACCAGGTGGCCGAGGTGATGCTGCTGCACGACACCCAGCCGGACCGGCGGTCGGCCCGCGCGGCCGTGACGGAGCTGTTCCAGCGCGTGCACCTCCCCGACCCCGAGCGGATGCCCGGCTCCTATCCGCATCAGCTGTCGGGCGGTCAGCGGCAACGGATCATGCTCGCGATCGCGTTGGCCAACAACCCGTCTGTGCTCATCTGCGACGAACCGACGACCGCGCTGGATGTCACGGTGCAGGCCCTGATGCTCGAGGAGATCCTCGCCGGTGTGGAGCGGGAGGGATCCGCCCTGCTGTTCATCACGCACGACCTGCCGGTCGTCGCCATGGTGTGCCAGCGGGTCCTGGTGATGTACGGCGGGCGCCTGGTGGAGTCGGGCCCCGTCCGCGAGGTGTTCACCAGCCCCCGGCATCCCTACACCGCGGGGCTGCTCGCCTCGTCCCGCTTCGAGGAGTCCGACACGGCCGGCCGCCTGCCCACGATCTCCGGCTCGGTGCCCGCCGCCGGTCACTTCCCCGCCGGCTGCCCGTTCCGCGACCGTTGCCCGGCCGCGACCGAGGAGTGCGCCGAGTGGCCCGGCTGGACCGGCGGCGCGGCGCACGGCTTCGCCTGCTGGCATCCGGTGGGGAGGACAGGGCAATGACGGCTGAAGGACGATCGACCGTCGCCGGCGCCACCACAGACGGCGGCCAGCCGCTGATCAGCGTTCGCGACCTGCAGCGCGTCTACACCATGCCCCGGACATCGTTGCGGCGCCCGCCCACCCGGGTGACGGCGCTGCGGGGCGTGTCCTTCGACGTCCGCAAGGGTCAGCGGTTCGGCATCGTCGGCGAGTCGGGCTCCGGCAAGTCGACCCTGCTGCGCCTCCTGTGCGCGCTCGACCAGCCGACCGCCGGCTCGATCCGCTTCGCCGGTCTCCAGATCACCGGCAGGAAGGAACGCGAGCTGCGCTTCCTCCGCAAGGAGCTGCAGATCGTCTTCCAGGACCCGATGGGATCGCTGAACCCGAGGATGCGTGTGCGCGACATCATCTGCGAGCCCCTCGTCGCGCAGCGCCAACCCGACCGGCAGGAGCGACTCGACGAGCTCCTTGCCGTGGTCGGCCTGCCCTCCGACGCCGCCGCCCGGTTCCCCCACCAGTTCTCCGGCGGCCAGCGTCAGCGGATCGCCATCGCCAGGGCACTCGCGCCGCGCCCGTCGGTCCTGGTGGCCGACGAGCCCGTCAGCGCCCTCGACGTCTCCGTCCAGGCGCAGATCCTCAACCTGCTCGCCGACCTCGTCGAGCGGTTCGGCATCACGCTGGTCTTCGTCTCGCACGACCTGTCCGTCGTGCGGCACGTGTGCGACACGGTCGCCGTGCTGCACGAAGGCCAGATCGTCGAGACCGGCCCGACCGAGCGGATCCACACAGCGCCGCAGCACCCCTACACCCGCCGCTTGATCGCGGCCGTCCCGACGCTGGAGCGTGCCCTCGCCGGCATCGGCGCGGCCGAGCTCGCCCACGATGTCAGCTCCGCTGAGGAACCATGAACGGAGTCGCCGTGGACTATTCACGCATGTTCCGGCTCGACGGTCGCCGCGCGCTGGTCGTCGGGGCCGGCAGCGGCATCGGGCGCGAATCCGCGCTGGCCCTCGCGGCGCACGGCGCGAGGGTCGTGTGCGCGGACCGTGCGGAGGATGCGGCCGCTGCGACCGCCGAGGCGGCCGGTTCACCGGCGACCTCCTACGCCCTCGACGTCCTCGATCCGAAGGCCATCCAGCGGGCCGCCGCCGAGTTCGACGACACCGCCGTCCTGGTGGTCACCCCCGCGACCAACGTCCGCAAGCGGATCCTCGACTACACGCGGGAGGAGTTCGACCGCGTGGTGAGCCTGAACCTGCGGGCGTCGTTCGACCTGGTGCGCGCCTTCGGCGGCGTGATGGCCGAGCGTGGCGGTGGCAGCATCGTCGGCTTCTCGTCGATTCGCGCGGTCACGGTCGAACCGGGCCAGAGCGTGTACGCGGCGACCAAGGCCGGACTGGTGCAGTTGCTGCGCACCGCCGCCGCGGAGCTCGGCCGTCTGGGGGTCCGGGTCAACGCCGTCGCACCGGGCGTGGTGGAGACCCCGCTGACCGCCCAGATCAAGGACGACCCACAGTGGTACCGCGCCTACGCCGAGAAGAGCGCGCTGGGCCGCTGGGCGCGGCCTGAGGAGCTCGCCGGCGCCGTCGTGTACCTGGCCTCCGACGCTGCGAGCTTCGTCACCGGCTCGGTGCTCACCGTGGACGGCGGCTGGACCGCCGTCGACGGCCGCTACGAGCCGCCGAACTAGCTGAAGTAGAGGACACCCATGCAGCTGGCCGACCTGTCCGCCGTCGCGCTGCTGGAGGCCTACGGACAGCGTTCCTTGTCCCCGGTGGAGGTGATCGACGCCGTCCTCGACCGTGTCGCCGCGGTCGAGCCGACGATCCAGGCGCTGTACGCGCCCGATCCCGACGGGGCGCGCCGGGCGGCCCGCGACAGCGCGCGGCGGTGGCGCGACGGGAACCCCGTCGGACCGCTCGACGGCGTGCCCATCACCATCAAGGAGAACATCGCCACCCGTGGGGTGCCCGTCCCGATGGGGACGGCGGCGACCGTGCTGGAACCGGCCGCCGCCGACGCCCCGCCCGCGGCCCGCGCCCGTGAGGCCGGCGCGATCCTGCTGGCCAAGACGACCATGCCCGACTACGGCATGCTCTCCTCCGGGCTGTCCAGCTTCCACCCGCTTGCGCGCAACCCCTGGAACCCGTCGTGGACCCCGGGCGGCTCCAGCGCCGGGGCGGCCGCGGCCGCTGCCGCCGGCTACGGTCCGTTGCACCTCGGCAGCGACATCGGCGGGTCGGTGCGCCTGCCCGCGTCATGGACGGGGGTGGTGACGCTCAAGCCGAGCCTGGGTCGCGTCCCCATCGACCCGCCGTACTGGGGTCGCGTGGTGGGCCCCCTCACCCGCACGGTGCACGACACCGCTCTGCTGATGGGCGTGCTGTCCGCCCCCGACCCCCGCGATCACATGAGCCTGCCCTTCGAGGCGCTCGACTGGTCCCAGCTCGACGGCGGCGTGAGCGGGCTGCGCGTGGGTCTGTGGACGGAGGTCGGCTGCGGGCTGCCCGTGGAGCCCGAGGTCTCGGCGGCGGTCGAGGCGGCCGGTCGGTTGTTCGCAGCCGCAGGCGCCGTGGTGGAGCCCGTGGCGCCGTTCTTCACCCGCGACATGCTCGACGACATCGACCTGTTCTGGCGGGTCCGCAGCTGGGTCGACTTCAGCGCCCTGAGCCATGAGCGGCAGGCCGCCGTCCTGCCGTACATCGCCGACTGGTGCCGCGGGGGAGCTGACGTGCCCGGCGTCGTCCTCATGCGGTGCGTGAACCGGACGCTGGAGGTCCGCCGCGTCACCGTCGCGGCCACCCAGCCCTACGACTACGTGCTGTCGCCCGTCGCGCCGGTGCCCGCCTTCGCCGCCGAGTTGCCCTCGCCGACCGATGACGTCACCCGGCCGCTGGACCACATCGGGTTCACCGTCCCGTTCAGCATGTCCGAGCAGCCGGCCTCGTCGATCAACTGCGGCTTCACCCGTGACGGTCGGCCGATCGGCCTGCAGGTCGCCGGTCGCCGCTTCGACGACCTCGGCGTCCTGCGCGTGACCCGCTGGTACGAGCGGGCCCGCCCCGCTGCGGCGGCGCCGACCTGGCCGTCGTGATGGCTCTTGACGCCGGTGATCGGCGATCGCACACTCACGCCGATCGCACCACCTCGGGCGAGGGAACAAGACCGTATGGCGGCAGAAGGCGTCACCGAAGGCGTGGGCGTGGACGGCTACGTCGACCCGGACTACCCGCTGGCCGAGGTCCCGCGCTCGGCGCGGCGGGGATTGCTCTCGCTCATGGTGGTGCTGCTCGGCTTCACGTTCTTCACGCCGACGATGCTCGCCGGTGCGCAGATCGGCGTGGCGTTCTCGCTCGGCGACCTCCTCGGGGTCCTGTTCCTCGGCAGCCTCATCCTGGGCGGCTACGTGGCGGTGCTGGCCGCCATCGGCGCCCGTTCGGGGCTGACCACCGTGCTCCTCGCGCGCTACACGCTGGGCACCGGCGGCGCGAAATGGGCGGACCTGCTGCTGGGCGGCACCCAGATCGGCTGGTACGCCGTGACGGTGGCCTTCCTCGCCCAGCTCACCGCCACCGCCTTCGGGCTGGAGAGCGTCGTCTGGCTGCTCGTGATCGCCGGTGGCCTGCTCACCGGGGTGACCGCGTACTTCGGGTACCGGGGGATGGAGGCGCTGAGCGCGGTCTCGGTGCCGCTCATGCTCGCGCTGATGCTCTGGGTGCTCGTACGCGCGCTCGACGAGGTGGGCGGCTGGGCGGGCCTGACGGCCATGGAGCCGACGGAGACGCTGACCCTCGGCACCGCCCTGACCATCGTGGTCGGGACGTTCGCCAGCGGCGGGACCCAGACGCCGAACTGGAGCCGGTTCGCCCGGACGCAGTGGCAGGGGTTCGCGGCGGCGCTGGCGGCGTTCTTCGCGGCCAACATGCTCATGCTGTTCTTCGGCGCCGTCGGCGCGATCGCCTTCCAGGAGGGCGACTTCGTGGCGGTGCTGCTGCAGCTGAACCTCGTCGTGGCCGCCGTCGCGCTCCTCCTGCTGAACCTGTGGACCACCAACGACAACACCGCCTACGCCTTCGGCGTCGCCGGCGCCGAGCTGTTCGACGTCCCCAACAAGCGGCCGTTCGTGATCGGTGGGGTGGCGATCGGGATCGTGCTCGCCCTGACCGGCGTCTACGACGCCCTCCCGCAGTACCTGGTGCTGCTGGGCGTGTTCATCCCGCCGCTGGGCGGCGCGATCATCGGCGACTACCTCTTCGTGTGGAGGGGCAGGGTCCCGCCGTTGGCGGATGTGGAGTTCCGGACGTTCCGCTGGAGCGCCATCTGCGCCTACCTGCTGGGCACGCTCGTCGCCTACGTCTCCAACCGGGCTGGCCTCGGAATCCCACCTCTGCAGGGCATCGGCGTCGCGCTGCTTGCCGTCCCGCTGCTCGATGTCGCCTTCACCAGGGCAGGGGTGAGCCAGGCGCACGCGATCAAGGAGCCGGTGGCGTGACCGACGGCCCGGCCGCCCGCGACCACAGGCTCATGAAGGTCGCGATCGACCAGGCGCGTCTGGGCGCGGAGGAGGGCGGCGTCCCCATCGGCGCGGCCCTGGCCGTCGCCGATGAGGTCCTCGCCGTGGGTCGCAACCGCCGCGTGCAGCTCGGCAGCGCCATCCGCCACGGCGAGACCGACGCCCTCGAGGCCGCCGGCCGCCAGCCGGCCTCCCTGTATGCGCGCGCGACGATGTACACGACCCTATCGCCGTGCGACATGTGCGCGGGGGCGATCCTGCTCTACGGGATCCCCCGCGTGGTCGTCGGCGAGAACCGGACGTTCCTCGGCGCCGAGGACCTGCTGCGGTCGCGCGGCGTGCAGGTCGTTGTCGCCGACTCCGAGGAGTGCGTCCAGCTGATGGAGGCGTTCATCCGCGAGCACGCGGCGCTGTGGAACGAGGACATCGGCGTCGAGTAGCCGTAGAGTCCGCCGCAGCCTGCGCCTCGTCGACCGCGACCCGCGGGAGCAGCCGCAGCCCGTCAGGAGCGTGCATGAGCGTCGCCACCGTCGAGGATCGCACCGACCTGTACATCGCCGGCGCTCGTCGCCCCGCGCGCTCTGGTGAGCGCTTCGAGGACCGGGATCCGGCGACCGGCCTGCGGCTCACCGAGGTCGCCGCCGCCGGGCACGAGGACGTCCAGGCCGCGATCGACGCCGCGCGGGCGGCGCAGCCGGGATGGGCCCGGGTTCCGCCGCGGGAACGCGGCGCGCTGCTGACCGAGGTGGCCCGCCGGATCCGCGGCGTCGCCGACGACCTGGCCCGCGTCGAGTCGACGGATACGGGCAAGCCCCTGTCGCAGGCGCGCGCCGATGTCGAGGTCGCCGCGCAGTACTTCGCGTTCTACGGCGGCGCGGCCGACAAGGTGTACGGCGACACGATCCCGCTGGACGGCGACGATTTCGCGGTGACGTTCCGCGAGCCGCTCGGGGTCGTCGCCCAGATCATCCCGTGGAACTATCCCCTCCAGATCGGCGCGCGGTCGCTGGCTGTGGCGCTGCTCGCCGGCAACGCCACGGTGCTGAAGCCGGCCGAGGAGGCACCCCTCACCCCGCTGGCCCTCGCCGAGCTGCTCGCGGGGGCCGGCCTGCCTCCGGGCGTGGTCAACGTCGTCCCCGGCCTCGGTGAGGTCGCAGGCGCGTACCTGGCCGCCAGCGACGACATCGACCACATCACGTTCACCGGCGGGGCGGAGACGGGCCGGCTGGTCATGGCGGCCGCCGCGCGCAACCTGAAGCCAGTGACCATGGAGCTCGGCGGGAAGTCCCCGAGCGTGGTCCTGGCGGACGCGGACCTGAGCCGCGCCGTGCCCGTGATCACCAAGGCGCTCATCCAGAACACCGGCCAGACGTGCTCCGCCGGCACGCGGGTCGTCGTGCACGCCTCCCGCCACGACGAGCTGGTCGACCGCCTGGCCGAAGCGTTCGCGGCGGTGCGCGTCGGACGGGGGCTGGACGACCCCGACATGGGCCCGCTGATCAGCGCCGCGCAGCGCGAGCGGGTGCTGTCCTACCTCGACGTCGGTCGCGAGGAGGGCAGCCGCATGGTCACCGGTGGGGACGGGCGGCGCGTGGAGGGGCTGGACGGCTATTTCGTCGCGCCCGCGCTGCTGACCGACGTGACGCCTGAGATGCGCGTGGCGCGCGAGGAGATCTTCGGCCCGGTGCTGAGCGTGCTAGCGGTCGACGACGACGACGAGGCGCTGCGCACGGCCAACGACAGCCCGTTCGGGTTGATCGCGGCGGTGTGGACCTCCGACGTCGACCGTGCCCTGTGGCTGGCCCGCAACCTGCAGTGCGGGCAGGTGTACGTCAACTCCTACGGCGCGGGGGGCGGCGTGCCGCTGCCCTTCGGCGGCTACAAGCGGTCCGGCTTCGGCCGCGAGAAGGGCCTTGAGGCGATCATGGAGTACACCCAGGTCAAGACGATCGCCTTCGACGTCCGCGCTCCGCGGGAGTGAGCCCGTGACCGGCCGCCACGACACATCGTGCGGGCCGGCCGTTGATGGGTGACCCGGCGTGCTGGCTGGAGCAGACGTGCCTGGGCTGCGGGCGATTCCTCGACGCCGACCAGCGGGAAGGGGACCGCTGCCCGCACTGCGGCGCCGAACTGAGCGGCGGCGCGCGCTAGCCGTCCTCGTTGACCTCTTCGTCGAGCTGCTCGACGTTCTCCTCCAGGTCCTCCTCGAGGCCCGAACCGGTGTTCTCGCAAGCGGCGAGCGACACCGCCAGCGCGAGAGCGGACAGCAGAATGGTCAAGCGGCGCATCATGCCTGGCGACCTCCGAGTGCGGATTTCGGCTCCTTCATCGCCGTACCCCCTTGACCGCGAGGGCACACGCGAGGTGGCGATCCGCGGCGTCGCAGCCAGCATGACCATCGCGCCTCAAGCGCTCGCGGTGTCGCCGCGGTGAAGGGGCCGCCGACCTGTGACGTGCGGCGACGTCCCCTCCGGGCTCCGC
>JACDBB010000195.1 GCA_013695145.1 Euzebyales bacterium
CCGTGGGGGCGCACACGATCCCGCGCGCGCCGGCGTCGAGCGCCAGGAGGGCCAGGCGCGGTCCCTGCTCGGCGGCCGGCGGCTGGCCAACGGCGGCCAGCGCGGCGGCGTCGAGGCTGGTGAGGACCGTGACGGCAAGGATCACCACGTCAGGCGCCGCCTCGGCGGCGGCGGCGATCATCGCCGGTCCCCCGGCGGCGTGCACCGTCAGGTACGCGACACCACCCTCGGCGACGGCGCGCGCCGCACCGGCCGCGGTGTTGGGGATGTCGTGCAGCTTCAGGTCGGCGAACACCGGCCCGTGCGGCCGCGCGGTGGCAAACGCGGCGGGTCCGTGCGCGGCGAACGCCTGCAGGCCGACCTTGAGGACACCGACGTGCGGGCCGAGCAGCTCGGCCAGGACGCCGAGCCGGCCCAGGTCGTCGGTGTCCAGGGCGACCGCGAGGGGGATCTCGGGTTTCATCGCCGCCACGCTCCTCGCAGCTGTCGCAGCGTCGCGTATCCGTGCTCCGCCAGCCACGACGGCAGCCCCTCCAGGATCTCCAGCGCGGCCAGCGGGTTGGTGAACGTCGCCGTGCCGACCGCCACGGCGCTGGCCCCAGCCAGCACCAGCTCGACCACGTCCTCCACGCTGCGGACCCCGCCCATCCCGATGATCGGCAGCTGGGGATGCGCCTCGTGGATCTGGTGTACGGCGCGGACGGCGATCGGCTTGATCGCGGGTCCCGACAGGCCGCCGGTGATCGCGGCCAGCTTGGGCCGCCTGGTCTCGGTGTCGATCGCCATGCCGAGGAGGGTGTTGATGACGCTCACCCCCGTGGCGCCGGCTTCGTGCGCGGCGCCCGCGATCAACGAGATGTCGGTCACGTCCGGCGTCAGCTTGGCGAACACCGGCACGCTGGACACGCGCGCGACCTGGGTGATCGCCTCGTGCGTGGCCTCTTCGCGGCAGGCGAACACGATGTCTCGGTCGTCGACGTTGGGGCAGGAGATGTTCGCCTCGATCGCCACGACCCCAGGCGCGTCGCGCAGGCGCTCCGCGAGGTGCCGGTACTCCGCCGTGGTGTTGCCGGCGATGCTCACGATCGTGGGCACGCGATGGGAGTTCAGCCACGGCAGGTCGTGCGCGAGCCACGCGTCGATCCCGGGGTTCTGCAGGCCGATCGCGTTGAGCATGCCGGCCGCCGTCTCGGCCATCCGCGGGGTGGGCAGGCCGCGGCGCGGCTCGACCGTCACGGACTTCACCACGACCGCGCCGAGGCGGCGCACATCGAAGAAGCGGTCCACCTCCTGGCCGCTGGCGAAGGTCCCGGACCCGGTCACGATCGGGTTGCGGAGCGCGAGCTTGTCGCCGAGCGCGACGCGGAGGTCGACGTCGGCCGGGTCGATCTCGGAACCGCCGCCCCGCCGGCTGTCGCTGCGCGTCGCGTCGGTCACGGGGCCGGCTCCGCGCGGCCGCCGCGGCGTCCCCGCCCGCGACCGTCCTCCGCGTTGGCCATGGCGCTGGTCCCCACGGCGCTCCACGCCACGCGCGCGCCGTTGAACACCGGCCCATCGGTGCATGCCCGCAGGTTCACCACCCCGTCCTTGCGGCGGTAGGGCAGGACGCAGGTCCAGCACACGCCGGTCCCGCAGGCCATCTCCTCCTCGACGGCGACCTGGCAGGGCACGTCCAGCTCCTTGGCGGCCGCGGAAACGGCTGCGAGCATGGCCATCGGCCCGCACGCGTAGATCACGCCGGTCCCGGCGGCCTCGATCATCCGTGGCATGACGTCGGTGACGACGCCCTCCACGCCCAGCGACCCGTCCTCGGTCGTGAACTGGGCGCTGGCCGACAGCCGCTTGGCCTCGATCGCGTTGAAGATCCGCTCCTGGGTGGCGGCGCCCAGCAGCATGTCGACCCGCAGGCTCTGCTGGGCCAGCGCCTGCGCCAGATACAGCAGCGGGGCGGCGCCGTAGCCGCCGCCGACCAGCAGGCAGCTCACCGGCTGCGCAGGAAGCGGGAAGGGCTTGCCCAGCGGACCCACCAGGTCAACGACGTGGTGCTTGGAACGGGTCGCGAGCCAGCGGGTGCCGGGGCCGACGACGTCGAAGATGATCTCGACGGTGCCCGCCCACGGCCCGTGCTGGCTGACGCTGTAGATCGAGAACGGTCGCCGCAGCGTCGCCTCGCGCGCCTCGACCGCCACGGCCACGAACTGGCCGGGCTGCGCCCGCTCGGCCATCTCGGGGGCGACGAAGGTGAGGGAGTGGTACCCGCCGAGCTTGCGGTACGCGAGCACCTCGCACCTGGCGCGCAGCGGCCCCTCACCGCGGCCCTGCACGGTGGTGGACGATCCTCGGCTCACGATGCTGCTCACACAGGCCTCCCGGCGCGCAACCCGGCGTGCCAGTCCTGGAGGCTACGCACTCCGACGGTGTTGGCGCGCAGCGCCTCGATGCCCTGGATGGCCGCGAGGATGCCCGACAGGGTCGTGATGCAGGGCACGCCGTGGCTCACCGCGGCGGTGCGGATCTCGTAGCCGTCCGCGCGCGAGCCGGAGCCCATCGGCGTGTTGAGCACGAGGTCGACCTCGCCGGCGACGATCCGCTCGACGATCGACGGGCCGCCCTCGCTGAACTTGCCGATCAGCTCCGTCTTCACGCCAGTGCGGCGCAGCGTGTCGGCGGTGCCCTCGGTGGCCACGACCGTGAAGCCCAGCTCGGCCAGCCGCTTGACCGGGAAGATCATGGCGCGCTTGTCGCGGTTGGCGACCGACACGAAGACCGTGCCGGTGGTCGGCAGCACCATGGTGCCGGTGCCGGCCTGGCTCTTGGCGAAGGCGACGCCGAAGTCCGCGTCGATCCCCATGACCTCGCCGGTCGAGCGCATCTCGGGGCCGAGGCGCGTGTCGACCCCCGGGAAGCGGTTGAAGGGCATCACGGCCTCCTTGACCGAGGTGTGCGGCGGCGGCGGGCCGGCCACCGCGTCCCGTGGCGGCACGAGACCCTCCTCACGGAGGTCGGCCAGGCTCGCGCCCACCATGACCCGCGCCGCGACCTTGGCGAGCGGCACGCCCGTCGCCTTGGAGGTGAACGGCACGGTCCGCGACGCGCGCGGGTTCGCCTCGATCACCGAGATCTCCGCGTCGCGCAGCGCGAACTGGACGTTGATGAGGCCGCGCGTGCCCAGCGCCGCGGCCAGCGCCTCGGTGTAGGCGCGCAGCTGTCGCAGCTGCGCCCTGCCCAGGGTGTAGGGAGGCAGCACGCACGCCGAGTCGCCTGAGTGCACACCCGCCTCCTCGATGTGCTCCATGACGCCGCCGACGAACAGCTCACGGCCGTCGTACACGGCGTCGACGTCGACCTCGACCGCGCCCTCGAGGAACTTGTCGACCAGGACCGGGCCTTCGGCTGCGTTGACCTCCAGCCAGGTCCGCATCCGCTCGGCGGCGTAGACGATCTCCATCGCGCGGCCGCCGAGGACGTAGGATGGCCGTACCAGGACCGGGAACCCGATCCGCGCGGCGACGGTCAGCGCCTCGTCGACCGAGTGCGCGACGCCGCCAGGCGGTTGGGGGATGCCCAGCTCGTCGAGGACCGCCGCGAACCGCCCGCGGTCCTCGGCGAGATCGATCGCGTCTGGCGGCGTGCCGAGGATCCGCACGCCCGCCGCCTCCAGCGCGCGGGCCAGCTTCAGGGGCGTCTGCCCGCCCAGCTGGACGAGCACCCCGACCTTGGAGCGGTCGCCGTCCACCGCGGCCAGCTCGGCGTCGTGGACGGCCAGGACATGCTCGAGCGTCAGCGGCTCGAAGTACAGCCGGTCCGCGGTGTCGTAGTCGGTGGAGACCGTCTCGGGGTTGCAGTTGACCATCACCGCCTCGTAGCCGGCGTCGCGCAGGGCGAAGACGGCGTGCACGCAGCAGTAGTCGAACTCGATGCCCTGCCCGATGCGGTTGGGTCCCGAGCCGAGGATCAGCACCCGCGACCGGTCGCTGGGCGCGACCTCGGTCTCCTCCTCGTAGGTCGAGTAGTGGTAGGGCGTGCGGGCCGCGAACTCGGCGGCGCAGGTGTCCACGGTCAGAAAGACCGGGGTGACGCCGAGCTCCTGCCGCACCCCGCGGACCTCCCCCGCCGGCAGCCCGGCGATCCCGCCGATCACCGCGTCGGTGAGCCCGGCCCGCTTGGCGCGGCGCAGCAGCGGCGCGTGCTGGCGCAGGTCGTCGCCCGCGACGGCCGTCAGCGCGCGGCGGACCTCGGCGACTCCCTCGAGCTCCGCGACGAACCAGGGGTCGTAGCCGGACAGCGGAGCGACGCGGTCGACGTCCCAGCCCTGCGCGAGCGCCGCGTCGACGGCCCGCAGGCGCTCGGCGGTCGGCCGGCTCAGCGCGGCTTCGAGGCCGGTGTCGTCGACGGTCCCGTCAGGTGGCGTGCCGTCAAGGCCCGCGCGGCCGTCCTCCAGCGAGGCGACCGCCTTGCCAAGAGACTCGGCGAACGTCCTGCCGATCGCCATGACCTCGCCGACGCTCTTCATCCGCGTGGTGAGCTCGTCGTCGGTGTCGGGGAACTTCTCGAACGCGAACTGCGGGATCTTCGTGACCACGTAGTCGATGGTCGGCTCGAAGGCGGCGAGCGTCTTTCGCGTGATGTCGTTTCCGATCTCGTCAAGCGTGTAGCCGACCGCCAGCAGCGCGGCGATCTTGGCGATCGGGAACCCGGTCGCCTTGCTGGCCAGCGCCGAGGAGCGTGACACCCGCGGGTTCATCTCGACGACCGCCATCCGGCCGGTGCGCGGGTCGACGGCGAACTGGACGTTGCTGCCGCCGGTGGCGACCCCGACGCGCCGCAGCACCGCGAAGGCGGCGTCGCGCATGGCCTGGTACTCGACGTCGGTGAGCGTCTGGGCGGGCGCCACGGTGATCGAGTCGCCGGTGTGCACGCCCATCGGGTCGACGTTCTCGATGGAGCAGATCACCACGCAGTTATCGCTGGCGTCGCGCATGACCTCCAGCTCGTACTCCTTCCAGCCGAGCAGGCTCTCGTCGATCTGGACCTCGCCGATGGGGCTGGCGGCCAGCCCCTCGGCCACCAGCCGCGCGAAGCCCGCGTCGTCCTGGGCCACCCCGGATCCCGCACCGCCGAGCGTGTACGAGGCGCGCACCAGCAGCGGGTAGCCGTGGTCGGCGGCGAACGCGCGCGCCTGAGCCAGGCTCGACGCCTCGGTCGCGGCCGCCGTCTCCAGGCCGATCTCGCGCATCGCGGCCGTGAACTGCCTGCGGTCCTCGGCCAGGCCGATGGCCTCGACCCCCGCGCCGATCAGCTCGACCCCGTACTCGGCGAGCACGCCCGTCTCGTGCAGCGCCAGCGCCACGTTCAGCGCCGTCTGACCCCCCAGGGTGGGCAGCAGGGCGTCCGGCTTCTCCGCGGCGATGACGCTCGCGACGATCTCGGGCGTCACCGGCTCGATGTAGGTGGCGTCCGCGAAGTCGGGGTCGGTCATGATCGTGGCCGGGTTGGAGTTCACCAGCACGACCCGATAGCCCTCGCGCCGCAGCACCTTGCACGCCTGGGCGCCCGAGTAGTCGAACTCGCAGGCCTGCCCGATGACGATCGGACCCGACCCCACCAGGAGGATCGTGCCCAGGTCGTCGCGCCGCGGCATCTACCGCCCCTCCATCAGCGTGACGAAGTCGGCGAACAGGTAGCGGGAGTCGTGCGGGCCGGGGGCCGACTCAGGGTGGTACTGGACGCTGAAGGCCGGCACGTCGAGGCAGCGCAGGCCGGCGTTGGTGCCGTCGTTCAGGTTGACGTGCGTCTCGATCACCCGTCCGAACGGGCCTTCGCCTCCGGGCAGCGAGCCGGTGTCGACGGCGAACCCGTGGTTGTGGCTGGCGATCTCGACGGTGCCCCGCGCGACGTTGCGGACCGGATGGTTCACCCCGTGATGGCCGAATCGGAGCTTGTAAGTCCGCGCGCCCACGGCCAGGCCCAGCAGCTGATGGCCGAGGCAGATGCCGAACGTCGGGACGCCCGCGGTCAACAGCGCGCGAATGGCCGCGACGGCGTGACCGACAGCGGACGGGTCGCCGGGGCCGTTCGAGAGGAACACCCCGTCGGGCTCCATGGCCAGCACCTGCGCGGCGGGCGTCGCGCCGGGGACCAGCACGACCTCGCAGCCGCGCGCCGCCAGCAGCCGCAGTTGGCTGCGCTTGCACCCGTAGTCGCAGGCGACCACCCGGAAGCGTCGCTCCCCCGCGGCCGGCAGCGTCACCGCGGCCCGGACGCCGACGCCGCTGGTCAGGTCGGCGCCGGCCATCTTCGGCTGCGCGCGGACGTCCGCCACCAGGGCGTCGACGTCGACCTGCGCGGTCGAGATCGCGCCCCGCAGCGCGCCGCGGTCGCGCAGATGACGGGTCAGCCGGCGGGTGTCCACCTCCGTGATGCCGACCACGCCCGACTCCGTGAGCAGGTCCGGCAGCGAGCGCACCGACCGGTGGTTGGACGCGCGGCGGGCGACGCTGCGCACCACGAAGCCGGCGACCTGGACGCCGTCCGCCTCGTCGTCGTCGGCGGTGATCCCGTAGCTGCCCTGGTGCGGGTAGGTCATGGCGACGAGCTGCCGGCGGTAGCTCGGGTCGGTGAGGACCTCCTGGTAGCCGCTCATCGCCGTGTTGAACACGACCTCACCGAACGCGGTCCCCGCGGCGCCGAACCCCTCGCCGTGGAAGGTGGTTCCGTCCTCCAGGACCAGCACCGCGCGCGCAGGTTCCCCCATCAGCCCCCTGGATCCCCGCCCTCCGGGCTCGCTGGCGCTCGCCCTCACCCGCTGACCCTCGCCCTCCGGGCGCGCTCCGCAGGCTCCGCGCGCCCTCACCCCGCCAGCCTCCCGTCGCGGACCGTGAAGCGGCCCCGCAGGAGCGTGTGGACGACCTTGCCGGTCAGCTCGCGGCCCGCGAAGGGGCTGTTGCGGCTGCGTGAGGCCAGCTGCGTCGCGTCGACCGTCCACCGCTGCGCCGGGTCGAACACCACCAGGTTCGCCGGGGCGCCGGGCTCGATCCCGCCGCCGTGGCCGGCGATGTCGCGGCTGCGCGCGGGGTTCGTCGACAGCGCGGCGACCGCCTGCGGCAGCGTGAGGTCCCCCGCCGCGTCGTCGGCGGCGCGCACCAGCTCGGTCAGGGTCACCGCCAGGGCCGTCTCGAGCCCGAGCATGCCGCAAGGCGCCTGGCCCCACTCCTGGTCCTTGAACTCCGGTGCGTGCGGGGCGTGGTCGGTCGCGATCGCGTCGATCGTGCCGTCGGCCAGACCCCCGCGGACCGCGTCCACGTCCGCCATCGTGCGCAGCGGCGGGTTGACCTTGTACACCGCGTCGTAGTCGGCGACGCACGCGTCGGTCAGGGTGAAGTGGTGCGGCGCGGCCTCGGCGGTCACTCGTGTCCCGAGCACCTTGGCGCGACGGATGAGATCGACCGTGCCCGCCGTCGAGACATGCGGGACGTGCAGCCGGGCGCCGAGGCCGTGCGCCAGGATCAGGTCGCGGGCGACCATGACCTCCTCGGCCTCGCGCGGCCACCCGGCCAGCCCCAGCACGCTCGACAGCTCGCCCTCGTTCATCTCGGCGTCCTCGGTGAGCGTCGGCTCCTCGGCGTGGTTGCAGATGATCGCGTCCCACGTCCGGGCGTAGGTCAGGGCGCGGCGCATCACCCGCGCGGAGCGCACCGGCAGCCCGTCGTCGGAGAAGCAGCGCACCCCGAGCGCGGCCATCGTGCCGAGCTCGGCGAGCTCCTCGCCCCGCAGGCCCCTCGTCACCGCCCCCACCGGGTAGGTGTCGCAGTGGCCGGCCTCGCGCGCCAGGCGCAGGACCTGCTCGACCACCCCGGCGTGGTCGGTCACTGGCGCGGTGTTGGCCATCGGGCACACCGCCGTGAAGCCGCCGAGCGCGGCCGCGGCGGTGCCGGACGCGATCGTCTCGGCGTCCTCGGAGCCGGGCTCCCGCAGGTGGACGTGCAGGTCGACGAGGCCGGGCGCGACCACGCACCCGTCGACGTCCAGGCGCAAGCCGGCCGAGCCCTGGCCGACCTCGGTGACGACGCCGCCGTCCACGACGACGTTGGCGGTCTCGTCGCGGCCCGTCGCCGGATCCACCACCCGCGCGCCGGTGAGCGTGATGGCGCTCATGCCTCACCCCCCAGGAGCAGGTACAGGCAGCTCATGCGGACCGCGATGCCGTTCGTGACCTGCTCGGTGATGACCGAGTTCGGCGCGTCGGCCACGTCCGCGGTCACCTCCACGCCCCGGTTCATCGGGCCGGGGTGCATCACGATGGCGCCCTCCGGCAGCCGGTTCAGACGGTCGCGGTCCACCCCCCACAGGCGGGCGTACTCGCGGGTGGAGGGGAAGAACTGCTGGTGCATCCGCTCGCGCTGGACCCGCAGCAGGTACAGCACGTCGGTCTTGGTCAGGACCGCGTCGATGTCGAGGTCGACGGCGCAGCCCCAGCGCTCGATCCCAGGCGGCAGCAGCGTCGGCGGCGCCACGACGGTGACCTGCGCGCCCATGGTCGCGAAGCCCTGCACGACGCTGCGGGCGACCCGCGAGTGGGCGATGTCGCCGACCACCGCGACGCGCAGACCGTCGAGATGGCCGAGATGCTCGCGCGCCGTGAACAGGTCGAGCAGCCCCTGGGTCGGGTGCTGGTGCCAGCCGTCCCCGGCGTTGAGGACCCTGGCGTCGACCCAGCCGGTCAACAGCTTCGGCGCTCCCGACATCGAGTGGCGGATGACGATGGCGTCCACGCCCATGGCCTGGAGGGTCAGCGCCGTGTCCTTCAGCGACTCGCCCTTGGTGACGCTGGAGCCCTTGGCGGAGAAGTTCAGCACGTCCGCCGACAGGCGCTTGGCCGCCAGCTCGAAGCTGATCCGGGTGCGCGTCGAGTCTTCGTAGAACAGGTTGCACACGGTGCGGCCGCGCAGCACCGGCACCTTCTTGATGGGACGCAGCGCGACGTCGGCGAAGCCTGCCGCCGTGTCCAGGATCTCGGTGATCTCCGCTGCGGTCAGGTCGCCGATGTCGAGCAGGTGCTCCTTCATCGGGCCGCCGGTCGCAGGGCCAGCTCGACGGCGTCGGCGTCGTCGGTCTCGGAAAGCCGAACGCGGACCTCGTCGCCCGGGCTGGTCGGCAGGTTCTTGCCGACGAAGTCGGCGCGGATCGGCAGCTCCCGATGGCCGCGGTCGACCAGCACGGCGAGCTGCAGCCTCCGCGGGCGCCCGTAGTCCATGACGGCCTCCATGGCGGCGCGGATGGTGCGGCCGGTGTAGAGGACGTCGTCGACCAGCACGACCGTGGCGCCGTCGATGTCGCCGGGGAACTCCGTCCGGCCGAGCGGCAGCGGGCCCGTGCGGGCGTAGTCGTCGCGATACAGCGTGACGTCGAGCGCGCCGACCGGCGGCTCGCGGCCCTCGATGCGGGCGATGGCGTCGGCGAGCCGCCTGGCGATCGGCACGCCGCGCGTGCGGATGCCCATCAGCACCAGCCCCTGTGCGCCCTTGTTGCGCTCCAGGATCTCGTGCGCCATCCGGGTCAGCGCCCGGCGCACGTCCGCGGCGGCCAGCACCTCAGGCAAAGGCGGCGCCTCCCCCGGGCGGTGGG
>JACDBB010000200.1 GCA_013695145.1 Euzebyales bacterium
GCCCAGATCCGCCGATCCGGCGCTTCGATGGCCGCAAATATCGCCGAAGGGGCAATGCGCGGCTCCGATGCGGCGTTCGGTCACTTTCTCCAGATCGCAGCCGCTTCGGCGAGCGAGGTGGATTACCATCTTCAGCTAGCGGCAGACCTTGGCTATATGGACGCCAGCGCACACGAGCGGATCGAGCGGGAGCTTCGGTTGTTCCGCCGCACCCTCTCCGCTCTCCGGACAAAAGTGCGGAAGGGCGCAAAGGGTGAGAAAGAAGGTTCAGTTGTCAGTTCGCCAACAGCCAACAGCCAACAGCCAATAGCGCCCCTACGCAATAAACCACGGTGCCAGCACGAGACTCACGATGGACATCAGCTTGATGAGGATGTTCATCGACGGGCCCGACGTGTCCTTGAACGGGTCGCCTACCGTGTCGCCGACGACGGCTGCCTTGTGGGCGTCGGATCCCTTGCCGCCGTACAGCCCGCCTTCGATCGACTTCTTCGCGTTGTCCCACGCGCCGCCGGCGTTGGCCATGTAGATGGCGATCGCGAAGCCGGTGACGAGCACCCCGGCGAGCAGCCCGCCCAGAGCGTCCACGGAGATGAAGCCGACGACCAGGGGAACGATCACCGCGAGGGAGCCGGGGAGCACCATCTCCTTCAGGGCCGCCCCGGTGGAGATGTCCACGCACTTGGCGTACTCGGGGACCACGCCCTCCTTGCCCTCGCGCAGACCGGGGATCTCGCGGAACTGGCGGCGGACCTCGGAGATCATCTGGTTGGCTGCGCGGCCGACCGCGTTCATCGTCAGCGCGGCGAACAGGAAGGGCAGCATCGCCCCGAGGAACAGCCCGATGAAGACGTCCACGTCGGCGATCGACAGGTTGATCTCGCCGCCGGAGGCTCGGATCGATTCCTGGAACGACACGAACAGCGCGAGCGCGGTCAGGACCGCCGAGCCGATCGCGAAGCCCTTGGCCACCGCCGCCGTCGTGTTCCCCAGCGCGTCGAGCTCGTCGGTGACCTCACGGACCTTCGGGTCGAGGTGCGCCATCTCGGCGATTCCCCCCGCGTTGTCGGCGATCGGGCCGTAGGCGTCGGTCGCGACGACCACACCGAGGGTGGCGAGCATCCCGATGCCCGAGATCGCCACGCCGTAGATGCCGCTGTTGGCGAGGTCCGGGAGCGCGAACTCGGTCGCGCCGTAGGCGGCGGCGATCGCGACCACGACCAGCAGCACGGAGCCGGTGACGGAGATCTTCCCCGTGGCGATGCCCGACAGGATGGTCGTCGCGGACCCCGTCTCGCTCGCGGCGGCGATGTCCTTCACCGGCTGGTAGTGGTCTGAGGTGTAGTACTCGCACAGCTTGCCGATGGCGAGGCCGGCGAGCAGCCCGGCGATGACCGCCACCGGGAAGCCCCACCAGCGGTCGGTGATCGGCTGGAAGAGCCAGTAGCCGAGGGCCAGCGCGAGGAGCACGGTCAGGCCCGCGGCCACGTTGGTGCCGCGGTGCAGCGCGGCCGACAGGTCCCGTCCGCTCGCGTCCGGACCGGTCTTGACGGTGAAGGCGCCGATGATGGCGGCGAACATCCCGAAGGTCGCGATGGCCAGCGGGTAGAGCAGCGCGGCCGCCTGGAAGGGTCCCGTGAACGCGAACCCGGCCAGCGCGATCGGCGCGATCAACGACCCGGCGTAGGACTCGAAGAGGTCCGCACCCATCCCGGCGACGTCGCCGACGTTGTCGCCGACGTTGTCGGCGATCGTGGCGGGGTTGCGGGGGTCGTCCTCGGGGATGCCGGCCTCCACCTTGCCCACGAGGTCGGCGCCGACGTCCGCGGCCTTGGTGTAGATCCCGCCGCCGATGCGCGCGAACAGGGCGATGGACGAGGCGCCCAGCGAATAGGTGGTGACGACCTGGATCGGGTTGTCGAGGGTCAAGACGTCGACGAACACGATGTAGGCGATCGCCACGCCCAGCAGGGACAGGCCCGCGACGGAGAAGCCCATCACGGCACCGCCCCGGAAGGCCAGCGGCAACGCCACCTGCGCGCCCGACTTGGCGGCCTCGGCGGTTCGAGCATTGGCCATCGTCGCCACGGTCATCCCGATGAAGCCGGCCAGCGCGCTGAAGGCGGCGCCGGCCACGTAGGCGACCGCCGACAGCACGCCGTTGGGCAGCGCGACGGCGATCGCGACCGCCAGGATGACGACGAAGATCGCGATGGCGCGGTACTCCCGGCGCAGGAACGCGCGCGAGCCCTCCTGGATGGCGTTCATCAGCTCGACCATCCGCTCGCTGCCGGGGCTGGCCTGCTTGACGACGCCGAAGAAGTAGAGGGCGAGCACCAGGCCGGCGACGGCGGCGAGCGCGCTCAGGTACGGGATGAAGTCCATCTGGGCTCCGTGGAGGTCGTTGGTGGGCGGTGAGCGCCGCTCCCGGTCGATGGCACCGCACCGCAGGCGCGCACAGGCGCGCACAGCGCACGGTGACACGCCCGCATGGCACGAGGGTGAGGGCGAGCGCCAGCGAGCCCGGAGGACGGGGATCGAGGATGGATCGCGCGGAGTATAGGGGCCAACCAGCGCAACCGCCCAGCCGGCCGGCCGCCCGCTACCGTGTCGCCCATGAGATCCCCACCCTCCAGGGCTCACTCCGCAAGCTCCGCTCGCCCTCACCCATGAGATCCCCACCCTCCAGGGCTCACTCGGCAGGCTCCGCTCGCCCTCACCCAAGCGGACTGCGGCTGGGTATCGACCTCGACGGCGTTGTGGCCGACTTCAACCAGGGGTGGATCTCCCGGTACAACGATCACTTCGACGCCGCGCTGCGCCCCGACCAGGTGGTGACGTGGGACGGGTTGGTGCCCATCACGCACTTCTGCGACATGGAGGAGTTCTGGGCGTGGGCGCGGGCGGGCGAGTGCAGCGTCTTCCGGGAACTGCCGCTGTACGACGGTGCCATGGAGACGCTCGCACGCCTGGCGCGCGTCCACCGGCCGGTGGTGATCAGCTCCAAGTACGACTGGGCGATCCCCGACACGCTCGAGTGGTTGGCCGAGCACCGCTGCCCGGCGCGCGAGATCCATTTCGTGTGGGACAAGACCTCAGTGGACTGCGACGTCTACCTGGAGGACGCGCCGCACCATCTCACCGCGCTGGCGCGCGCGCGCTCCGATCGGGTGATCTGCCGCATGGTCCGGCCGTGGAACACCGCCGTCCCGGGGACGGTCGACGTCCGCGACTGGGCCGAGTTCGCCGCCGTCGTGGGCGATGTCGCCGCTGCGGCTCGGACGTGATCTGCCGGGCGGGCCTTGTGCCCTGCCGCCGAGCGCTTAGGATTCCGGCAGTGGCACACCCCCGGCACACCCCCGGCAGGGGGACGTCACCTTCCCGCAACCTCCAGCTGATCTGCTATGACAGTCGTTGGCGCGCCTCCCGCTCTGGGGGACGTGCCGGTCCGCCACTGCCGCCACGTATCGGGAGACCCATGAACCGACCCGCAATGTACCGACGCCCGCTCGTCCTGCTCCTGCTCGGCCTCGCGCTCATGGTCGCCGCGTGCGGCGGGGACGACGCGGCGAGCCCCGACGACGACACGGCAGCCACCGACGACCCCGGTGCCGCCGCCACGGACGACGACGACCCCGCTGCCGCCGCCACGGACGACGGCGCCGCCGCGACCGACGACGCCACCGACGACGCGGCCGGGACCGACGACGCCACCGACGACGCCACCGACGAGGCGGCCGCCGCGGGAGGCGAGGACTGGCCCGACAGCATCGTCTTCGGCCTGGTGCCCTCGCGCGAGGCCGACGTGATCATCGAGAGCGCGCAGCCGCTCGCGGACGCCCTGTCCGCCGAGCTGGGCATCGAGGTCGAGAGCGTCGTGCCGCAGGACTACACCGGCCTCACCGAGGCGATGGGCACCGGGCAGGCCGACATCGGCGCCTTCGGGCCGCTGGGCATCGTGCGCGCCCAGGAGCGCGCGGGCGTCGAGCTCATCCTGCAGTCCGAGCGCTTCGGTTCGGCCACCTACCACACGCAGTACATGACGAACAACCCGGACAAGTACTGCAGCGATGAGGTCGTCGAGGACGAGGACGGATTCAAGTACTGCAACGGCACGCTCGACGCCGAGGAGGGCCCAGCCGGGGAGGAGTCGATCGCCAGCGTCGACGGCACGCTCAGCTTCGTCGACCCGACCTCCGCGTCCGGCTACCTGATCCCCGCCCTGCAGATGATCGAGGCCGGCGTCGACATCGACAGCCTCGACTCGACGTTCGCCGGTGGCCACGACAACTCCGTGCTGGCCGTCAACTCCGGTGACGTCGAGGTGGGACTGTCGTTCGACGACGCCCGCACGACCGTGATCGAGGAGGCGCCTGACGTCGCCGACAACGTCGTGGTGTTCGCCTACTCCGAGGAGATCCCCAACGACGGCTTCGTCGTCCGCGGCGACCTGCCCGACGACCTCAAGCAGGCCATCACCGACGCGCTGCTGGAGTACTCGGCCACCGAGGAGGGCCAGGAGACCCTGAACGCGATCTACGAGATCGACGCGCTGGTCCCAGCCGACGACGCCTCCCTCGACGTCATCCGCCGAGCGGACGAGGAGCTGGGCGACAGCTTCGAGGGCGAGTAGCGACGCACCCCCGGGGGGCGGCGCTGCGCGCGCCGCCCCCGGCCCGTCCGGCACCCCGCCCCACAGTCGAGGACCGGCATGATCTCCTTCAAGAACGCCTCGGTCACCTACCCCGGCGGCGTGCACGCGCTGCGGGACGTCACGCTGGACATCCCCCCCGGCCAGATGATCGTCATCGTCGGCCTGTCCGGCGCGGGGAAGTCCACGCTGATCCGCGCGATCAACGGCCTCGTGCCGCTCACGGGCGGCGACGTCCGCGTCGACGGCCGCTCGGTGACGCAGGCCAGCGGACGGCAGCTGCGCGAGCTGCGGGCCGAAGTCGGGATGATCTTCCAGACGTTCAACCTGGTGAAGCGCACCACCGTGCTGAACAACGTCCTCATGGGGCGCATGCACGGCACCGCCTGGTGGCGCACCCTGCTCGGCCGCTATCCCGCGGACGACCTCGAGTACGCCATGCGGGCGCTCGAGCGCGTCGAGATCGTCGAGAAGGCCTACGTGCGCGCCTCCAACCTGTCCGGCGGCCAGCAGCAGCGCGTGGGGATCGCCCGCGCGCTGGCGCAGGAGCCCAAGGTGCTGCTCGCCGACGAGCCGGTGGCCTCGCTCGACCCCCCGACCTCCCATGTGGTCATGCGTGACCTGCAGCGGATCAACCGCGAGCTTGGCATCACCACGATCGTGAACCTGCACTTCCTCGACCTGGCGCGCCAGTACGGCGAGCGGATCATCGGCCTGCGCGAGGGCGACATCGTGTTCGACGGCCGGGGCGAGGACGCGGACGAGCAGGTGTTTCGCGACATCTACGGCCGGTCGCTGACCGCGGACGACGTGCTGGAAGCCAAGGCCGAGCTGTGAGCGCGGCGGGTGTCGAGTCGGCGCCTTCACGACAGCGGCGTCCGGCCAGGCCGCGTCGCAGCCCGTGGGCCTACGTCTCGGTCATCGCCTTCCTGGCCCTGACGTGGTGGGCCGGCAGCGACCGCTTCGGCATCGGCTTCTCGGTGCCCGAGCTGATCGAGAACGCCACGCGCGCCGGCGGCATCGTCTCCGACTTCCTCGATCCGCAGTGGATCTACTGGACGGCGCTGATCGGGCCGTTCATCGAGACCTTCCAGATGGCCGTGATCGGCGGCGTGATCGGCTGCTCGATCGCCCTGGTGGTCGCGTTCCTCGCCTCCAAGGTCACGACCCCCAACACCGCCGCGTACCTGGCCGACAAGGCGCTGCTGAACATCCTGCGCGCGCTGCCGGACATCCTCTACGCGCTGGTGTTCGTCGCCGCCGTGGGCATCGGTCCGCTGGCCGGCATCATCGCGCTGATCCTGTTCAACATCGGCGTCGTCGCGAAGCTCTTGTCCGAGACCGTCGACGGCGTGGACCTGGGTCCGTCCGAGGCGGCGCAGGCGGCGGGTGGGAACCGCTTCCAGCAGATCCGCGCCGCGGTCTTCCCCCAGGTGCTCCCCAACTACCTGGCGTTCTCGCTCTACACCTTCGAGCTGAACCTCCGCGCGTCGACGGTCCTGGGGATCGTCGGCGCGGGCGGCATCGGGACGCTGATCAACGTCGAGCGGGCGGCGTTCCGCTACGACCGGATCGCGGTGATCATCGTCGCGATCTTCGTGATCGTGTTCGTCGTCGAGTCGATCTCGATCGCGCTGCGGAGGCGATTGGTGTGACCAAGCTCGACACGCCGATCGCCGCCGTCAGCCAGGCGCGCCCGCGGCGGCCGCGCGCGACAGGGCGCCTGCTGCTGAACGCCGCGCTGGCCGTCCTGTTCCTGGGGGCGGCCCTCACGGTGGAGGTGGATCTCACCCGACTGCTCGAGGCGCCAGCCGCGATCTGGCGGATCCTCGTCCTCATGTTCTCCGCCCCGGACTGGAGTGAGCTGGAGCGCGCATCCGGGCTCATGCTCGAATCGATCCACATCGCCTGGATCGGAACGATCATGGGGGCGATCCTGAGCCTGCCGCTGGCGTTCCTCGCCGCGAAGAACGTCACCTCGCGGACCGGCTCGACGGTCGTCAGGCAGGTGCTCAACGCGATCAGGGCGGTGCCGGAGCTGATTCTGGCCATCGCCTTCATCCCCATCGTCGGCCTGGGCGCGTTCGCTGGCACGATGGCGATCGGGCTGCACTCGATCGGCACGCTCGGCAAGCTCGCCTCCGAGGCGATCGAGGGCATCGACCCCGGCCCGGTCGAGGCCGCCACGTCGGTCGGGGCGCCGCGCATGGCCGTCATGCGGTGGGGCGTGCTGCCCCAGGTGCTGCCCGAGATCGTGGCGTTCTGGCTGTACCGCTTCGAGATCAACATTCGCGCGGCGGCGATCCTCGGCATCGTCGGCGCCGGCGGCATCGGCGAGGGGCTCAGCCAGACGATCATCTACCGTCGCTGGGACCGCGCCGGCGTGTACGTGATCGTCATCGTCCTGGCCACGGTGGCCATCGACGCCGTGTCCAGCAGGATCCGCCGCCGCATCATCGGCGGGGGCGACCGAGCGATCAAGACCGAGGCGGACATGGTCACCGACGGTCACGGCCAGAGCGGACCCGACCCGGCCAAGGGCCCCAACCCGCGCGACTTCGGATGATGGACACCGCGGCGCCGTTCCGGGAGCGGACCCGCGCCGACAGGGAGCGGCGGGAGGCGGAGGACCTGGCGCCGGCCGCCACGCGCGCGCTGGGCGCGGGCGACCGCGCCCGTCCCGAGGAGCCGGACCCCTACCGCACGGCGTTCGAGCGCGACCGCGACCGGATCCTGCACTCCAAGGCGTTCCGGCGGCTGAAGCACAAGACGCAGGTGTTCCTGAATCCCGAGGGCGACCATTACGTGACCCGCCTGACCCACGCGCTCCAGGTCACGCAGGTCGCGCGTTCCCTGGCGGCGGGGCTGGGGCTCAACGAGGCGCTGGCCGAGGCGATCGCGCTGGGCCACGACGTGGGGCACACTCCGTTCGGTCACACGGGGGAGGAGGCGCTGGCGCCCTACTTTTCCGCCGGCTGGCACCACGCGGCGCAGGGCGTGCGCGTCTACGAGGTGCTCGAGGACACTAACCTGACGGCCGAGGTCCGCGACGGCATCCGGGCGCACACCTGGAGGATCCAGCCTCCCCCGAGCACGCCGGAGGGCATGTGCGTGCGGTACGCCGACCGCATCGCCTACCTGTCGCACGACGCGCTCGACGCGCTGCGCGCCGGCGTCGTCGGACGTGACGACTTCCCCGCCAGCACCAGAGCGCACCTCGGTGAGCCGGGCACCGAGTGGATCGGTCGCATGGTCCACGCCGTCATCGCGCACTCGCTGGCCACCGGCGAGGTGGCGATGACGCCAGAGACCCTCGCCGTGATGCACGAGCAGCGGGCGTTCATGTTCGCTCGCGTCTACCTCGACGGCGAGAACGAGCGTCGCAAGCACGGCGCCATCGCGGTGCTCCGAGCGCTGATGGACCACCACCTCGCCCACCCGGAGCAGGTGCCGCCCGGCTACCGCGACAACGACGCGGACCTCGTGACGCAGGTGGCGGACTACGTCGCCGGCATGACCGACCGCTTCGCCCTGACCACCCATGACCGCCTGTTCCGCCCCAGACTCTGAGCGACCGGCGAGACGTCTACAGCGTCTCGACCTCGACCGCGATGGCCTCCTGGGTGGTGCGGGCGATGACGACCGTCGCCTCGGTGTCCGCTGACGGGTTCTCCTCCACGTGGGGAACCCATGCGGGCACGTACACGTAGTCACCCGGCGCGGTCGCCAGCCTGACGACCTCGTCGCCGCGGCGGAACGCGAACACCGGGTGTCCGGCCACCACGTAGATCGCGGTCTCCGACTCGCCATGGTGGTGCGGCGCCGACGCGACGCCAGGAGCGACCCGCGTCTCGCCCATCCACAGCGCCCGCGAGCCGACCGTGGCGCCGTCGATCGCGGCGCTCCTGGCCATCCCCGCTGTCTGGGCGGTCGAGCCCCTCAAGGACCCTGCCGGCACGTGCGTGAGCTCGTCCATGACCGCAGCATGGCATACCTCCGCCGCGGCGGGGTTGCGGCCGGACCACGATGCGCGGTTACTGTGGGAGGGACGCGGCCGCCGGGAATGCGCCGCAGCGCCGGCGCGTTCGGTGTTGACCCGGCCGGACCACATCAAGGAGAAGAACCTCCCCCCATGGCCAAGAACCTCGTGATCGTCGAGTCGCCCACCAAGGCGAGGACCATCGAGCGCTACCTCGGCGCGGACTTCAAGGTCCTCGCCTCGGTGGGTCACATCCGCGACCTGCCGCGCAGCGACTTCGCTGTCGAGGTGGACGGTGGCGACGTGCACCTGCGCTACGAGGTGCCCAAGGGCTCCGCCAAGGTGGTCTCCGGCATCAAGCGGGAGGCCAAAGCCGCCGAGCGGGTGTTCCTCGCCACCGACCTCGACCGCGAGGGCGAGGCGATCGCCTGGCACGTCGCCGAGGTCGCCGGCATCGACACCACAGCTGACAACCGGGTCGTGTTTGCCGAGATCACGCGCGCCGCGATCCTGGCGGCATTCGAGCAGCCTCGGCGGATCGACGCTCACCTCGTCGACGCCCAGCAGGCGCGCCGCGCCGTGGACCGCATCGTCGGCTACCGCCTGTCTCCCACCCTGTGGCGCAACGTGGCCAGCGGCATCTCCGCGGGCCGGGTGCAGTCGGTGGCGCTGCGGCTGATCTGCGACCGCGAGGACGAGATCCGCCGCTTCGACCCGCAGGAGTACTGGACGATCCACGGGGACTTCGCGCAGGACGGCTCCCCCCTGGAGGCGCCGCTGAACGCCGTCGACGGCCGGCGCGTCGTCACCCCCAAGAAGATGGAGGAGCACCAGGACAAGGGCACCGCGGGGCGCTACCTGCTCCTCGCCGACGGCGACAGCGCTGAGACGGTGCGCCGGCGTGCGGCGGATGCGGCCGGGTGGACGGTGGCGGACGTGACCCGCCGCGAGACCCGGCAGAACCCCAAGCCGCCGTTCACCACCTCGACGCTGCAGATCGAGGCTGGCAACCGGCTCGGCTTCAGCGCCGCCCGCACCATGCAGATCGCCCAGCAGCTGTATGAGGGCATCGACGTCGGCGAGGACGGCGCGGTCGGCCTGATCACCTACATGCGAACCGACAGCGTCAACCTGTCGCAGTCCGCGATCGCGGAGGCGGGTGACGTCGTCCGCGAGCGCTACGGAGACCGTTACGGCCTGGCCAAGCCGCGGACGTTCAAGGGCAAGTCCAAGGGCGCCCAGGAGGCGCACGAGGCGATCCGTCCGACCAGCACGCGCCGGCTGCCCGAGCGCGTCGCCCAGCGACTCGACCGCGACCAGCGCGCCCTCTACGAGCTGATCTGGAGGCGCACCGTCGCCACCCAGATGGCGCCGGCGGTCATGGACAACCTGCGCGCCGACATCGTCGCGGCGGACGGGGCGGGTGAGCTGCGCTTCCGCGTGACCGGCCAGGTCGTGAGGTTCGACGGGTTCCGCCGCGCCTACGGCGAGCAGGAGGCCAGCGGCGAGCTGCCCGACCTCACCGACGGCGAGTCGCTCGACCTCACCGCGGTCCGCAGCGAGCAGCACTTCACCGAGCCGCCGCCGCGCTACAACCAGGGCTCCCTGGTGGAGCTGCTGGAGGCCGAGGGCATCGGTCGCCCGTCGACGTACGCGTCGATCATCGCCACGCTGCTCAACCGCGAGTACGTCCGCAATGAGAGCCGGCGGTTCTTCCCGACACCGCTCGGCGAGGTCGTCGTCGCCTACCTGAAGCAGCATTTCGCCGAAGTGGTGGATGTGTCGTTCACCGCCAGGATGGAGTCCGAGCTCGACGAGATCGCGCGGGGCGAGGAGGCTTGGGGCCCGATGGTCTCCGACTTCCTCCACGAGGTCGACGAGTGGATCAGCGAGCGGAAACCGGAGCGGCCGCGGATCCCGATCTCCGACGTCGAGTGCCCGGTGTGCGGCGCCCCGATGAACAAGGTCTTCAGCGGCAAGTCGCGGCAGTGGTTCGCCTCCTGTGAGCGGTTCCCCGACTGCAAGGGCAGCCTGCCGCTGGACAGCTACGGCAACGTGACCACAGTCTCCGAGCTGGAGCCCGATCCGTCCGTGCCCTGCCCGACGTGCGGTAAGCCGACGATCCGCCGCGAGGGTCGCTTCGGGCCATTCTACGGCTGTCAGGACTACCCCAGCTGCAAGGGCATCACCAACGTCGAGATGCGCATCGGGATCGACTGCCCGAAGTGCGGGGGCGAGCCGGGAGGCGGGCAGCTGACCGAGCGCAGGAGCCGGTACGGCAAGTCCTTCTACGGCTGCAACCGCTACCCCGACTGCGATTTCGCCCTGTGGACGACGCCGCTGGCCAAGCAGTGCCCCAAGTGCGGCGGCCCGCTGAAGCCGCCGCGCAAGAACGCCAAGAACCCGGTCGGGGTCTGCGCCAACTGCGGTGAGAAGGTGATGGTGGACGCCGACGCCCCCCGCGTGGAGGCCACCGAGTGGGTGCCGCGCCAGGAACCGGTCGGCAACGTCGTCGCTTAGCGTCATGCAGCGCGGACACTTCGTACGAACCCTCGGTACGAAGTGTCCGCG
>JACDBB010000223.1 GCA_013695145.1 Euzebyales bacterium
TCCTGCGCCCAGCTCGTGATGTGCCGTGCCCCGCCGTCGCTGACGTAGTGGTCGAACCAGTCCGCGACGCCGTCGTAGCGCGCACCGGCGCTCTCCCCTATCGGTGTCGCGCTCAAGATCACCCGCCTCATAGAAGGTACGCCCAATCCTGCCCAGTACGCGCGGTCAGCGCAGCGAGGCGCCGACCGGGGCCGGGGTGCGGGCAGCGCGGCGGAGCGCCGCGCGCAGGGCTCGCTCCGACGAGGCTGCGCGCGGCAGCGGACCCAGCGACGGGTACGGCGCGGCCCCTGTGAGCCGCACGGCGACCGCCAGCCACGAGCAGACCGCACGTTCGGCCAACCAGGCCGGAGCGAGGACCGAGCAGGTCAGCGGAAAGCGGCGTGTGCCAGCCCACCGTCGGCGACCGACCTCGGCCAGGCCGATCGCCAGTCCCGCAGCTCCAGCCATCCCCGAGCCGCCATGCCGTCTGGCCAGCGCGAGACCGGCGGGCAGCAACATCAGCTCGGCGGCCAGCCGCGCGGGCTGCGCGAAACTGTCGTAGGCCTGACGCACGCGCTGACCCAGGAAGTGCGCCGCAGTCGGTGGCAGGCGGGGGACGTAGATCCACGGAGCCTGCACCACCCGACCACCGGCGGCCCGCACCGTTCGGATCAACTGGAGGTTCTCGAACAGGACGTCCCCGTCGTAGCCGCCGATCGCGGCCAGCACGGAGCGGCGGACGCCCATCGTCCCCGGGAAGTCGTGACCCAGCGCGCGGTTGAGCAGGCTGCGTGCGGTGTCCCAGGCGGCGTGCCACGGCAGCCGCTGGGCCGGGCGCGTGACGAAGTGGTTCTGCGGTACGACGAGATCGCCGGTCGCCAGCAACGCGGCGACCTCCCGCAGTTGGGCGACGTGGTAGCGCACGTCGTCGTCGGCGATGATCACCACCTCGTTGCGTACGCGTCGAAGCCCGGTCAGGACACCGCCGACCTTGCCGTTGGGGCAGCGCAGGTCCGGGTCGACACCGATGTGCAGCACCGCCGCCGGCCAGGTCGCGGCATGCGCCGCCACGACGTCCGGCGCCGAGTCCTCGACGACCACCACCTGATCCAGCTGACGAACGAGGCGGTGCAGGTAGGGGGCCAGCTCGGGCTGTGGTCGCTTGGCGCGCAGTGGCAGCACGTAGCTGGCCCGGATCACGGGAGCGCAGTCCGCAGGGAGGTTCCCCCGACGAACCAGGAGTCCAGCAGATGCCGTGTGAAGCGCTCCTCCACGGCGCAGATCGCCCGAGCTCCGAACATGATGTCGGCCCCCAGCTCCGGCTCGTCACGGGCCAAGCCACCCGCGAGCTTTCGCGCGGCCACCGTCTGGTGGTGAGCGTCGGCGACCACGTGGGTGTCGTAGAACAGACGCGCCCAGGGGCCGAACCCGTGACGCCGCAGCGCCACCGAGTAGCGGCCCATCGGCTCCACGGACGTCATCTCGAAGACCGCAAGATGTCCCACCAGGGCTCCCCGCCAACGGCGATGCAGCCCGAGGAACGAGGCGAGGTTGACGGTGGCCAGCGTGGGCCCGGGGATGAGGTCGAGGTATGCGCCGTAGGTGTCGTCGAGGCCCATCTCGCGCATGGACAGTGCGAACAGCTCGGCGTGCATGTCCTTCTGGACCCCCTGGCCGTACTCGTCGGCCTGGATCTCCACCAGCGCGGCCTTGGCGGCGCCCGCCAGCCGCGGCAGCGCCCAGCTGTGCGGATCCGCCTCTTTCAGCTGGTACGCCGAGCGGTGCACAACGAACTCCCGCATCTGCTCGAGCGACGCGTGCTCGGCCATGTACGTGGACAGCGACGGACCGTCGGAGGATGCCAGGAGCGCCTGGAGCCGCTCAGGCACGTCGTCGGCTTCGACGCGTTGGCCGGTGAGGTCCTGCACGCGGCCGAGGAACGCCTGCTCGAGGTGCCGGCGGAAGGCGAGCAACGACGGCTCCCACTCCCACTCCTCGTCGACGCCGGCGAAGCCGCGGTAGTGCAACTCGTAGCAGACGTACAGCGCGAGCGCTGCGTCCTCGCCATCGAGCGGGTCGTCCTCCGCGGCTGGGGCTGCGGGCAGCGTGCGAGCGGGCCCCCGCAGCGCCTCCAGCAGGTGGGCGGACACCCACCCACGGGGCTTCGGCGGCGCGGGACGCCGGTCCTGGGGACGCTGCAGGGGCGCGAACTCCTGCGGGGTGACGGTCACTGCCGGGTCCTCCATCGACGTGCGGGCGGACCCGGAGATACCCCCACCGGCGGCGTTGGAACGCGGAGTTAACGAATCCGACCCGCGAGGACCTCGGCAACCGCCAGGGCGGAGCCGTTGACACTGCCGTGATCCTCGACGGACCACAGCTCGGACAGCAGCGAGCCGGCGAACCCCCAGGCGGTTATGCGATCCCGTTCGAGGGGGAGCTGTTCGGCCAGCACGGCGATGCGCCGGTCCAGGAGCGCGACGACGTCGATGCCGGCGGCGTGCGGGTTGTGCAGCAAGGGCCAGGTGTCGAAGGCGATGTCGCCGACGAGGCCCTTGGGGTCGATCGCGAGCCAGCGGTCGGAATGACGGAGCACGTTGCCGTGGTGCAGATCGCCGTGCAGGAGCACCTGCGGCGACGGTGCGGAGACCACGAGCTCACCGAACACCGCCCGGGCGCGGTCCACCAGGGGTCCAGGTAGTGGGCCCGAGCCACGATGGGCGGCACGGTAGCGCGCGAAGGCGCCGACCAGGCCGCCGATCGTGCGGCGCTCCAGCCCGGCGGGAGCCGGGCGCCAGAACCGTCTCAGGACCGCCGCGATCGCCATGGTGGCCGCATCGTCGTTGGTCGCGACCAGGTCCGCCAGCGGGCTCCCTGGCTGGGCGCGCTCGAGCAGCACAGCGGCGGCCTCGGGGTCGTGGGCCAGCAGCCGCACCGCTGCTTCGCCGTCCACCTCGGCCAGCGCCGCCGCCTCGTGGGTGAGCGCCCGGTCGTCGGGCAGCCCCAGCTTGAGGACGCACGAGGCGCCGTCGACGTGCCGTCGCGCAGGCGCGACGTAGTTGTAGGACGACGGAAAGGCCCTGCCGACATCGAGCTCCCACGCCTCGGCCACCCGGCCGACCAGCCTCGGCAGGCTCGCCAGCCACTGACCACCCACTTCGCCATAGGCGTCCTCGACGTTGCGGACGAAGACCGAGGGCAGAGGCTGGGGTACGGCAGCGGACACCTGCCGACCCTACGCCACGTCACCTGCTGACACGGGCGGTCTGGTCACGACGGCGACGCGTGCGCCCTGCTCAAGGCGTGACTCAGCGGATCTCCCCGCGCCACGCGCCGGTCTCGGTGCCGCGCGACTCGATGAACGCCTTGAAGCGGTCGAGGTCGCCCTTCACGCGACGGTCGACCACGCCGAGCATGTCGCCCGCCTTCTCGGTGAGGCCTTTCGGCTGGTACTCCGTGCGGAGGTTGACACGAGTCGAGGCATCGCTGAGACGATCGAAGGTGACGCGACCGGTGTGCCCCGTATCGCCAGTGGCGCGCAAGGCGATCACCTCGTCGGGCACCTGCTCGGCGATCTCGGCGTCCCACTCACGGTCGGCGCCGCCGATCTCGGCATGCCGCAGGCGACGGTCGTCGAGCTGCTCGACGCGCTCGACGCCCTCCATGAACTGGGGGAACTCCTCGAACTGTGTCCACTGGTCGTAAACGGTGCTGGCGGGGCGGTCGACTTCGATGGAATTCTCGATGACGCTGGTCACGATGGCTGCTCAGGGTCGGGTGCCGCATCCTCGTTCCCGCCGCCTGGTCCCAGAAACGCACGCTGCCCCAAGCACGAGGTCGCGCGTCCGGGTGCGGCCTCCGGCACCGCAATACCCAGCCGCAAGAACAGCAGCGGCGCCACACCGGTGATCCAGGTCCCGACCAGGGCGTAGCGCAGGTAACGGATCACCATCGACAGCGGATCGGTGCCCGAGGGGAGCAGCGCGCCGAGCCCCACCCACAGCAGCCCGACCCCGACGATTCCCACGAGGTAGCGCAGCAGCCGCTTGGCAGGCGGTCCCCCGCTGTCGAATCCGCCACGGGCGCGCAGCCCGACGACACCGACCCCGGCACCGAACAGCGCTCCGGCCGCGCGCACGACGTCGGCCACGCTGACCGCCTCGGCGGCATCGCCGGCACCGACCCACGCCTCAGGGAACGCGAAGCCGAGCCGGCCTGCGGCCAGCAGCGCGCCCGCGGCCACCAGCGCCAACGAGGCCGCGAGCGCCGCCAGCACCTGCTCCCTGGCGGACCGTGCGATGAGCCAGCGCCGGACCGGCCCCTCCAGACGCAGGTATGCGACGACGATCAGTGCCCCGAGCGCCCACCCGCTGAGCACGTCGATAAGGAAGTGCGCGCCGAGGTGGACGCGCGACCAGCCGATCAGGGCGATCAGCAGCGCCGCCGCGGCCCATACGGCCCGTCGTCGTCGTGGCGGCGCGTCGCGGCCACCGAGCTCGGCGGCCAGCAGCCCCCAGACCGCCACCGCGTTCTGCGCGTGCCCTGAGGGGATGCCGAAGCTGGGCTCCGTCACCCGCGCGAGCGCGGGATCGAGGAACAGCGGGCGCGGGCTGAGCGTCGCCAGCTTGCCGATGGCGTTGATCCCCGCCGACAGCAGCAGGGCGACGCCCAGGCGCAGCCCGAGCCTGCGGTCCAGTGACCAGTACACCAGCGGGAAGAAGGCCAGGTAGAACTCGACGTCCCCAAGGCGTGTGACGGCCAGCATGATGCCGTCCAACCAGCCGAAGCGCTCCCGCAGGGTGCGCGCGAGCGCCAGGCCGGCCTCGTGGGGCGCGCCGACCTCCGGTCGGGCTTGCTCCCGTTCGGCGATGACCGCCACCAGCCGGTCCGGGTAGTCGGTCATGATCCCGTGCACGCCGGCGTCCAGCAGACGACGCATGTCCTCGGGCTCGTTGACCGTCCAGACCTGCACGTCGACGCCGAGGCGGTTCGCTGCGCTGACGAACCGCGGGGTGACGACCTGCCGGCCCTCGTGGACCTCGGGGACCTGGAACAGCTCGCCGGGAGGGCTCCACCAGCGGTGCAGTCCGACCAGATGGCGCACGTAGAACGCTGTCGTCTCGCCCTCGGGCATGTTGGTTGGCACACCGGGCAGGGCGTCGCGGAACTCCTCGAGGTGGTCGAGGCTGAAGGAGGCGACGGCGGTGCGGTCCTGCGCGTCGCGCGCGTCGATGCGCTCCGCCACGGCTTGCACGATCCCCGGTCCTCCGTCCGGCTTCATCTCCACGATGAGGAAGATGTCCGGGAACGCCTCCAGCGCCTCCTCGAACGTGGGGATGCGCACGCCCTGGTCGCGGTACGGCGTGGACCCGTCGGCGGCCGCGAAACTGTAGCCAGCGTCCAGCTCCCGAAGCTGCGCCAGTGTGCGGTCCGCGATGGCGCCGCTGCCGTCCGTGGTGCGGTCCAGGGTGGCGTCGTGGAAGACGACGACCTCGCGGTCCGCGGTGAGCTGCAGGTCCATCTCCAGGGTGTCCGCGCCCATGTCGAGCGCCAGCTGGAACGCCTCGAGCGTGTTGCCGGGAGCGTGGCCCTGCGCCCCCCCATGTGCGATGACGCTCGGCGTGTGCGCGGCGAAGTGCGGGATGCGCGGCCGGGGCGCCACCTGCGCCAGCGTCGCGACGACGATCACCAGCAGGCCAGCGGTGGTCACGAGCAGCCAGCGGGAACTGCGTGGAGACGTGGCGGCGCGGTCGGCGTTCGACACGGCTTGCAGCCTACCGGCGACCTGGCCCACGATCCCGGGCAGGCCTCCAGCGGCCGGCGCTGCTCAGCCGTCGGGCTCAGCGGGCAGCCGCTCGAGGCGGATGCCGAAGTGCTCGCGATAGGCGGCCAGGACCTCGCCATCGGCGGCCAGCACACGCTCGTCGCGCTGCCCGTCGGCAGCGGTGCGGATCAGCCGGCGACCCGCGAGAGTGACCCGCCCTCCGCCGGGCAGCTGCAGCGAGCACACGGGCCCGCTGGTGAAGTCCGACGCTGGCGAGGTCTGCTGGTACCAGCACGTGGCGGCGAACTCGTCGAGGGCCCGCGGCCGCAGCTCCAGCCGGTAGCGCCACGCGCCGTCGTGGTGGAGGTCGACGTCGCCGTGCGGCGCGGGCTCCAGCCGGAAGGTCCCCAGCGGGTCGTGCTGGTCGATCGACTCCTCGAAGCGCAGCGGCTCCAGGAACGAGACGCCGAATCCCACGTCGGCGAACCACGGACGCGGATCGCCGGGCACGTCGACCCGCAATCCCATGTGATCGAACGGGGGTCCCAGTCGGTCCTCCTCGACAACGCGCGCCGCCAGGTGCGCGACATCGAAGCCGACCGCGCGCAGCAACGCCGCGAACGCGCCGTTGAGCTCGTAGCAGAACCCGCCGCGGCCCCGGCGGACGATCTTGTCGACCAGCGGCCCGACCGCCAGCTCGATCGGCTCGTCGAGATGCAGCGACAGGTTCTCGAACGGCACATGGTGCAGATGCGCCACGTGCAGGCGGCGCAGCGTCTCCGCGCTCGGCGCCAGGTCCCTGCTCATCTCGAGGCGGTCCAGGTAGCCGGCGACGTCGTCGGTCCTCAGCTCGTGATCAGCCATGGCCCCGACGCTACGAGGTCGACCCGGCGCGCGCCTCCGGCTGTCGACGGAGGCGGATCGGGACCTGCGTCCCGGTTACCTCGGCACCACCGCGAGCCGACTCGCCCCGCACGACTACGAGCCGTTCCGCCCCCTCTCGCCGCCGCGCCGCTCCAGTGCGGTCTCGACCGCGGGTCGGGACCGTGCGGGCAGTGGTTCGTCCCCGTACACGTCCTGTGCGACGGCCAGGACCTCGGTTGCGTCGGCGAGACCCAGCGCGTCGGCCAGGACGCCGATGTCGGTCACGTCCTGATCGCCGCGGCTGGCGTGCACCTTCATCGCGAGCAGGTACCGCGGGTTCATCGCGGTGACCCGGAGGTTCGGGCCGTCGTGGACGGGTCGGTCGAACACGGCCCGCTCGTGGGTGGTCGCGGCCGGGGGGAGGTAGACGCTGGCCTGCTGGTTCAGCCACCCGCGTCCGAGGCCGAGCTCGTCGGCGACCTCGGCCGCCGCCTCGAGCACCGGGCCGTCAGGCCGGAACACCGAGTCGGCGTCCCTGGTCGAACGGTCCGCGTCGTAGGCGAGCAGCATGGCCGCGCCGCCGTACAGCAGCACGTCGGCCTTGACGCGACGCCGCGCGAGCGCGCGGTCGAGCAGGCCGAACGCGGCCCTCAACCGGGCGGCGTCGAGGAGCGGGTAGCCGCTCACAGCGACACGCCGTCCGACTCCAGAGCCAACGGGTCGACGAACACGCCGCGCCTGCGGAACGCCGCCGGCGCGTTCGCGAGCGCCGACGCCTTGCCGAAGCCGGTCCGCTGCGGGAAGAAGAAGCGGTCAGCGAACCGGCCCTCGGCGTACGCCCATCCTGGGGGGTCGATCCCCCGCGAGCTGGCGACCCACTCGGCCAGACCACCGAACAGGGCGTCCCACCCGCGGTGTCCGGTCGCGGGCGGTTCCTGTTCGAGCAGGACGGCGACGTCGGCGGGGCCGCCGGCCTCGTCCTGGACCACCCGGACGAACTCGCGGACGACCCTGATCCGATCGAGGTCGTCCCACGACGGGTCGTCGAGGCTGGCCGCGACGACGCGCGAGACGGCGGCCGCGTCCAGCGGGCGCGCCGTCCGCTCGTGGTGCCGCCCTTCCGCTGCGCCGCTCATCGTCCCCATTGTGCAGCCACCGGACCCGTGCGGAGCCGACGAACGTCACCCTTCACGTGTCACGGCGGGGAAGCTCGGCTTCCGCGTCGCGGCCTCTGAAGCGCAAGGGTGACCAGCGCCGCTGCACCCTGACGCTCGCCAACGGCGACATGCTGTACGCGAGGGTCTCCCACGGTCGAGGCCAGTACCGCGATCCCGGCATGTTTGCGCACATCCTGCGCGACGAGCTGTGGGTCTCCGAAGAGGACTTCCGGCGGTGCGTGGACGACGGCGTGCCGCCATCCCGTCCCGCGGCGAGCGCGACCGCGCAGATCTGACCCGCGAACGCCAACGGGTCGGTCATGAACGACGTGGACCCGACCGCGTAGGCGGGGGCGACCGCGACGATGGCCGCGACCAACAGGGCACTGGCCGGCGCGAGGAAACGACGCGCCAACAAGAAGGTCGCAACCAGGCCGATCGTGCTGGCGACAGCAGTCGCGAGGTGTAACGTGCGCAACGACTCACCCAGTGTCGCGAGCCATGGTTGCGCCCACAGGGTCTGCGCCACCAGGCTCATCACCGCCCACCCCACCAGGTGGAGTTCGCCGGTGCCGGCAAGGGTCAGCGCCGTGCGGCTGTAGCTCCAGTCGTCGTTACGGGGCACATCGATCGCCCCGGTGGCGTGAGCCGCGATCAAGGGCAGCCCCACGGCGAACGCCACAAGGATGGCCACCCGCTATCGACTACGACCGAGGAAGCGGGAACGACTCGCTCTCTGCGGTGGTGTTCAATCGCGTGTCTGGACGGCAGTGCAGTCCCGAGAGCAGCGACCGGCGCCAGGCGAGTCTGACCCGTTGTGGGTGTTCGATGTATATCGCAACAACACCTATAAACCTATAATCCTTCAGCTCGATCATATTATTTCCATAAGTGTCCCGGATGCAGCTTTCCGGGTACCGTGAATCACAGGTCTGAGAGAAGGCAGTCGCATGGCCACTACATGGAGGTCTGTCATCGCGTCGCTGCTCCTGTTGATTCCTCTGGCCGCCATCGGAGTCCTGTGGTCGATGTCAGCCGCGCCACAGACCATGTTCGCGAGCCCGCCCTCAGACGACGTCGTGGCCGAGGCCACACCCGGTAGTGGCGGCGACCAAGCGGGCACCAGTGCCATGTGGCCAGTGCGCATCACCTATCGTACGAAGGGGCTCATGTACGATGTCCTGGACTCCACGCAGCGGGAATCGACCTTCGAATTTGAGGCCGCCGGCTGGGACGCCTGGATGGACCGTGAGACGTCGAACAACACTCATGATCCGTTAATCTGCCGCGCGGTGACTGACGGACGCCTCTATGA
>JACDBB010000063.1 GCA_013695145.1 Euzebyales bacterium
GTCCTGGCGGGGTCGCGCCAGGTCGCTCTCGCCGGCGGGCAGGTTCACCGGCACCGCGGCCGGCGGCGCCAGGCGCGCGACCTCGGCCTCGTCCGCGTCCGATGCCGCCACCCACTCCGCCCTCCACACGCCCGTCCGATCGACCGCGGTGCGCGGGCGGGCACGCTCCAACAGGCGCGGCTGGGCACCCATCGGCGGGAGCACCCGGACCGCCGCGACGCCGGGTGGAACCGTGAAGGCCACCTCGTCACCGACCGCCAGCGGCGCCGCGGCGGGTGGCGCGGCCAGCCAGGTGAGCGTGTTGGCGACCAGCACCGGCCAGGCGACCTGCAACGGCAGGTTGCTGGCCAGCAGATCGAACGCCACGTGGACCACGGGCACACCATCGAGCTGGCCCGCGAGCACCAGCGGGCCGCCGGGAGAGGCCACGACCGGCTCAAGGGTCGGTGCGGTGACGGGTGCGGCCTCGGCGATCGCCACTCCCGCGAGGTCGAGGTCCGCCATCAGCGGGTGGTCGGGGGACTGGAACGTGACTGATGGCAGCTCCACTGGCGCGGCGGCCTCGAGCCCGTTCGGCAGTCGGCTGGGCGCGACGAGCAGCGTGGGCACGGTGGGAGCGGGTGGCGCCGCCACGCGGTCCACGACCAGCAGGTCGACGGCGTCCATGCGCTCGGGCACGGCGGCCGCGGTGCGCAGCTGCACGCCCTCAACCGCGGACAGCGCCTCCTCGATGAACACGTTGCCGGGGCCGGCGACCAGTACGCGGAGGGTGCGGGTGCCCCCGAGCGTGGCGAACGCGCGATCGTCGAGCGTGAGCGCGTCGGTGGCCTGGTCGCCGAACGGGTCGGCGCCTCGCGGCGCGACGGCCGCCTCCACGATCCCGTCGCCCGTCCCGATCGTCAGCGGCAGGATCAGGTCCTCGGTGCCGCGGGCCGGAAGCTCCAGCGCGCGCTCGGTGATCGCGACGCCGTCGACGGCCAGCGTCAGCGTGCCCTCGGCGGCGACCAGCCCGAGGTTGCGGACCTGCACGAACGCCTGCGCCGACCCGCCGCCCGTCGCCAGCGCCTCAAGGCCCGTGACGGCGAGATTCGGCCGGTCGCTGCCGACGGCGGTGACCCGCAGCCCGGCAGGCGCCGCTGCGAGGATCTCGTCGGGCACGGCTCCGTCGGTGAACAGGTGCACGACCGTGTCCTGGTCCGGTCGCGACAGCGCCGCCGCCAGGGTGAACGCGTCGGCGAGGTCGGCGACCGACTGCGTCGGCCGTACCTGCGCCAGCGCCCGCTCGACCGCCGGCGCGTCGCCCAGCTGATTGCCGACGACCCGTGCGGTGGCGCCGGCCTCGATCACCGACGCGGTCCGCGGTTGGGCGATGTCCGCCACGACGTTGGCGGCGGCCCTGCGGGCCAGCTCGAGGCGGGTCGGGCCGTCCTCGTCGGCCTGCATGGACGCGGACGTGTCGACCACGATAATGGTGTGGTCCCCCAGCTCCGCCGCGACAACAAACGCCGGTCGCGCCAGCGCGAGCGCGCCGACCAGCAGGGCGCCCAGCACCAGCCAGAACGTCCGGTCCGCCCTGAAGCGCTGCCACGGAACCGCGGCGGACACCGACGGCGCCACCGCGTCCCACAGCAACGTCGAGGCCACCTCCACGCGCGGCCGCCGGGAGCGCAGCACGTACCAGAGCACCAGCGGGCCGGCGAGCGCCAGGGCCCCCAGCCCCAGCGGTGCGGCGAGCCTCATGCGATCACCCCAAGGCGGGGCAGCACCAGCGCGAGCAGATCCTCCACCGGCTCGTCGTCGTGCAGGCGGGCCAGCGCCACCCCAGCGGCCCCGCAGCGGCGGGCGACGTCGTCCAGCCACCGCTCGACCGTGGCCGCGTACGCGGCGCGCACGTCGCCGGACACTCCGACCTCGCGCTCCTGGCCGGTCTCGCTGTCGACGAGCCGCAGGTCCCCGTCGAGGTCCGGGTCGACATCGGCGCGGCCCAGCACATGCACGAGCGCAGCGTCGGCGTCGCCCGCGCCGAGGACGCGGACGGTGTCCTCCCAGCCGTCGAAGAGGAGGTCGCTCACCAGGACGATCGGGCCTCGCGGCCCCTCGGCGCGCGCGCGCCGCAGGGCCGAGGGCAGGTCCGCCCGACCGGTCGCGCCGGCACGCAGCAGCCGCAACTCGGCGGCGGGCAGCGCGCTGGCGCCGCGGTACCAGGGGCCAGGGTCGACGCCGTCGCCGGCGATGAGGACGCGCACCCGATCACCGCCGACGGCCGCGACCGCCACCAGTGCCGCGGCGACCTGCCGAGCGCGGTCGAGCTTGGCGCCGAAGCCCATGGACGCCGAGGCGTCGACCACCACGCGCAGCGCGGCCTCGTCCTCGGCCTCGAACAGCTTCACCAGCAGCCGGCCGATGCGGGCGTGGGCGTGCCAGTCCACCCGCCGCGGGTCGTCGCCCGCGATGTAGGCGCGGTGGTCGGCGAACTCCACCGACGACCCGAAACGGCGCGAGGCGTGACCGCCGGCGAAACGGCCCTCGACGCGGCGCCGCCCGCCCAGCCGGAACCGACCCAGCCGGGCCACCAGCTCGGGGGCGAGGATGCGCGTCGCGGTGGGCATCATCCGCTCGCCCTACACCGCGCCGCGGACCGGGGGTTTGGGGGCGCCGACCGCGTCGAGCACCGCGGCCACCACATCGTCGGCGGCCACGCCGGCCGACAGCGCCTCGTACCCGAGGACCAGCCGGTGGCGCAGGCACCCGGGGGCGGCGGCGCGGACGTCGTCCACCGACGCGTGCAACCGCCCGTCCAGCAGCGCGTACGCCTTGGCGAGCAGCACCAGCGCCTGGCCGCCGCGCGGCGACGCGCCGTGGCCGACATAGCGCCGGACCGGCTCGGGCGCGCTGGCGTCCCGCGCGTGGGTGGCCTGCACAAGGTCGACGACGTGACGGGTGACGTGGGTGGCGATCGGCACCTCACGGACCAGCTGGGCGCAGGCCACGAGCTCGTCCGCGCTGGCGACGGGCTCGACGGCCACCTCCCCGACCCCGGTCGTGCGCTGCAGGATCTCGGTGAGGTGGTCGGATCCGGGCAGGCCCACCAGCACCTTGGCGAGGAAGCGGTCGAGCTGCGCCTCCGGCAGCGGGTAGGTGCCCTCCATCTCGATGGGGTTCTGCGTGGCCATCACGAAGAAGGGCAGAGGCAGCCGCCTGGTGACGCCCGCGACGGTCACCGACCGCTCGGCCATCGCCTCGAGCAGCGCCGACTGGGTCTTGGGCGTCGCGCGGTTCACCTCGTCGGCCAGCAGCAGCTGCGTGAACACCGGGCCGGCCTGGAAGCGGCCGCCGCCCCCCGCGCTGTCGAGCACGTTCGTGCCGACGATGTCGGCGGGCATCAGGTCGGGGGTGCACTGGACCCGCGTGAAGTCGAGGCGCAACGCCTCGCCGAGGGTGCGCAGAAGCACGGTCTTGCCGAGCCCGGGCACGCCCTCGATCAGCACGTGGCCCTGCGCGAACAGGCAGGCCAGGACGTCGCGCACCAGCGCGTCCTGCCCGACGATCACGCGCCGCACCTCTGCCTCGATGCGCGCGGCCAGGGCGGCGAAGTCCTCCACGTCGACGGTGCGCGGCGCCGCCCGCCGACCGGCGCCGGGGGGCGTGGAGCGGGGGTCTGTCGTGGTCATCGGCGGCCTCCCAGCCGGTCGAAGTAGTCGCGGACCGTGTCGCGCAGCCGCACCGGGTAGTCGGGCCTGTCCACGGTGCGGGCCGCCTGGTCGGCGTACTCGGCGAGCACCTCGCGGTAGGGCACGAGCCCGCCGTTGGCGAGGCCATCGCCGAGGGTGGCGCCCACGCTCAGGTCCTCGCCGTCCTGGCCGCGCTGGCCACCCAGCGCCAGGTCGTCGCCGTCGCCGGCGCCGCGGGGCGGGTCGAAGACGGTGGCGTCGCCGAGGTCGCCCTCGCCGCCCCCGTCCTCCTCGCCTTGCCCGACGCGGCCCTGGCC
>JACDBB010000075.1 GCA_013695145.1 Euzebyales bacterium
GACTGCGCGCGGCTCGCAAGGCGCGAGGAGCGCCTCGTACTGGGCCGTACTTGGGCGACGAAGCAACGCAGCGAGCCGTGATGCAGGCGTGGCCGAATGTAGGAGACTTCCGCGGAGGAGCACTAGCCCACCGCCTGCCCGTCGCGCATGAGACGTCATTACCGGGACGAGCCACGCCCGAGGAGGAACCGCCATGCCTGAGTTCACCGCCGCTGACGTCAAGCGGCTCCGCGACGCCACCGGCGCGGGGATGATGGACTGCAAGAGGGCGCTGACCGACGCGGACGGCGACTTCGACAAGGCCGCCGAGCTGGTCCGTGAGCGCACCGGCGCCAAGATGAACGAGCGCGCGGGCGACCGCACCGCCGCGGACGGCATCGTGCACGCCTACCTGCACACGCCCACGCCCGGGATGCCGCCGCGGGTCGGGGTGCTCGTCGAGCTCAACTGCGAGACCGACTTCGTCGCCAAGGGCGACGCGTTCCGGCAGCTGGCCACCGACCTGGCGCTGCACATCGCCGCGATGAACCCCGTCGTGGTGCGCGAGGACGAGGTCGACGAGGACCTGATCGCCGCCGAGCGCGGCTTCGCCGAGCGGCAGGCCCGCGACGAGGGCAAGCCAGACCACATCATCGACAAGATCGTCGACGGCAAGGTCAAGGCCTTCTACAAGGAGAAGGTCCTGCTGAACCAGCCTTTTGTCAAGGACGACAAGCGGACGGTCGGCGACCTCGTCGCCGAGGTCCAGCGCACCACGGGCGAGAAGGTGGAGGTCCGCCGCTTCTCCCGCTTCCAGGTCGGTGGCGCCTGACCGTAGCCAAACCCCTAGCATGCGGCCGAGCGGCGGCGTGACCGGAGGCGGCAGTGCAGACGGAACCCAAGTACCGCAGGGTGGTGCTGAAGCTGTCGGGCGAGGCGTTTGCCGACGATGGCAACTCCATCAGCCCGACGGTCGTGCAGTCGATGGCGCGGCAGCTGGCCGATGTGGCCGACCTCGGCGTCGAGCTGGGCGTCGTCGTCGGGGGCGGGAACATCTTCAGGGGCGCCAGCCCGCAGGCGCACGGCATGGACCGGTCCAGCGCCGACCACATGGGGATGCTGGCCACGGTCATCAACGCCCTGGCCCTGCAGGACGCCTGCGAGAAGGCGGGGCTGTCCACCCGCACGATGACGGCGGTCAGCATGCAGGAACTCGCCGAGCCCTACATCAGGCGGCGTGCGGTGCGGCACCTGGAGAAGGGCCGGCTCGTCATCTTCGCCGCCGGACTGGGCGCCCCCTACTTCACCACCGACACCGCAGCGGCTCAGCGCGCCCTGGAGATCGACGCCGAGGCCATCCTCAAGGCCACGAAGGTCGACGGGGTCTACGACGCGGACCCGATGACCGACGCCAAGGCCAAGCGGTTCGACACGCTCACCTATCTCGAGGCCCTGAGCCGCGGCCTGAAGTTCCTGGACGAGACCGCGCTGTCGCTGTGCATGGTCAACGACCTGCCCATCATCGTCTTCAAGCTCCTCGTCGAGGGCAACATCCGCCGTGCCGTGACCGGTGAGCCCATCGGCACGCTCGTGCACCCTGCAGCTACGACCGAGACGCAACAGGAGGCCTGACGTGAGCGCTGACCAAATGGGCGACATCCTGACCGAGGCGGAGCTGAAGATGGACGCGGCGGTCGAGCACACGCAGACGGAGTTCGCCAAGATCCGCACCGGGCGAGCCAACCCTGGTCTGATCACCGACCTGCAGGTGTCCTATTACGGGGCGCCGACGCCGCTGCAGCAGCTCGCCAGCGTCAGCGTGCCCGAGCCCCGCCTGCTCCTGGTCAACCCCTTCGACGCCAGCGCGCTGAAGGAGATCGAGCGCGCGATCTCGGGCGCGGACCTGGGGCTCAACCCGGCCAGTGACGGGCAGGTCATCCGCGTGGTGTTCCCCGAGCTCACCGAGGAGCGTCGCCGAGAGTACGTGAAGGTCGCCCGCGAGCGCGCCGAGGACGGTCGCGTCGCTGTCCGCAACGCCCGGCGCAGCGCGAAGAGCGACATCGCCGGCCTCCAGGACAGCGGCGACGCCACCGAGGACGACGTCCGCCGCGGGGACAAGAGCCTCCAAGACCTCACCGACACGCATGTGGAACGCGTCGACGCGCTGCTGGCGAACAAGGAAAGGGAGCTGCTGGAGGTCTGAGCCCCTCCCGTCCGCACCCATGAGCACCGACACCCCCGCGCCCGGAGGCCGCCCTCGCGGCGCTCGTCGTCGCCGGCCCCCCGGCGCTCGCCGGCGTCCCGTGCGGACCCGCGGTGGCTCTGCTCCCAGCGCCGGTCCCCCCCGCGCCCGCCCGCGGCGGGTGCCGCCGCGGGTGACCGACTCGCTCGGACGCAACCTGCCCATCGCGATCGCCTCCGGAGTGGCGCTCGCGGCCATCTTCCTCGTCACGCTGTTCGCGTCACCGTGGGCGTTTCTGGCATTCGTCGCGCTGATCGTCTGCGGAGCGCTGGCCGAGCTCGACGGTGCGCTGCGGTCCCGCGGCCTGCGGCCCGCCACGCCGGTGGCCGTCGCGGGCGGGCTGGTCATGTTCTTCGGCGTGTACGCCGTCGGCCCTTCCGCCCAGTCGGTCGGGCTGGTCCTGCTGCTGCTGGGCACGCTCGGCTGGGCGCTGCTGGACCCGGGCAGCCGCGGCGGGGCGCCAGACCTCGACCTGCCGCCGGCTGAGGTCGCCGCGCGGACCCGCTTGGCGGCCGGAACGATCACGGGCAACGTCGGCGCAACCCTGTTGATCGCGCTGTGGGTGCCGTTCCTGGCGAGCTTCATCGCCCTGCTGCTGGCCCGGCCGTCAGGGTCGTGGGCCGTCATGGCCACGGTGGCGCTCGCTGTGACCAACGACATCGGCGCCTTCGCGTTCGGCAGTCGGTTCGGCAGGCACAAGCTCGCGCCGCGCATCAGCCCCGCCAAGACCTGGGAGGGATTCCTCGGCGGGCTCGCGACAGTGCTGCTGATCGCGGCGGTGGCCACCGCGCGGGCGCCCGGCTTCGACCTGCCGCTCGCGCTCGCCCTCGGCGCCGGCGTGAGCGTGGCCGCCACGCTGGGGGATCTCGCCGAGTCGCTGGTCAAGCGCGATCTGGGGGTCAAGGACCTCGGACGGATCCTGCCGGGCCACGGCGGCATCATGGACCGTGTGGATGCGCTGCTCTTCGCCCTGCCGGTAGGCCACTTCGTGCTGCTCGCGTTCGGCGTCTGACATGTCTGGGGGGATGGGCGGCCAGGGCGACGTCGACCCGTACGACCTCGGCCCGACAGGGCTCGCCGACCTGCTCTCCGGCGAGCCCGACTACCGCCGCCGTCAGGTGGAGGCGTGGCTGACCCGTGGAGTCGACGACCCCGGGCAGATGACCGACCTGCCGATGGGGCTGCGGGAGCGGCTGGCCGGGGCGTTCGGGACGTTGCCGGCGATCGTCCGCCACTCGACCGCCGACGACGGCCGCACCCACAAGGTGCTGCTGCGCTACGGCGACGGCGAGGCCATCGAGAGCGTCCTGATGCTCTACCCGAGGGCGGAGGCGACCAGCGGGCGCGCCACCGTCTGCATCTCTACCCAGGCGGGCTGCGCCATGGCCTGCCCGTTCTGCGCGACCGGCCAGGCGGGGTTCCGGCGCCAGCTGACTTTCGGCGAGACCGTCCGGCAGGTGACGATCATGCAGCGCCTGTTGACCACCGGCGCCATCCGCGTGCCCGGCACGCCGGACCACGTCACCAACGTCGTGTTCATGGGCATGGGCGAGCCGCTGGCCAACCTGGACGTCACGGTCCGCGCCGTCCGCTGGCTGGCCGGCAGGGCCGGCTGGTCCAGCGGCTTCGGTCTGTCTGCGCGCTCGATCACCGTGTCGACCGTCGGCCTGGTTCCGGGCATCCGGCGTCTCATCGAGCTGGGACTGCCCATCACGCTGGCGGTCAGCCTGCACGCCCCCAACGACGCGCTGCGCGACGACCTCGTCCCGGTCAACCGCCGGCACCCGATCGCGTCCCTGCTGGCCGCCTGCCGCGACTACAGGACGGCCACGGGTCGCCGCCTCACCTTCGAGTACGTCCTGATCGACGGGGTCAACACCGAGCTGGAGCACGCGAGGGAGCTCGCCGAGCTCGTCGGCCGGACATCCGGGTCATCGAGCGCCGGACACAGCGCACACGTCAACCTCATTCCGATGAACCCCACGCCGGCGGTGCCATGGCGCGCGCCTGCGGTCGCGCAGCAGCGCGCGTTCCGCGATGTGCTCACCCGCGCGGGCGTCGCGGCGACCATCCGCGCCAACCGGGGCGGCGACATCGACGCCGCCTGCGGGCAGCTGTACGCCGACTACGCCGTCGCCAGCGGGCGGATGCTGCCCTCCGCGAAGGACGCGTGGCGGCGCTGGCCGGTCCAGAGCGCCGCAGGAGCATCGGCGTGACGCGCACCCATCGTTTCTCCATCACCGTCCTGGGGTCGACTGGGTCGATCGGGACCCAGACGCTCGAGGTGATCGCCGCTCACCCCGACCGGTTCCGGGTCACCGGCCTCGCCGCCGGGGGCAACGCCGAGCTGCTGATCGCCCAGGCGCAAGCGCACGATGTGCGCCGCGTCGCCGTGGCCGACCCCGAGGCGGCGCGGACCGTGCGTGACGCGCTCGGTACCGGCGTCGAGGTCATCGACGGGCATGACGGGATCACCGCCCTGGCCGGCGCCGGCGCCGACGTCGTCGTCAACGGTCTGACCGGCTCGCGCGGCCTGCGTCCGACGCTGGCGGCGCTGGACGCGGGCAGCCGCCTCGCCCTGGCCAACAAGGAGTCGCTGATCCTGGGCGGGGACCTGGTCATGGAGCGCGCCGGGCCCGGCCAGATCGTGCCGGTCGACAGCGAGCATTCGGCGCTCGCGCAGTGCCTGCGGGGCGGCAGTGCCGCAGAGGTCGCTCGCCTGGTCATCACCGCCAGCGGCGGGCCCTTCCGCGGGCGGGACAGGGCGAGCATCGCGGGCGTGACCGTGGCCGACGCCCTGGCCCACCCGACCTGGTCGATGGGGCCCGTCATCACCGTCAACTCGGCGACGCTGGCCAACAAGGGCCACGAGGTCATCGAGGCGCACCTGCTGTTCGGCGTTCCCTACGACCGCATCGAGGTGGTCGTCCACCCGCAATCGATCGTCCACGGGATGGTCGAGTTCGGTGACGGCTCGACTCTCGCGCAGCTCAGCCCACCCGACATGCGGCTGCCGATCCAGCTCGCCCTCGGCTGGCCCGACCGGCTGCCGCACGCTCCGACGCGCTTCGACTGGACGCTACCGGCCACCCTCGAGTTCGAGCCGCTGGATGCCGACACCTTCCCCATGGTCGATCTCGCCTTCGCCGCGGGTCGGTCGGGCGGCACCGCCCCCGGGGTCTTCAACGCCGCCAACGAGGAGGCGGTCGGCGCCTTCCTGGAGGGTCGGCTGGGCTTCCTGGGAATCGCGGATGTGGTGGCGGCGGTCCTGCAGGCGCATCCTGGTGGTGCGGCGACCGACATCGACGCGCTGCTGGCCGCCGAGGAGTGGGCCCGCAAGGAAGCCGCGGCCCGCATCGCGGCCACGGAAGGCTGAGCCGATGTACATCGCGATCTTCGTCCTCGCCATCGCGTTCTTCATCATGTTCCACGAGTTCGGACACTTCGCCACGGCGAAGCTGTTCGGGATGAAGGCGGAGCGCTTCTTCCTCGGGTTCGGGCCGACCCTGTGGTCCACCCACCGCGGAGAGACCGAGTACGGCGTGAAGGCCATCCCCGCCGGCGGGTTCGTCAAGATCTCGGGGATGAGCCCGTTCGAGGACAACGACCCTGCTGACCGCGGGCGCCTCTTCTACGAGCAGCCAGCCTGGAAGCGGCTGATCGTCCTGTCGGCGGGTTCGGCCACGCACTTCGTCGCGGCGTTCCTGCTGCTGTTCGCCGCGCTGGCGTTCGTCGGCCTGCCGGACGGCGGCGAAGTGACCACCGTCGTCGACCAGCTCGAGCCGACCGGTCCAGCAGCCGAGGCAGGCATGCAGCCCGGCGACGAGATCGTCGCGATCGACGGCGAGGCGGCGGGCGACACCGAGACGATCCGCGAGCTGCTCGCCGCCCGCGAGGGTCAGACGGTGCCCGTCTCGGTCGTCCGAGACGGCACGGAGCGCGAGCTGGAGGTCGCGCTCGCGTCGGGTCAGGAGCAGGACGGCCAGCCGGTCTATCTCGGCGTCGCCTTCTCGGTCGTCGGGTCACAGACCGTCCCTCTCGGCGTGGCCGATGGCTTCCGTGAGGTGACCAGAGGCGAGCTGTCGTTCGGTCGTCTGGTCAGCCTGTCGCTGCAGGGCATCGCGCAGGTGTTCAGCCCGGCCGGCATCGCCGGGTGGGTCGACTCGTTCGGCGCCGAGGAGCGCTCGGCCGAGGGACCGGTCAGCCTGGTCGGCGCCGGGCAGATCGTGAACGCCTTCGGTCAGTCAGGCGACCTGTTCGCCGTGCTGCTGGTGTTCGCCCAGCTGAACATCGTGCTGGGCACGCTCAACATGCTGCCCCTGCCGCCGCTGGACGGCGGGCACGTCGCCGCGCTGGCTGTCGAGGAGAGCGTCAACGGCGTCCGCAAGCTGCGCGGCAAGCGCGAGCGCTGGCTGCTCGACCCCGCCAAGCTGACCCCGATCGCGCTCGCGGTGATCCTGTTCTTCGGCATGATCTTCATGGGCGCGCTGTACCTGGACATCGTCAACCCGGCGAGCGGCATCATCGAATAGGCGTGCGCGTTGCGGGGCCGCCGGCGGGTCGCGATCATGGCAACGCCAGCATCTCATCCCGACACGAGGCCCTCATTCGTGGGTACGTCCCTGCCAGTCCTCACCGGCGTACCCGCAGCCACGCCGCCCCACGCGGAGCCGCCGCGCCGTCGCGTCACGCGGCAGATCGACGTGGGCGGGGTGAAGATCGGCGGCGGCGCGCCGCTCAGCGTGCAGTCCATGACGACCACGCCGACCCGCGACGTCAACGCGACGCTGCAGCAGATCGCGGCTTTGGCCGCAACCGGGATCGACATCGTGCGAGTCGCCTGCCCCCGGCAGTCCGACGCCGACGCGCTGGCCGAGATCGCAGCGAAGTCGACGATTCCGGTGGTCGCCGACATCCACTTCCAGTGGAAGTACGCGATGGCTGCGATCGAGGCCGGCGTCGCCAAGGTGCGCATCAACCCGGGCAACATCCACAAGGCCGGGGACCACTCGAAGGTCAAGGTGATCGCAGAGGCCGCCAAGCGGCGGGGGATCCCGATCCGGATCGGTGTCAACGGCGGCTCGCTCGAGCAGCGCCTGCTCGACGCCTACGGCGGGCGGGCAACCCCCGAGGCGCTGGTCGAGTCGGCGTTGGACGAGCTTGCCCTGTTGCACGAGGTGGGCTTCCATGACGCCGCCATCTCGGTCAAGCACTCGGACCCCTGGGTGATGATCCAGACCTATCGCCTGCTGGCCGACGCCACCGACGTGCCACTGCACCTGGGCGTCACCGAGTCGGGTCCGCCCAAGACCGGCATCACCAAGAGCGCCGTTGGCATCGGCACGCTGCTCGCCGAGGGCATCGGCGACACGATCCGCGTGTCCCTGTCGGCCGACCCGGTCGAGGAGGTCAAGGCGGGCATTCAGATCCTGGAGGCGCTGCACCTGCGCGAGCGCGGCCTCGACGTGGTCAGCTGCCCGTCCTGCGGACGCGCTGAGGTCGACGTGTACACCCTGGCGGAGAAGGTCCAGAAGGGTCTGGAGGGCATCGAGGTCCCCCTGCGCGTCGCGGTGATGGGCTGCGTCGTCAACGGTCCGGGCGAGGCGCGGGAGGCTGACCTTGGCGTCGCGGCCGGCAAGGGCAAGGGCCAGATCATCAAGCGCGGCGAGGTGCTGTTCACCGTGGCCGAGGCCGACATCGTCGAGACCCTCGTGCACTTCGCCAACGAGATGGCCGATGAGATCCGCGCCGAGCGCGGCTCCGGTGATCCCAGCGTCGTCAGCTAGTGCTACGCCCACGCGGGTGTATGGTCGACTGTCCGCATGGGAAAGGGGACGAAGTGAACGGACCGTCGCCGCCTGAGGTGTTCACCGAGATCGTGGAGGCCGCGTTCGACAAGCGCCGCCAACCGGGACTCGACCTTGCGGAGGACGCCGAGCGCGTCGCCCGCGCCTGCCACGCCATGGCGGAGCGCTTCTCCGGCGGCGGCAAGCTCCTGGCCTTCGGCAACGGCGGCCCCTCCACCGACGCCCAGCACGTGTCGGTCGAGTTCGTGCACCCGGTCATCGTCGGCAAGCGGGCGCTGCCCGCCCTGTCCCTGGTCACCGACGCCGCGACGCTCATGGGCGTCGCGCGGCGCAGGGGCTTCGACGCGGTGTTCGCGCACCAGCTCGGTCTGCTGGGGAACGCGGAGGACATCGCGCTCGGGATCTCCTCGGACGGGGGGTGCGCCAATGTGCTCCAGGGGTTGGAGGCCGCGCACGCCGCCGGCCTGCTGACCGTCGCCCTGGTCGGTGGCGACGGCGGGCCGATCGCCCGCAGCCCCGCTGTCGACCATGTGCTGGTCGTGGCCTCCGACGACCCGCACGTCGTCAAGGAGGTGCACGTCACCGCCTACCACGTCCTGTGGGAGCTGGTGCACGTCTTCCTCGAACAGCCGGGTTTGCTCGGGGCGGCGGACCCGGGCGAGGTCGAGCCTGCGGCCGGTGGCATCGAGGGCCTGTACCCCTTCCTCTACCACGGCACCAGCAGCGTCGACGCGGTGCTCGGGCAGGTCGCGCGCTCCACCGCGTCCAAGGCCGCCGACATCGTCGCACTCCGCGACACCGTCGGACAGGCAGAGGTCGGCGCGCTGGCTGCCTGCGCCGCAGACCTCACCCGTGCGTTCGCCGCGGGGGCCAAGCTCATGTCCTTCGGCAACGGCGGGAGCAGCTCCGACGCGCAGGAAGTCGCGCAGAGCTTCCTCGACCCGGCGCGCGACGACATCGCGCCGCTGCCCGCGCTGTGCTTCACCAACGACGTGGCGGTCGTCACGGCGCTGTCCAACGATGTCGACTTCGAGGTGATCTTCGCCCGTCAGGTGCGGGCGTTCGGCCGGGCGGGCGACGTGGCGGTCGGCCTGTCGACCAGCGGGAACTCGCCGAACGTGGTGCGCGCCTTCGACGAGGCCAAGCGCATGGGGATGACAACTGTGGGGCTGGCGGGCGGCGACGGGGGCCAGATGGCTCAGGTCGACACGATCGACCACCTGTTCGTGGTGCCCTCCGCGTCGGTGCACCGCATCCAGGAGGTCCAGACGACGCTCTACCACGTCCTGCGCGAGCTGACCGCGGTTGGCCTTGAGCGCTCGCGGGCCGCGGCGACCACCGCCTGACCCAGGCTGATGCCGCCGTCGTTCGGCGGCACGCGGTTGTGGGTGAGCACCCGCAACCCGCGCCGCTGGAGCGCGCCGACGGTGCGCTCGGTCAGCAGCACGTTCTGGAACACCCCTCCCGACAGCGCGACGGTCCCCAGTCCGGTGGCCGCCCTGGCTCGTTCGCAGCAGTCGGCGATCGCGTCGCTGACGCCGCCGTGGAACCGCGCGGCGATCACCGGGGCGGCGACGCCGGCCTGCAGATCGGCGACGATGGCGCGGACGAGGTCGGCGCCCTGGATGCGCCAGGGCCGCTCCTCGGTCACCGCGACCGGATACGTGCCGGTGTGGGCGGGGTCGGCGAGCTGCTCCAGCTCGATGGCGGCCTGACCCTCGTAGCTCACCGCGTCACGCACACCGAGGATGGCGGCGGCGGCGTCGAACAGGCGCCCGGCGCTTGACGTCAGCGGGGCGTGGACGCCCCCCGCCCTCGCCACGGCGATGACCTGCCCGAAGCGCTCGCGGTTGCGCAGCACGACGTCGAGCTCGGGCAGTTGCGGTCCCAGGGCGACGTCGAGGTACGCCGCGGCCATGCGCCACGGCTCGCGGATGGCCGTTGCGCCACCGGGCAGCGCCACGGGGTCCAGGTGGGCGAGCCGCTCGAAGCCCTCCAGGTCCGCGGCGAGGATCTCCCCGCCCCACAGGGTCCCGTCGGCGCCGTAACCGGTGCCGTCGAAGGCGACGCCGATGACCGGGCCCGCCTCGCCGTTGTCCGCCAGGCAGGAGGCGATGTGCGCGTGGTGGTGCTGCACCCCGACCAGGTCGACGCCGTCCATCTCCAGGACGTGCTTGGTCGAGAGGTACTCCGGGTGCAGGTCGTAGGCGACGACGGCCGGGGCGATGTCGAACAGCCGGCACAGGTGCGCGATGGCCTCGGTGAACGACACGAACGTCTCGTAGTTCTCCAGGTCACCGAGGTGGTGGGAGACGAACGCGTGCCGGGCCTTGGCCACGCACACGGCGCTCTTCAGCTCCGCGCCGCAGGCCAGGACATGCCGTGGGAACGCCCAGGGGAGCGCGAGGGGGTGCGGGACGTAGCCGCGGGAGCGGCGGATGGGGACCGGCCTGCCCGCGACCACCCTGGCGACCGAGTCGTCCACGCGCACGTGGATCGGGCGGTCGTGGGTCAGGAACGCGTCAGCGATGCCAGCCAGGCGCGCGAACGCGTCCTCGTCGCGGTAGGCGATCGGCTCGTCGGAGGTGTTCCCGCTGGTCAGCACGAGCGGCGCGCCGTGCTCGCTGGCGAGGACGTGGTGCAGCCCGGTGGAGGGCAGCATGAGCCCCAGCCACCGGTTGCCGGGGGCCACGGCGGCGGCGACCCGCGCGCCGCGGCGGCGGCGCAGCAGCACGATCGGGGCGGCGCGGCTGGTCAGCAGGTCGGCCCTCCCCGCCGCTCACCTCGCACAGCGACGACGCGGCCTCCAGATCGCGCACGAGGACCGCGAACGGCTTGTCCTCCCGATGCTTGCGTGAGCGCAGTGCGGCGGCCGTCCCCTCGTCGGTGGCGTCGACGGCGAGGTGGTAGCCGCCCAGGCCCTTGACGGCGACCACAGCCCCCCCGCGCGGCAGCCGTGAGGTCTCGATGACCGGGTCGCCGTCGATCTGTGCGCCGCCATGGCCGGAGAGCAGGCGCAGGCGCGGGCCGCATGCCGGGCAGCAGATCGGCTGGGCGTGAAACCGCCGATCGGCGGGATCGTGGTACTCCCGCCGGCAGTCGTCGCACATGACGAACCCCGCCATGGTGGTCGACGGCCGGTCGTAGGGGACGTCGCGGATGATGGTGAACCTGGGCCCGCAGTTCGTGCAGTTGGTGAACGCGTAGCGGTGGCGTCGGTCACCGGGATCGAGCACCTCCTCGAGGCAATCGGCGCAGGTCGCGACGTCCGGTGAGATCAGAACGTCACGGGCGCCGTTGCCCGCGCTGGCCGCGATCACGAACCCCCGCCGGCCCACCGCGGCGATCCGGCGGGTCTCGACACCCTCGATCACGGCCAGCGGCGGTGCCTCGGCCGGGAGCCGGTCGACGAACGCGGTGATCGCCCCGGCAGGCCCCTCCGCCTCGATGAACACCCCCATGGTGTCGTTGCCGACGAACCCGTCGAGCCCCAGGTCAGCGGCCAGCCCGGCCACATACGGACGGAACCTGACGCCCTGGACGATCCCTGAGACCCGGACTCGAACGCGTGTCGTCTGCGTGGCCATCGTTCCCTTCCGGGGAGGTCATCGTCACGAGCCCGCCGGCGCGCCGGAGCAGCGCGCCCGGGGTCTCCCATAGCACGCGGAGCGGCCTCTGTCCAGCGGCCGCGCCCACCCGCCGTGAGCCCAGCTTCTTTACGGCGGCCGAGTTGCGGCGTATGGTCGCGGCGCGGTCCCAGGCGACCTCTTGCCAGAAGCGGGGCCGCGCGCCCGCACCGCGCGGGCGACGACGAGCGGAAAATGTCATGTACGTGATGGGGATCCCGTTCGTGGTCGTGCTGGCGCTGGTCGCGCTCGCGCTCATCGGCCTGTTGTTCTTGTCCGCGTCCGACCTCCGCCGTTACCAGCGCATCCGCAAGATGTGACCCCACCCCCGCACAGGAGCGCAGCCCATGTGCCTCGGCATCCCCGGACAGGTCATCGAGTTTTTCGACGAGACCGACCAGCTCGCAAAGGTCGAGGTGACCGGCGTGAAGCGCAACATCAACGTCGGGCTCGTCCGCGACGAGGGCCTGGAGATCGGCGACTGGGTGCTGATCCACGTCGGGTTCGCCATGTCGATCATCGACGAGGACGAGGCGAGCACGGCGATGGAAGGACTCCAGCTGCTCGGTGAGCAGTTCGACACCGAGGTCGAAGAGATCGCCGCATCGAGGATCGAGTGAGCGGACCGTCGCCGCGCGGTCATGCGTTGGAGGAGACCGCGCGGCCGTCCTGCGGCGTCGACGACGACGGCTGCATCACCCTGCGGTGACGTGGCCGTGCCCCTGACCGTCGTCGAGGCGGGCGCGCTCGACGCGCGCTGCCGCGACGATGACGGCCGTGAGGAGGTCGTCGCGGTCGAGCTCGTCGGTCCGGTGGGCGCGGGGGATCGGGTGCTGGTCCACGCCGGGGTCGCCCTGGAGCGCCTCACGCCCCACGTGGCCGCGGGCCCAGCGCCGACCCAGTCCAGCGAGGCCGTCCTGTAGGCACAACCGGGAAGGCGACCACCATGCGCTTCGTCGACGAGTACCGCGACCCGGACCTCGCGCGCGCCCTGTCCGCCAAGATCTCCACGCTGGCCGAACCGGGCCGGCACTACAAGCTCATGGAGGTGTGCGGCGGCCACACGCACGCCATCTACCGGTTCGGGGTGCACGACTTCCTCCCAGAGACCGTCGAGCTCGTCCACGGTCCCGGCTGCCCGGTGTGCGTGATCCCGATGGGACGGGTCGACGACGGCATGGCGATCGCGGAGCGCAACCCCGACGTCATCCTCACCTGCTTCGGCGACATGATGCGCGTGCCGGGCAGCAACGGCTCGTTCCTGGATGGCAACGCCAGGGGCGCGGACATCCGCATGGTCTACTCCCCGCTCGACGCGCTGCGGATCGCCAGACAGAACCCTGACCGGCAGGTCATCTTCTACGCGATCGGGTTCGAGACCACCGCACCATCCACCGCTCTGACGCTGGTGCGGGCCAAGCGCGAGGGGATCACCAACTTCTCGGTGTTCTGCAACCACGTGACGATCATCCCCGCCATCAAGGCGATCCTCGACTCTCCGGACCTGCGCCTGGACGCTTTCGTCGGGCCGGGGCACGTGTCCACGGTGATCGGGTGCAGGCCCTACGAGTTCATCCCGCGCGATCACGGTAAGCCGCTGGTGTGCGCGGGCTTCGAGCCGCTCGACGTGCTGCAGGCGATCGAGATGATCATGCGGCAGCTGGCGGACGGGCGAGCCGAGGTCGAGAACCAGTACGCGCGCATCGTGCCATGGGACGGCAACCGCCAGGCGCTGGCGACCATGGCAGACGTCTTCGAGCTGCGGCCGTACTTCGAGTGGCGCGGGCTGGGATTCATCTCGCACTCGGCGCTGAAGCTGTCCCAGCGCTACGCGGACTTCGACACCGAGCTGCGCTACGACGTTCCCGGCGTCCGGGTGGCCGACCCCAAGTCGTGCCAGTGCGGCGAGGTGCTCAAGGGCGTGCTGAAGCCCTGGGAGTGCAAGGTGTTCGGCACCGCCTGCACGCCCGAGACGCCGATCGGCACCTGCATGGTGTCCTCGGAGGGCGCCTGCGCCGCCTACTACAACTACGGCCGCTACGCGAAGAAGCGACTGCCCCTGCACGTGTAGAGCTCACCCGGCGAGGAGAAGAACCAGCGGTGCCGAAGCAGTTCACCGAGGCGGAGGTCATCGAGCGCATCGAGGACATGCGTCGCCGCCGACCCCGCTTCACCGACACGCAGATCACGATGTCCCACGGCTCAGGGGGCAAGGCGTCCCGGCAGCTCGTCGAGGGTCTCATCGTCCCGCTGCTGGACAACCCGGCGCTGGCTTGCCTGGGCGACGCGGCCAGGGTCCAGGTCGAGGGTGCCACGCTGGCGCTCACGACCGACTCCTTCGTGGTGCATCCCCTGGCGTTCCCCGGCGGGTCGATCGGCGAGCTGGCCGTCAACGGGACCGTCAACGACCTGGCTGCGGCGGGCGCGAGACCGATCAGCCTGGCCGCGGCGCTGATCCTCGAGGAGGGGCTCGACGCCGAGGTCCTCCGGGGTGAGCTCGAGGCCATGGCGGCCGCCGCGCAGCAGGCCGGGGTGCCCGTGGTCACCGGGGACACCAAGGTGGTCGAACGCGGAAAGGCCGACGGCCTGTACATCACCACGACCGGGGTCGGGCTGGTCGCGAGCGATGTCGCGCTGGCGCCAGAGCTGGTTCAGCCGGGCGACAAGGTGCTGGTGTCGGGGACGGTCGGCGAACACGGCATGGCGATCATGCTCGCCAGGGGCCAGGTGGACCTCGACGCCGACATCCGCAGCGACACCGCGCCGCTGTGGCCCCTGGCGGAGGCGCTGCTGGCCACGTGCGGCGCGGACCTGCACTGCATGCGGGACGCGACCCGCGGCGGGGTAGCCACGGTGCTGAACGAGATCGTGCTGACCTGCCAGCTGGGCGCGGTCGTCATCGAGGACAAGGTGCCGCTGCGTCCGGAGGTGGTGGGCGCCTGCGAGCTGCTCGGCATCGACCCCCTGTACGTGGCCAACGAGGGCAAGCTCGTCGCGTTCGTGGCTCCTGACCGCGCCGACGAGGCGCTGGAGGCGCTCCGCGCCCACCCGACCGGCGCGGCGGCCGCGATCATCGGCGAGGTCGCCGAGGAGCCGGCGGGGCGCGTCCTCGGGCGGACCGGGTTCGGCGGGCACCGGATGATCGACATGCTCGTGGGCGACCCCCTCCCGCGGATCTGCTGACTCCAGCGAAGGAACCGCGGATGCCGATGCTGAGCAGGCGCGAGGCGGACGACTTCCTGTCCGCGCGGCACTGGGGGGTGCTGGCCACGCTGAAATCCGACGGCCGCCCCCAGCTGTCCAACGTCGCCTACGCGCTGATCGGGGGGGCGGTGCGCGTGTCGATCACCGACTCGCGCGCCAAGACCGCCAACGCTCGCCGCGACCCGCGGGTGAGCCTGCACGTCGCCAGCGAGGACTTCTGGACCTACCTCGTGGTCGAGGGCGACGCCGAGCTGTCGGAGGTCGCGTCCGAGCCCGGCGACGAGGCGTGCCGCCGCCTGGCCACCCTCTACGAGGCCGTGGCGGGCAAGCCCCACCCCGACCCCGACGAGTTCCACGCCGCCCAGGTGGCTGACCGCCGTCTGGAGCTGTCCTTCACGCCGACCAACCGCTACCCGGTCGATGGCGGCTGATCGGCGGTCATCGGACGCGTTGACGTCTCGTTAGACGCGGCTCATACTGGGTCGCGTGATGGCTACGGACACGCGTGAGGACCGCCTCGACTGCTGTGAGCTGACCAGCGCGGTCGAGGACTACCTCAAGGCGATCTACCACCTGTCCGTCGAGCAGGACCCCGTCACCACCTCCGCCATCGCGGACCGTGTGCAGGTGGCCCCTCCGTCGGTGTCGGCGATGCTGCGGCGCCTGCGCGGCAGCTCGCTGGTCTCCGACGACGCCGGCCGCACGGTGGCGCTCACCGACCACGGCCGCAGGCACGCCCTGCGCATCATCCGCCGCCACCGGCTGCTGGAGACCTTCCTCGCGGAGGTTCTGGACGTGCCGTGGGACGAGGTGCACGTCGAGGCCGAGCGTCTCGAGCACGCGCTGTCCGACCCGCTCGAGGAGCGTATCGCCCGCAAGCTGGGCCATCCCACGCACGACCCGCACGGCGATCCCATCCCGCCGCGTGACGGCGGGCACGACGAGTCCTGGCCCGAGCCCCTCGACGCGGTTCCGGCTGGCATGCGCTTCCGCGTTGAACGCGTCTCCGACCGCGACAGCGAGGCGCTGCGCTATCTCGCCGACCTCGGCGTGCGACCTGGTGCCGTGCTGGCGGTGGGGGAGCGCGCGCCCTTCGGCGGCCCGCTGTGGGTCGACCTGCGGGGCCGCTCGCGGGCGCTCGGGATCCCGCTGGCACGCCTGGTGCACGGCCGGGTGCTGGCGGCTGGCGACACGTAGCCTGCCGCGTGCCACTGGTTTCGGCGCCAGGTTCCTGGCCATCGCGACGCGAACCCAATGGAGGCTGGGTCAGGCCTTGTTGCGGTAGACGCGCATCGTCAGCGGTCCGAAGACCGCGACCAGCGCCGCGCTGATCGCGAACACGACGCCGATCTCGCCGCCCACCGGCTGACCGTGCATTAGGCCGCGGATGGCGGAGACCAGGATCGTGATGGGGTTGACCTTGACGAACGCCTCGAGCCAGCTCGGCAGCGTGTCGGGGGCGACGAAGACGTTGCTGACGAACGTGAGCGGGAACATCACCATGTTGCTCACGGCGAACACGGCGTTGTCCGAGCGCATCAGCAGCCCGACCAGGGTCCAGATCCACGACAGGCTGAATGAGAACACCAGCAACAGCCCCAGCGCCGCCGCCACGCCCGCCGCTCCGGCTCCGGGGCGGAAGCCGAGCACCAGACCCAGGCCGAGGATCACCGCCGACGCCATCGTGTAGCGCACACCGTCGGCCAGCAGCGGCCCCACCAGCGTCGACGGCCGCCAGATCGGCAGCGACCGGAACCGGTCGTGTACGCCCTTGGCGATGTCACGGTTGAGCGTGAGGCCGGTGTACATGGTGATCCAGGTGACGGTCATCACCAGGATCCCCGGCAGCACCTCCTGCAGGTACGCGCCCGTTGACCCGGCCAGCGCGCCGCCGAACAGGTAGGTGAACATCAGCAGGAACATGATCGGGAAGGCGGTGACGTCGAACAACTGCTCGGGAACGTGTTTGATCTTGAGCATGGCCCGCCACCAGAAGGTCAGCGAGGTCGACAGGCCACTGGGGCGGGCAGGTCGGGCGCTGGTCGACAGCGCCGTGCGCACCGCCTCCTGTGCAACCGGCTGCGGGATGGTCGTGGCAGTCATGCGGCTACCTCCTCGGTGGTGGCGTCGGCGGGCGCGTCGTCGTCGGTCTGATCCTCTGCCGGACGGCCGGTCAGGGCCAGGAACACCTCGTCGAGGCTCGGCTGGCCGAGCGCGAAGTCGGCGACCGCCACACCCGCGTTGGACAGCTCGGTCAGCGCGTGCGCGACCCGCTGGGCGTCGGCCACGCGCGCCGACAGCGCGGCCGGGTCGCCCTCGAGCCGGATGGGCGTGCCCAGCGCGCGCAGCAGCACCCGCTCGGCCTCGAGCCGCTGAGCGGGGTCCAGCAGGCGCAGGTGCAGGGCTCCGGAGCCGACCGACGCCTTGAGCTGGCTGCTCGTCCCCTCGGCGATGACCTTGCCGTGGTCGATGACCGCGATGCGGTCGGCGAGCTGGTCGGCCTCGTCCAGGTACTGGGTGGTCAGCAGCACGCTGGTGCCCTCCGCGACCAACGCCCGCACGATCTCCCACACCTGCTTGCGGCTGCGCGGGTCGAGCCCGGTCGTGGGCTCGTCCAGGAAGATCAGCTCCGGCGTCACCACGATGCTGGCCGCGATGTCGATCCGCCGGCGCATGCCCCCCGAGTAGGTCTTGACCTGCCGGCTGGCCGCGTCCGCCAGCCCGAACGCGTCGAGCAGCTCGCCGGCCCTGGCCTTGGCCTCGCGGCGGGGATAGCCCAACAGGCGGCACAGCAGAACAAGGTTCTCATCACCCGTCAGGTCTTCATCGACGGACGCGAACTGGCCGGTCATGCTCACCCGGCTGCGCACCGCGTCCGCCTCGGTGACGATGTCGTGGCCGAGGACCCTGGCGGCGCCGCCGTCGGGCTGCAGCAGCGTCGCGAGCATTCTGATCGCGGTGGTCTTGCCTGCGCCGTTGGGTCCCAGCACGCCGTAGACGGCACCGGCCCGAACCTGCAGGTCCAGACCGTCCACCGCCCTTGTTCTGCCGAAGTGCTTGACCAGGCCAGCCGCCTCGATGGCGTATTCGAGTTGCGTGTGCATCCTGCTCTCCGATGATCAGATCAGTGCTCGGAAGTGGTCGCTTTCCGGTGCTTAAGGCGGTGCTTAAGGCAATGAGACCGTCCTCCGGCGCGGATCTCATCGGTCGCGAGCAGGAATGTCGGGGGGCCGCGCGACCTAGGTCCATGGGGGTCAGCGTCGAGGCGGCTCGGCGTCAGCCTCCGGTGAGCTCGGTGCGGAGCTCGGACCAGAAGCGGACAGCTGCCCGCTCGGCGTAGAGGCCGCGGCGCAGGGTGAGGTTGCCGACCTCGGCGCGGTCGCCCGCGTCGAGGGACGCGGCGATGCGCTCGTAGGTGGCCAGGCGGTCGCGGTGCAGCGCCTCCCTCGCCTCGGCCAAGCTCACCACTTCTTCGCGGCCAGTGAGGTCGGCGAAGAACAGCTGCAGCAGTCCCGGGTCGCGCAGCTCCACGCGGCCGTTGTCCGGCGTCGCCAGCCAGTTCTGGAGCGCCCGCCGGCCGTCCGCGGTCACACGGTAGCGGCGCCGGCGCCGCCCGCTCTCCTCGCGGTCCTCGGTGAGCAGGCCGACTTCCGCGAGCCGGACCGGCTCGGCGTAGAGCTGGGAGTGCGGGAAGCTCCAGAAGTAGCCGACTGAGGCGGCCACGGCCTGTTTGAGGTCGTAGGAGGTCATCGTCCCGAAGCGCGCGATCAGCCCGAGCACCACGTAGGAGGTGTCCGACAGGCGAGGCTCCGGGGTTGACATGGCGGCCAGCTTACATACGCTTCGGACCGTCTGAATCAAATGGTAGACGGGAATCCTGAGGAGCGTGGACATGGCACGGGTCCAGTCCGGGCGCTACGCCGCGGAGATCGACCGGGAGCTGGTGGTCTTCCTGATCGGGATGCGGGTCAACCGCGTGTGGAAGCTCCACCGGTGGCTGCCGGCGTTCACGGCGATGCCGCGCATGCTCCGGGAGCTGTTCGCCCACCCGGAGAAGGGCCTGCTCGCGGCGCGCTTCGCCTGGATAGGTGGCCCGGCACTGGTCCAGTACTGGCGCAGCTTCGACGACCTCGAGCGCTTCGCCCGCTCGGCCGACGACCCGCACCTGCCGGCGTGGCGAGCGTTCAACCGACGCGCCCAGCGGGGACCCGACGTGGGCATCTGGCACGAGAGTTACGTCGTCGGTCCCGGCACGGCGGAGAGCGTCTATGTGAACATGCCCGTCGTCGGGCTGGCGGCGGCGACGTCGAGCGCCCAGGTGCAGGGCCGCCGCGGCGGCGCCCGGGACCGCCTGGCAGCGCCGGGCGCGCCATGAGCGCGGTGCTGACGTGCACCGGGCTCGCGAAGCGCTACGGTGAGCGCCAGGCCGTCGACGGCGTCGGCTTCGAGATCGCGCCCGGGGAGGCCTACGGGCTGCTCGGCCCAAACGGCGCCGGCAAGACCACGACGATCTCGATGCTGTGCGGCCTGTTGGACCGCGACGCCGGCGACGTCGTGGTCGCCGGGCGGCCCCTCGACGGCAGCGACCCCGGCGTGAAGCGGGCGATCGGCTACGTGCCGCAGGACATCGCCCTGTACCCGGAGCTCACCGGCCAGGAGAACCTCGCCTTCTTCGGCCGCCTCTACGGACTCTCCGGCGGGAAGCTGAGGCAGCGCGTCGCCGCCGGCCTGGAGCTGGCCGGGCTGACCGACCGCGGCGCCGACCGGGTCGACGGCTTCTCCGGCGGGATGAAACGCCGTCTCAACATCGCCGCCGGCCTGCTGCACGAGCCGCGGCTGCTCGTGCTCGACGAACCGACCGTGGGGGTCGACCCGCAGAGCCGCAACGCCATCCTCGACAGTGTCGCGGCGCTGCGCGAGGGGGGCACAGCCGTGCTCTACACCTCCCACTACATGGAGGAGGTCGAGCGGCTGTGCGACCGCGTGGGGATCATCGACGAGGGCAGGCTGATCGCCGAGGGCACGCGTCGCGAGCTGGTCGACCAGGTCGGCCAGGCCGACCGGGTCGAGCTCACGACCGACGGCGACGCCGAGGCTCTGGCCGCCGCCTGCCGCTCCCTCGAGGGCGTCAGCGACGCGCAGGTCGTCTCCGGGGGCGTACGGCTGGTGGCCTTGCGGGGCCGCAGCCTCCTGCCGGCCCTGGTGTCCGCGGCCGACCGCGCCGGCGCGCCCCTGTCCAGCATCGACGTGGCCGAGCCCGACCTCGAGTCGGTGTTCCTGCACCTCACGGGCAAAGCGCTGCGCGACTGATGCTGCGCGCGACGCTCGTCATCGCCGCCCGCAACCTGCGGGCTCGTTCGCGGGACCGTTCGGCGCTGCTCGTGGCGTTCGTCGCGCCGCTGGTGCTGGCCGGGATCCTGTCGACCGCGCTCGGCGGCTCGGGCGGCTTCGAGCCAACGGTGGCGGTGGCGGGGGACAGCGAGCAGGCCGGCCAGCTCGCCGAGGAGGTGCTCGGCGGTCCTGACCTGTCGGCGGTGGTCACGGTCCTGCGCGTGGCTGACGCCCGGGCCGCCAGGACCGCAGTGGCCGAGGAGGAGGCGAACGCCGCGATCGTGGTCCCCGACGACCTCGGAGAGCGGTTGCGCGCCGGCGACGCCGTGCGTCTCGACGTCGTGAGGGCCGCCGACTCACCCCTCGCCGGCGACCTGGCCGAGGGCGTCGCCTCGTCCTTCGCGGCACGCCTGTCGGTGGCGCAGTCGAGCGTCGCGCTCGCACTGGAAGAGGGTGCCTCGGTTGCGCAGCTTCCGCAGATCGCGGGTGCCGCCCTCGGACAGCCTCCGGCGATGGAGTTGGCGGCGGGCGACGTCGAGGTGGTCCAAGCCAACGCCGCCAGCTACTTCGGCCCCGCCATGGGCGTGTTCTTCGTCTTCTTCGTGGTCGCCCTCGGCCCGGCCACGCTGCTCCGGGAGCGCCGTGAGGGGACCCTTGCCCGCATCCACGCCGCGCCCGTGCCCACGCTGGCCGTGCTCGCGGGCACCGCCCTCGCGGTCGGCGCCATGGCCATGGCCAGCCTGGTGACGCTGTGGGCGGCGACCACCCTGCTGTTCGACGCCAACTGGGGCCACCCTCTCGGGGTGGTGGCGATCTTCGTCGTGCTCGTGCTCGCCGTCAGCGGAGTCGCCGGACTGATCGCCACCGCCGCCCGCACCGACGAGCAGGTCGACGGGCTGACGTCGATCGCGGCGTTCGTGCTGGCGTTGCTCGGCGGCAGCTTCGGCGACGTGGGGGGCCTGCCGCCGCCGTGGGACGGACTGGCGCAGTTCACGCCCAACGGCTGGGCGCTGCGCGGCTTCGTCGACCTGTCCGCGGGCGCGGCTCCCGGCGACATCCTGCTGCCCCTCGTGGCGATCCTCGCCTTCGCGGCGCTCACCCTGGGCATCGCGGCGCCGCGTGCCAGTCGGCTGGTGGGGCGATGAGGCGGACGCGCAGGATCGCGGTCGCGCTCGCCATCACGGGTGTCAGCCTCCGCCGCCTGGGGCGCGACCGGCTGGGGCTGTTCTTCATCCTCGTGCTGCCGTTCCTGATCATCCTGCTGTTCGGGGGCGGCGCCAGGTCCGGCACAGCCGCCGACGTGGCTGTGGGCGTCCTCGGCGGCGGCGACGGGCCGCTGGCGGCCGAGCTGGCGGCAGCGCTCGAGGCGGCCGAGGGTCTCGACGTCACCTCCTTCGGTGAGCTCGGCGAGCTGGAGGAGTCCGTGCGGCGGGGCCGGCAGGACGCCGGCCTGGTCATCCCGGCGTCCTTCGACGAGCTGGTCGCCTCCGGCGAGCCGGCAGAGGTCGAGCTGCTCGCCGCCCCCGCGGGGCTGCCGGAGGGCTCCCAGGGGGCGATCGGGGCGGCGTTCGCCGATCTCGACGCCCGCCTCACGACCGCCCAGGTCGCCGCCGAGACGATCGGCATCGACTTCGCCGAGGCCCTGGCCTCCACGCAGGAGCTGGACGTCCCCGGCGTGTCCGTGGAGGCGGTGACCGTCGGCGAGGCGGACACGGGAGCAGGGCCGTCCGCGGCGGGCAACCTCGTGCTGTTCATCTTCATCACCTCGCTGGTCGGGGGCTCGTGGCTGGTCGAGAGCAGGCGGCTCGGGGTGTCGCGCCGCATGCTCGCCGCGCCGACCACCGCGGGCGCGGTCCTGGCGGGGGAGGCCCTCGGCCGCTTCACGCTCGCCATCGGCCAGGGGCTGCTCGTCATCTTCGGCGCGGCCTGGCTCTTCGGCGTTGACTGGCGGGACCCGCTCGCGCTGGCCGCCGTGGTCGGCCTGTTCTCGCTGTGCGGGACCGGCGCGGCGATGCTGTTCGGCGCGACCTTCAACCGCCCCGAGCAGGCAGGGGCGGTGGCGCCGCCGCTGGGCATCGCGCTGGGCATGCTCGGCGGCTGCCTGTGGCCGCTGGAGATCGTGCCGCCGTTCATGCGCGTCGTCGGCCACGCGATCCCGCACGGCTGGGCGATGGACGCGGTCACGGCCGTCGTGGCCGAGGGCGCGGGCTTGGCCGACGTCGCCACCGAACTGGCCGTGCTGGCGGGGTTCGCCGCGGCACTGCTCACGGTCGCCGCCTGGCAGCTGCGCCGCGCCCTGACCCGTTGAGGGCGTAGCAGCGCGGACGCGTCGCCCCGTCCCCCCTGCCCAGGAGAAGGCGGCGATGACTTCCAGCCGACCAGTCTCTACTGCGGGCTGGGTGCGGGCTGCGGCTGGGGACGGGAGGGCAGGCCGAACAGCGGGAACAGACGAGCGGTGTCGAGGAAGGAGTTGATCCCGACGACCCGGCCGGCTGACAGTTCGATGACCTGCAGCGCCCACGGCTCGTGACTGCCGCCAGGGCCGCTGGGCCGGTACTGGCCGAACGCCGGCGAACCGTTCGCCACCGTGGGCACCAGGCGGGAGCCGCGACACTCCTCCCCTGGCCCGAGCAGCCAGCGGGCGATCTCGACGTGGCCTTCCAGCCACAGTGCGTAGGGAGGCATCGACAGCGTGGCGTCCTCGTGCAGCAGCGCGGTGAGCGAGTCGATGTCGTAGCGCTGGAAGGCGTCGACGTAGCGGGCCAGCAGCGCTTGCTGTTCGTCATCCAGCGGCTGGGCCACGTCGGTTGCGGTGACGCCGCTGGTGGCCAGTGTCGAGCGCGCGCGCTGCAGCGCGCTGTTGACCGACGCGACGGTGGTGCCCAGGAGCTCCGCGACCTCGGTCGCCTTCCAGCGCAGCACCTCCCGCAGGATCAGCACCGCCCGCTGCTGGGGCGGCAGGTGCGCCAGCGCGGCCACGAACGCCAGGCGGATCGTGTCGCGGGCGACGGCCGTCTCGGCGGGGTCGCCGTCCGCTGGCAGCACGCTGCTGTCGGGGATCGGCTCGATCCAGGTGGCCTCAGGCAGCGCGACCAGGGTCGCCGCAGCCACCGTCGACGCGGGCCCGAGGTCCATGGGACGGGCCCGGCGCTGGGGCCGCTTCAGCATGTCCAGGCACACGTTGGTCGCGATCCGGTACAGCCAGGACCGCAGCGACGCTCGGCCCTCGAAGCCATCCATGCTCCGCCAGGCGCGCACCAGGGTCTCCTGTACGGCGTCCTCCGCCTCGAACGCAGACCCCAGCATCCGGTAGCAGTAGCCGGTCAGCTCCACACGATGCTGCTCCAGCCGGGCGTCCGAGCCCGCCTGCCTGTTCGTCGCCGTCGTCCGCGCCGCCCGATCCGCCGCCGCCAGGTCCGTCATCCGGCGCCACCCCTCTCAACATCTTGTGGCCATCGCTGCGCGATGGCCACAACCAAGATTGTGAGAGTCGCCCTCGCAAGCTCGGGCCATTCACGTGTCAGCAGGTCATGGCCAACGCGAGGCGCCATCATAGGAGGACGACGTCGCGGCGCCGCTGTCCATCGGTGCAGCGGGTTCGCCGAGTGGATCGCCGGCTGTGATCTCGCGCGACCGCGTCGGCTAGTGCTCGCGAGCGCTAGCATCGCAGGCACCGGCAGCAAGGAGCGCACCATGGTCTACATCATCGCCGAACCGTGCATCGACGTGAAGGACAAGGCCTGCGTCGATGAGTGCCCCGTCGACTGCATCTACGAGGGCGAGCGGATGCTGTACATCCAGCCCGACGAGTGCATCGACTGCGCCGCGTGCGAGCCGGTGTGTCCGGTGGACGCCATCGCCTACGAGGACGACCTGCCGGAGGAGTGGGCACCGTTCCAGGCGATCAACGCCGAGTTCTTCGACGAGGAGGTCACCGGACTGGGCGAGCCGGGTGGGGCGGCGAGCGTGGGCCCGGTGAGCAAGGATCACCCGACCGTGGCCTCGTGGGAGGTGATGACCGAGTAGGCCGCATTGGATCCGGCCCTGGGTGGTCCGGCTTGATGACCGCTGCGGTCACTCAGCCGGACCAGCCGCCCGAATACGACCTGCCGTCAACGCCGGCCCGCTACCTGCGATCAGGACGAGCGAAGCGTCGGCGAGCCCGAGGCGGCGCGGTGGCGGATCAGGGTGAGCCCGTCGCCGACCGGCACCAGCACCGACTGCACACGGTCGTCGGCGAGCACCTGATCGTTGAAGCGCGCGATGGCCGCGGCGTGGCCCGCCTCGGGGGCGTCGGGGTTCAGGACCCGGCCGTCGGCGAGGGTGTTGTCCACCGCGATCAGCCCGTCGGGGGCGAGCCGTCCGAGCAGCGCCTCGTAGTAGGTGGGGTAGCCGTCCTTGTCCGCGTCGATGAAGGCGAAGTCGACGGGTTCGTCGCCGAGCGAGCCGATCAGCTCTCTGGCGTCGCCGAGGCGAAGGTCGATGCGATCGTCGACCCCGGCGCGCGCCCAGAACTGCCGCGCGATGTCGGTCCACTCCTGGCTCGCGTCGAAGCAGATCAGGCGCCCTCCGGGCGCGAGACCTCTGGCGATGCAGACCGACGAGTAGCCGGTGAAGGTCCCGACCTCCACCGCCAGCCGGGCGCGCGACATGCTCGCGAGCAGGGTCAGCAGGGCGCCCTGCTCGGGCGCGATCTGCATCGACACCTTGTCTGGAACGAGGCGCCGCGTCCGGGCCGCGAGGTCGTCCAGCACCTGGTCCGGTCCGCCATCGGCGTGCGCCACGACATAGGCGTGCAACGCCTCGTCCAGTCCGATCGATCGAGTGCTCATGCCTGTTCACCATAGAGCCGGCGGCCGCCGTGGGAGGGCATGCCGGTTGTGACGGTCGCACAGCGACCGTCATGAGATGCTGGTACGGTTCGAAGTCGCACGCCGCCGCCGTGAGGCGCCATACGTGCGGGGTCGGTGCCGTCCACCGGACGCGGCATCGTCGCAACCGCGCACGCTGGCGGACAACCGATTCCGAACGAACCAGTGGGCGGCTACGCCCACTTTTTGTTGGCTGCTCATGGCCCGCTCGCACACGACCGACACGAAGGAGGCGACCGCATGGGTACCCGCGCCGATCAGGTCGCCGCCGTGGCCGCGCCCCTGGCCGGCGAGGCCGACCTCGAGCTGGTCGAAGTCGAAGTGAAGGGGCAGGGCGGCCGCCAGCTGGTGCGCGTGACGGTCGACCGCAAGGGCGGCGTCGCGATCGAGCAGTGCCAGGCCCTGTCACGCGAGCTGTCGGCCCGACTCGACGAGATCGACCCGATCCCCGGTCGGTTCACTCTCGAGGTGACCTCGCCCGGGATCGACCGTCCCCTGACCGACCGTGAGGAATTCGACCGGATAGCGGGCATCGAGGTGGTGGTCGACCGAGCGGCCGCCGATGGTGCGCCCATGGCGCCGCTGCGCGGAACAGTGATCGCCGCCGAGGAGGACGTGGTTGTCCTCGACGTGGACGGTCGGCGCATGCCTGTCGCATATGACCAGATCGCCAAGGCGACACAGGTGCTGCCATGGTGAGCCGTCCGGCACCCGACGCTCCTGCGGCGGCCGGGCCGGACCGGCGAGAGAGGTGATGACGCGATGAATGTGGACATCGAGGCGCTGCGCTCGATCGAGCGGGAGAAGGGCATCAGCTTCGACACGGTGGTCGACGCGCTCGAAGGCGCGCTCGCGAGCGCGTACAAGCGCCAGTCCGGCCAGGCCGAGGAGGCCCGCGTCATCATCGACCGGGACTCGGGCGAGGTGACCGTCCTCGCCCAGGAGCTCGACGACGACGGCAACGTCCTGCGGGAATGGGTCGACGAGCCCAGCGACTTCGGCCGCATCGTCGCGCAGACGGCCAAGCAGGTCCTGATGCAGCGGCTGCGAGAGGCGGAGCGGGAGCTGACGTACGGCGAGTACTCAGGCAAGGAGGGCGACCTCGTCACCGGCAAGCTCCAGATCCACGACCGCGGGCTCACCGTCCTGGATCTCGGCAACGCCGAGGCGGTGCTGCCCTACGCCGAGCAGGTGCCCAGCGAGGACTACGTCCACGGGACCCGCCTGCGGGCGTACATCGTCGAGGTGCGCCGATCGATCAAGGGCCCCCAGATCATCTGCAGCCGCAGCCACCCCAACCTCGTGCGCGAGCTGTTCAAGCTCGAGGTGCCCGAGATCGCCGACGGCACGGTCGAGATCAAGGCGATCGCCCGCGAAGCCGGCCACCGCACCAAGATCGCGGTCACGTCGAGCGATGCGGCCGTGGACCCGGTCGGCGCCTGCGTGGGTGCTCGCGGCACCCGGGTGCGCGCCATCGTCACCGAGCTCGACGAGGAGAAGATCGACATCATCACCTGGTCGGACGAGCCGGCCGAGTTCGTGGCCAATGCGCTGTCCCCCGCCAAGGTCCAGGAGGTGTACCTGTACGACGACGACGGCACGGCCCTCGTCGTTGTCCCTGACTACCAGCTGTCGCTGGCGATCGGCCGCGAAGGCCAGAACGCCCGTCTGGCGGCCCGCCTCACCAGTTGGCGCATCGACATCAAGAGCGAGACCCAGTTCGCCGATGAGCAGGCCGCATTCCAGGCGGCCTTCGAGCGGGGGGAGATCGATGAGTACGGCAACCCGATCGCGGACGGGGGACCGACCGGCGTCGCCGACGTCGCAGCACACCAGCGGCGGGTGTCGGCTGCTGGTGACGAGGCGTCGAAGGAGTAAGGTGGAAGGACCCATCCGCACGTGCGTCGCGTGTCGGCGACCATCCAGCAAGCACTCGCTGATGCGACTCGCCCTGGTGGACAGCACGGTGACGGTCGATCGCTTCGCCCGCCTGCCCGGCCGAGGCGCGTACCTGTGCCATCGGCGCGAGTGCATCGACCTGATCCTGTCAGAGCATGTGCGACGTGGGGCGGCGGTGCTCCGCCGGGCACTGCGGCTGGGTGGCTGCGCGATACAGATCGACGAGGCGGCCCTGCGAGCGGCTCGACAAGATGAAACGCAATCGGTGGTCGACGCGGTGACGGTCGACTCGCCACGAGGAGTGTGTACGTGAGCAAGGTTCGTGTGTACGAGCTGGCCAAGGAGACGGGCCTCCCGAACAAGGAGGTCATCCGTCGCCTGGCCGAGCTCGGCGTGGAGGCGAAGTCGCACTCCTCGACGGTGGAGGAGGGTGACGCCCGCTCCTTCCGCGACAGCCTGGGCAAGGCTCGTGAGGAACGCCGCCGGCAGCGGGAGGAGAAGGCGCGGCGTGAGGCCGAGGAGTACGACCTCGCGCAGCTGGCCTCGTCGCCCGCCGAGTCCAAGGCGCGTCGGATTCTGCCGCCACACCTGCGCCGGCAGCAGGAGCAGCGGCAGGCCGAGCCTGCCCGGCCGGCACAGCCAGGCGCCGAGGCGCCACCGGCAGAGCCAGCGGCGCCGCGGTTCCGGCCGCCTGCGCAGCCGTTCAGGCCCAGCCAGCCCGGCGGAGTGAGCGTCGGCGGCGAGGCCGAGCCCGCACCCGATCAGCCCGCCGCGCGGACTCCCGAGCCGACGGCGCCGTTCTCGCCGGCCCAGCCGTCGCCGCCCGCGCCGGAGGAGCAGCGACCGCCCAGCGCGGCCGACGCCGCTCGCGCCGGTGTGGTGCGCGCTCCCTCGCGGCCCGGCGAGCACCCGACCCCGACGGCCCGGCACGACGCCCGTCCCCAGCCGGTCGACGAGGAACCCCGTGGCATCCCTGGGGTCCCCCGCCCTGGTACCCCGCCCCGCCCGGGCCAGCCCACCCGCCAGCCGATCAACCCCGCGCCGACGGGCGCGCCGGTCGAGCCTCGCCGCAGGGTGGAGCACGACCTGCCGAAGGAAGGCAGCGGCAAGCGGTACATCCCGCCGCCGCTGCGCCCAGCGCCCCAGGACCAGCCGGCCGCCGGCGCGACAGCGCCCGCACGCGGCCGTCCCGGCGCTGGCCCTGGTGGCGGTACCGGCCGTCCCGGTGGTGGTCCTGGCCGTCCCGCTGGCGCCCCGGCCGGTGCCC
>JACDBB010000106.1 GCA_013695145.1 Euzebyales bacterium
CTGGTGCTGGGGTTCGCGGTGCTGGTGTTCGGCTCGATCGGGTTCATGTACTGGTGGTTCGGTCGTGACGAGGCCGCCCCGCCGCCGGATGGGGGGCCGGTCGTGGTGGCCACCGCCAGCCCGTCGCCGTCGGCGTCGGCGTCGGTCTCCGCCGCGGCGGAGCCGACCGCGCCGGCCACTGAGCCCGCCGCGACGGCGCTGACCCCCACCCCCGAGCCTGACCAGGAGCTGGCGGAGCTGCGCGCCAGCAGCCGGTTCCTCGAACTGGCCGAGCACGACCGCGCCCAGGGCGCCCAGTGGTCGCAATTCGGCTACGAGGCCTTCGGAATCCGCGTGGATGGTCGCACGGTGTTCGAGTGGGAGAACAAGGCGCAGCTCTGGGACAGCATTGCACCCAGGTTCCGTGACGCCTGCCTCCAGGCTGGCGAGCCGGTCGACCAGCCTATGTGGGGGAGCCAGACGCTCGTCGTGTCCGGGATCTCGGCTCAATGGAACCCAGAAACCACGGGCGGGCGCGGTCAGTTCATCCGTTTCGACTGCAGTATCGACAGCCAGGAGCGTGGCCGCGCGGAGCAGGTAGGCGGCCTGCTGATCGTGACTGGAGGCGGCGGGGCCGGTGAGGTCGCTGCCGTGCGCCCTCCAGAGGTGTTCGCGGAAGCGGACTACCGCGATTTCGAAGCCGCGCAGGCGGCGATCGACGAACAGCTATGGGAGTGGGTCACCGAGCAGCCTGAGCGAGGTGATCAGATCCCATGAACAGGGCCGTGGTCCTGCTGGTAAGCGCTTGTCTGCTCTGCGGCGCCGCCATGCCAGCCCGGGCCCAGTCATCACCCCCGCCAAGCGACGATCCCGAGCGCAACCGCTGTCGCGTGGATCCGGGGGCGTGTGGGACGTCGGTGGTGATCAGTGATGATGTGGCCAAGGAGGGGGTGGTGGTGGGGCCGTCGGGGTGCGCGCAGGCTGATAGCGGGTGCCGGATGGATCAGCCCGACAGTGGCGCGTCGGACTACGTGCCGCCTGGCGCGACGATCCGCAGGGGCGAGGACGGGCGGGCGGAGATCGCCGACGGCCGGGGGCGGGTCGCCGGGCGCTGCGGTGGGGTGCGCGTTCGTGCCGCCGTCGCGGGTGGCGCCCGATCTGGGGCAGGTGGCGCTGCCCGACGATGGCCGCTTGCACACCAATCCCGATCATGGGGACACCCATGGGGTCAGCGGGATGGAGTCGTGGTTTTGGCGGACGGGCACCGCACAGGTGTCGTGGGTGTCGCCGGTGCTGCCGGGGGTGGTGGCGACCGACTGCGCGCTGCTGCCCGCGCCCGATCCGGTGAGCTACCGGGCGCGGATCACCCGCTGGCGCTATGACGTGGCCGACTCGGTGCCGGGCAGGTATGTGGCCACGGCGCCCGGCGTGGCGGTGGACCCGCTGCGGCCCGACGGCGGCGAGGTCGCCGCGCGGCACACCTACCACACCAAGGGGCGGTGGCCGGCGCAGGTCACCTGCACCTGGACCGTCGAGGGGACCGTCACCAGCGGGGTGGCGCGCCCGTGCGGGCGGCGCGACCTGCACGTGATCGAGATCCGCGCCGCCTCCGCGGCGCCGGGCCGGCTCGGGTGAGGCGCCTGGCCGACGAGCGCGCCTCGGTCACGGTGTAGACGCTGGGGCTGTGCGTGCAGACGAACGAGTTGCCCAACCAAGCCAACGCGGTCTGGAGCCTCTAGGCCAGCAGTTCGGCACCCGCCCCGCAAGTTGAACGGTACGCTTAGTTTCGCGCCAAGCGAACAACTTCGCGGGATGCGGTAGGGACAGGATGATGGGCACCGGATGACGAGGCGCGGACGACCGAGCCGGTCCGCGGTGTATCAGCGGCTGACCGCAGCGGTCGAGGAGCTGAGCGACCGGCTCGGAGGCTTGCCCGCGCCGTCCGAGGCTCGAGCCGTGTGGCACGACATCTGGCACCTCGAAGCGCACAACTCGACCGCGATCGAGGGCAACACGCTCGCGCTGATCCAGGTGCGAACCCTCCTCGACGAGGGCAAGGCGGTGGGAGGCAAGGAGCTGCGGGAGTACATGGAGGTGAAGGGCTACGCCGACGCAGCCGAGTGGGTATACAGCCAGGCGCTCGAACCGACCTACGACCAGGGCCAACTGGTCACGGTCACCGAGCTGCGCGAGGTGCACCGCATGGCCATGACACCAGTGTGGGATGTTGCGCCGCACCCGGAGGCGACCGCCGCCGAAGCACCGGGCGGCTTCCGTCAGCACGACATCCACCCGTTCCCCGGCGGCATGGTCCCGCCTCCCCACCCATCCGTTGCTCAGGAGATAACGGACTGGACAGCGGCGACCTGCTTGCTGTCCGACGAGGACGATGTACCGCTGCCGGAGCGGCTCGCGCAGACACACGCCCGATTCGAGCAGATCCATCCCTTCCTCGACGGCAACGGCCGTGCAGGGCGCCTGACGCTGAACCTCCTGCTGGTCCGCCTCGGGTATCCCCCAGCGATCATCTTCAAGCCGGACCGCGACCGCTACCTCAAGGCGCTCCGCGCCGCCGACTCGGGCACCTTCGGTCAGCTGGGCGAGCTGATCGCCCGGTCCGTCCTCGACAACCTTCACCGGTTCGTGTACCCAGCGGTGGCTGGGCCCGCCCGGCTGGTGCCGCTGGCGGCGCTCGCTTCGCCGAAGGTCTCGGCGACCGCGTTGCGGGCCGCGGCCACGCGCGGCCGACTGCAGGCTCAGAAGGGCGCCGACGGTCAGTGGCGCACCTCCCAGGCGTGGGTCGACGACTACCTTGTCCGCCGTCACGAGCGGGAGTAGCCGGGATCACCTCACGGTGACCGTCGATGTCACTTGCGACGCTGGAGCAGTGTTCGCAGTCCTCGGCTCCCCGGAACGTCACGTGGAAATCGACGGTTCCGGATCGCGCTGACGGAGGTGCTGAACGACGTCATCCTCGGCGCACCATCGCGGTCCGCGCCCTCGGAGTGGTGACCCAGCCCGCGACAGCGCACCGCGTGGGATATCCCGCCTCGGTTGTGGCCGGCTTGACTTGAAGCGCACTTGAGCCTGCACGATGGTCGCGCGTCAATCGGGCCCCCCATCCCGCCCGAGCGCTCGATCCAAAGAAGAGGGGAGCAGGCATGCCCGGCGAAGACCTCCGCAGCACGCAGCAGCGGGCGGCGGACACGCTCGTGCGTCTTGAGCAGGACAACGATCTCTGGATCACCACCGCCAGCGAAGGACGGCCCTGGCTGGTGCCGCTGTCGTTCCACTGGACCGGCCAGGTGC